>DCEE01000020.1:0-93573 GCA_002316795.1 Synergistaceae bacterium UBA1037
AAATATGCCCGTTTTGGGAGGAAAGATATCATGCGCTATGTTGGAGCAGCTTCCAGAGGTATCCGTCTGCCGGTAATAACTAAAGGTGCAGATCTGATAAATATAATTTCCGATACGATCGTTGCCGCATCTGAAAATGAGAGGGATCCGTTCGTTATCAGGGACAGTGATATAGTTGGAGTGACGGAATCACTTGTTGCACGGTCTCAGGGAAATTATGTGACCCTTTCTGATATATCTGAGGATGTAAAAAAAAGGGTCCCGGAAGGTGATGTCTCCATCATTTTCCCCATATTGAGCAGAAACAGGTTTCATCAGCTGCTCAGGGGGATAGTGAACGGTGTCAGGGGCAAGGTTCGTGTATTTCTCTCCTATCCATCGGATGAAGTTGGCAACCAGGTCATTGATCCGATGAATTTTTACCTCAACAGTGACAGACTGTCCTGCGACAGCTTTGATGAAAAAGAGTATTACGAGGTCTTCGGGGAATGCAGACATCCCTTTACCGGCGTCGATTACGTGCAGCTTTACAAATCGATAGACCCTGAAAAGGTATCCGTACATTTCGCCAATAATCCCCTTGCTGCGCTCAGTTTCTCAAATACAGTGATAGTGGCAAGTATACATACCAGGAAGCTCCACAGGGATATCCTTGAAAAAGCAGGGGCAAATGTGATCTCGCTTGATGAGATATGCAGCTCACCCATAAGGGATGGGGCAGGCTTCAACGAGCAGTACGGCCTGCTTGGATCCAACTATACAAACGACAACTCTGTGAAGCTCTTCCCACGCGATTGCGATGCCTTCGTGAGAGAGCTCCAAAAGGAGCTTTTTGACCGCACGGGCAAAAAAATTGAGGTGCTCGTTTATGGGGACGGGGCTTTCAAGGATCCCGTCTGCGGAATATGGGAGCTTGCGGATCCCGTGGTCTCGCCCGGCTATACCGACGGACTCAGCGGGATGCCTAAGGAGATAAAGTTCAAGTACGTGGCAGACAACGCGGGGGACAAGGACCCCTCCGACGCTATCCGAGAGGCCATCGAGTCAAAGGGCGAGATGGACAAGTACGGACACTGCACACTCGGGACCACGCCAAGACGCATGACTGACCTCATTGGCTCCCTCTGCGACCTAACTTCAGGCTCAGGTGACAAGGGTACGCCCGTCGTCTACATTCAGGGATACTTCGACTGCTACCTGGATGACTGATCTCGAAAACCAGATCCCCTTCAGCGGGATCGACCCGAAGGGCAGGCTTAAATTCGGTGTGCTGCTGGAAATGTTCCAGGAGATGGCTGACATCGATGCCTCAAAATACAACCTCTCAGTCAGGCAGACCCTCGAGCACGACGTTACCTGGGTCCTGAGGAAATACCGCATCGACCTGGAGAAATATCCGACTAAAGATGACGGGACGATAAGGATAAAGACCTACGCCGAACCCTTCCGCAACCTCTATTCGCTGCGTTCGTACAAGCTCTGGAACGGAGCGGGAGATTTTCTCGGCTCAGCCTATACGTGGTGGGTGCTCCTGGACCTTAAAAGGGAAAGACCGATCCGCCTTGACAAAAGCGAGCTGATGACGGGCTTCATGGAGAGGGTCTCGGAAGTGCTTCCCGAGGACGTGAAAGTACCGGATCTTACAGATCCTCAGATTGAGGAGAAGTGGAAGGTCCGCTGGCAGGATCTGGACGTCAACGACCACACGAACCACGCGGTCTTCTTCAGCTGGGCGCTGGATACTGTGCCGGATAAAGTCAGCGAAGGGCTTGCGCCTGTTCATGTGGAGTCAGAGTTCTTACACGCCATACCGCGCACCCGGGTGCGCTGCCTCACTCAGGAAATGCTCTGCAGTGAGGGCAGGCGTTTCCTGCACTCACTGCGGCACATGGAAGATGATACAGAATATGCCAAACTGAGCTCACTCTGGAAATAGAGTGAGCTTTTTCTTTTAATCGATAAAACGGACTATCTCGCTGAGTTCTTTCCTGTTTTTATCCCTTATCTTATCGTCCGACGGATAACCGAGGGCAATTACCGCCCGTACAGTGTCTCCCCTGGGGATGTTGAGCAGTTCCTTAACATCACTGTCCTCAAAGGTTCCCATTATGCATGTTGCAAGGTCTGATTCTGCAGCCTTCAGCGTGAAGTGTGCTATTGCTATGCCGATGTCGCCATGGGCAAAGTGTTTGCAGCTCCATCTCTCAAGCACTCCCGGCATAAGTTTGGGGCATTCATCTTCACTGACTGCTATAAGCACCGGAGCCGCGTCTGCGAATTTGTTTCCTCCCACGATCTGCAGAAGGTTGGCGAGCTTCGCTTTCGTTTCCGGTTCAGTGACCACCGTAAATTTCCATGGCTGGCTGTTGCAGGCCGACGGGGCCAGTCTTGCGGCATCAAGACATTTGCTTATATCTTCCTTTGTCACAGGCTTTGTCTCGTAGCTCCGGCAGCTTTGCCTTTTCAAAATTATTTCATCCAGTTTCTGCATACGTTCATCTCCTTATGAAAGTTTAAGACTTTTCCATCTTCCGCTTCTCAGATATATTATACCTATGGTGATCGAGAGCAGTGATGACATGGGGGTCGCGAAGCCTATGCTGAAGAGATCTGCTCCTGGAATTTTGCTTAAAAGCCAGGTTGCAGGAACTCTTATCAAAAACGCGGCCATCAGGTTGTTGACCATGCTGAACCTCGTGTGCCCGCATCCGTTGAAAAATCCGTTGAGGCAGAAGACGAAACATACAAGGATGCAGTCGATGCTGAACGACTTCAGGTAGAGGGAAGTCGCTCTTATCAGCTCTATATCAGGAGTGAATATTTTTATTACAGCCGGAGAAAAGAACTGAAGCAGGGCAAACGATATCACTCCGAATATCAACGTGACCGAGATCCCGACGTATAGACATTTTATTGCCCTTTTGGGCCGGCCGGCCCCCATATTCTGCGAGACCATCGCAGAGATAGCAGCTGAAAAGGCGATGGGAGGGAGCATTACAAACCCGTTTATCTTTGAGGTGATACCGATGGCAGCGGATGCGACAACGCCACCCATCACACTTACAGTGGCCATTATGAACATGAATGAAACTGTTGTCATTGACATCTGGACAGACATAGGCAGCCCTATTTTGAGCAGGTTTTTAAGTTTTTCTCTCTTGATGCGGAAACTGTCGAGCTTGAAGTCGAAATGGAAACTTTGTTTTTTCAGATATATAACAGCCAGGACTGCGCTCAGCCCCTGGGAGAGTATTGTAGCCAGTGCAGCGCCGGGAGCGCCCATTTTGAAGACAGCGACCAGGATCAGATCGCCTATGACGTTGCAGACTGATGCTATGGCAACGAAGACAAGCGGACTTTTGGAATCCCCGAATCCCCTCAGCATAGCGCTGAGTGCGTTGTATGCAAACATAAAAGAAATGCCCGCGGAGCTTATGAAAATATATCCCTCTGTCTGGGAGACTGCCTCAGGGGGAGTCTGAATAAGGCTTACCAGAGGCTTTACGGCAGCAAACATTATCAGGGTCAGAGCAATGCTTACAATAGCAAAGAGAGTAAACATTGTCCCTATAGTCTCTTTGATGTCAGTATCTGATTTTGCACCGAAATATCTGGCGATCAGGATCGTTCCTCCCATTGAAAGACCGATTATGACGCCGTTGATAAGGAACATGAATTGGCTTCCTATTGCGGCGGCCGAAAGTCCCGCCGCGTTTGTGAAGTGCCCGACTATCACTGTATCGACCGCTCCATAAAGTGCCTGGAGAAGGTTCGCAGACATGTAAGGGAGCGCGAATTTTATAAGCTGCGGGGTTATATTTCCCTCAGTCAGAGATCGTTCCTTAAAACGCAGCACGCCTTCAGCCATCAGGAAAGTTGTTCTTTTTCAAGCCTGTTCAGCTTTTTCATGAAAAAGTAGAGGAAGGGGATGCAGGTGAGGAAACTCAGTATGTCTGATACAGGCTGTGTTATCTGTACTCCTGTTATACCGAACAGCGGCGGCAGGATCAGTATAAGGGGAAGAAAATATACCCCCTGCCTGTTGCATGCAAGAAAGGTAGCTCTTGCCGCATGGCCCGTTGACTGAAAAAGCATGTTTGTCGATACGAAGAGGGGCTGCAGGATAAGGGCGGAAAACTGGAGCCGCATTGCCAGAGTCCCTATCACGATGACCTCCGCATCCTCTCTCCTGAACGCCGATACGATCTCAGGCGCCATTATAAAACCTGTCACTGCGGTCACCGCCATTATCATCAGTCCTGTCTTTACGGTGAACCAGAACGCCTCTTTGACCCGGGCGTAATTCTTTGCCCCGTAGTTATATCCGGAGACCGGCATGAACCCCTGTCCGAGGCCGATCATCATTGACATGACAAGCATGAAGGTCCTTCCGACGATCGACATTGCTGCGACGGCAGCGTCACCATATGCAGAAGCAGCGACGTTCAGCGCTACTGTCGCAATGCTTGCGAGTCCCTGTCGGCATAGAGAGGGAGTCCCAAGGGTCAGGATATCAAAGAATTCTTTCGGTCTCCTTGAAATGTTTCTGATGCTGATCCCTATGTCGCTCTTTCTGAATATGAAAACAGACAGAAGTATCGAAAAGCTGATGCACTGGGATATGAGCGTTGCGATAGCAGCCCCGGATATGCCAAGACCGAACTTGAAGATGAATATCGGGTCAAGCACGATATTGAGCAGAGCTCCGAAAACAAGGCCGACCATTGCAAAGGCTGCCTTGCCCTCGGCCCTCAGTACATTGTTCATGACAAAAGAGGTGCACATGACCGGTGCACCAAGGAGAATGTACATCGCGTAGCTTTTAGCGTAGGGGAGGATGGTCTCCGTAGAACCGAGCTTAAGCATAAAATCATCAAGAGTAAAGAGTCCGTAAATGGTGAAAATCAGGCCTGACCCGAAGGCCAGAAAAAAAGAGCTGGAGGCATACCTGCTCGCAGCCTCGGTCTCCCTGGCACCCAGCTTTCTGGATATCATGCTGGCAGCGCCTGTCCCGAAAGTAAAACCTATAGCCTGAAAGATCGCCATTATCGAAAAGACTATGCCGACAGCCCCGCTTGCACTGGTCCCAAGCCTTGAGACGAAGAAGGTGTCTGCAGTGTTGTATATCGCTGTGACAAGCATACTTATAACAGTAGGCACCGCGAGCTTTATGACCAGTCCCGGCACCGGAGCGGTCGTCATTTTAAGATGCTGTGCATTATTCAAGTCTGTAACGAGATCTTTCATTTGGTACCCCGCTTCGCATATTTCAGTTTCTGAACAGAACACTCAGTCAGGTTAGCATTTTATCTTTATTACTGCAATCGACTTTATTGCCCATTCGGAGGACTTGACAAAATAATAAAATATTGTAATATCCATATACGGATAATCTGTAATCGGATAATTGGAGTTGTTACCATGTTGGCCCTCAAAGCCAAGAACTATAAGGATATGTCCCTTCTCTTCTGCAGGTTCGTGATCCCTGCACTTGCCTCGCAGCTCTTAAGCGGTGTTTACACGATAGTTGACGGATTCTTTGTTGGTATCGGTGCGGGAGAGACCGGCCTCGCCGCGATAGGCGTTTCCTATCCCTTCACCCTGTTCGCAACAGCAGCGGGCGCGGGGATCGGTATCGGAGGCGGAGCGCTGATATCCATAAGCAGGGGAAGGGGACGGACAAAGCTTGCCGGGAGGATACTAAGTTCGATGATGATGCTTATGATCATTTCATCCCTTTTGATATCCCTCTCTTTCTGCATCTCCCTGCCTAAGCTGGTAGGGTTCTTTGCCCTGTCGGAAGAGCTTTCGCGCCTCTCACTCGTCTACGGCCGGATACTTCTGCTATTCTCCTTCACCCAGATATTCACTATGGGACTGCTTGGAGCTGTCAGGAACGACGGATATCCCCGCAAGGCAATGTACATAATGGTCTCGGGATTTGTTCTCAATATAGTTCTTGACTGGCTGTGGGTGCTTGTATATCCCTTCGGGGTCGCCGGAGCGGCCTGGGCGACAGTCCTCTCGCAGCTGCTGACCGCGGTCCTGCTCTTTCTGCATTTTGCCGGGGACTGCTCCAACGTCAAAATGAGATGGAAGAACATGTGGGGATCGCTTGCATTTGCCGAGAGGATAACTGCAATGGGCGTTTCGCCCTTTGGGGTGCAGCTGGCGGCTGCAGTCACCATGATAATGCACAACAGGCAGTCCCTTGTCTACGGAGGGGAGATCGGGCTTGCGGCATACTCTGTGATAAGCTATGTGATCCCTGTTGGGATAATGCTGCAGGAGGGCGTAGCAGAAGGAATGCAGCCGCTGATAAGCTATTACCACGGAGCTTCGCTGCCCGCCCGGAGACAATTCACGGCAAAAATGGGCTTCTCGTTCGCGTTCGGGATAGGGCTGCTATGTTCAGCATTATTGGTTCTCTTCGCCCGGCACATACCGGGCTTTTTCTCAATGAGCGGGACAACGGCGGCCATAACTGTCAAAGGGCTGATCCTCGCTTCTCCTATGTTCCCCTTTGTCGGGATAGTGAAGGTTGGAGCATCCTATTACCAGTCAGTCGGACAGGCAGGACACTCCTCGCTCCTTACTTATTCGGACCCGATGCTGATCCTTCCCTTCTTTCTCTGGCTGCTGCCCATGTTCTGGAAACTTGACGGGGTCTGGCTCTCAATGACCTTTGCAAATGCGGCTCTCTCTGTTATCTTGATAACTGTATGGGCCTTTGCATCGGGGTGGGTATCAATACCCCTCCCCGCCCACAAAAATATATAGGGGGCGATAACGGCATATGAAAAATAGGGACGATAAAGACATAAGGATGCTTCTGGAACTCTCGGACCTCTGGCGCCGTTATGACCGGGCATATACGTGCTGGGCACAGAAGCACGGCATTTCCAACAGTGCCATGACGCTTATCGAGGAACTGTACATGAGGCCTGAGGGGGTAGAGCCCGCGGAGGTGGCTGACTACCTTGGAATACCGCGGCAGACGATGACTGCGACACTCGACGCTCTGGAAAGAAAGTCCGTAGTGGGCCGCTTCCCTCATGAAAAGGACAGGCGCCGTAAGGTGATAAGGTTCACTCCTGAGGGGAAGATCATGGCGGAAAAGCTTGTAAACGACCTTCACGAATGGGAGATGAAGGCCCTCTCTTCCCTGAAAGAGACGGAACTTGCAAGGGCGTTCAAAACAGTGAAACTTTTCTGCACGGAACTTGAAAAGGGCCTTAAGGATTAAGGGCCGATAACGACAATAAGAAGGGTGATATGTGTGAAGTCAAAATTTGCTCACTTCAATTTCAACGTCCTTGACCTGAAAAAAAGCATGGAGTTCTACGAAGAAGCCCTGGGCCTTAAAGAGGTAAAGCGTGTCGAGAAGCCTGATTTTACCCTTGTCTACCTTGGTGACGGAGAGACGGATTTTCAGCTGGAATTGACGTACCTGCACGACAGGACAGAAAAATACGATCTCGGAGAAGCTGAATTCCACCTTGCGTTTACGGTAAAGGATATCCAGGCAGCCCATGCCCACCATGAAAAGATGGGATGCATCTGCTATGAGAACAAGGATATGGGGATCTATTTTATCGAAGATCCGGATGGGTATTGGCTTGAGCTTGTCCCCCTCCGCTAGGAATTGGGGTTTAGAGCGGCGCTAGCTTAGCAACACTTGCGGAGCCTTCCTTCGACGTATTGATATACGCCTTCGGAAAGCTCCGCTGCGTGTTGCGTCGTTATCACTCGCTCTAAACTCCAATTCCCCGCAATTGGGGCATATCGCGGCGCTGACTTAGCAAGGCTCAAAATCCTTCACTTCGACGTATGACTAATACGTCTTAGTTCGAATTTTTTCGCATTGCGTCGTCATCACTCGCGATCTGCCCCAATTGCGATATGGGTACTATGGTAAAAACTTAAAAAACGCGGCGCAAGTCCGGCAAATTCACCGCCATGCGAAGCGAGCAAATTCTCCAGCGAACATGATTCGTAGTTCGCGAATTCTCCGCGGCCAGAGGCTGCAAATTCTCCGGCTGATGTTCTCTCCGCATGCTGTTTCCCACCCGCCCTGGGAATTGGGGCAGATCGTGGATAATGACGACGCAATTTGCGGTGCTCCGAACTGAGACGTATATCAATACGTTGAAGTGAAAAGCACCGATGTTGTTAAGTCAGTGCCGCGAGATGCCCCAATTCCAAAAAAGAAGCAACCTGCATCAGGCTGATGCAAGCTGCTTCGGAGCGTCTGGCTCCTCGACGAGGACTCGAACCTCGAACCTAGTGGTTAACAGCCACCCGCGCTGCCGATTGCGCCATCGAGGAATAGCATGCCGAGAATCTGAAAACTCGACGCAGAGTATTATAACATTGATTTTCGTTTTGACAACCACCCTTTCAAGTTTTTAGGGATATACTTTGTCTGGGCCGATGATGAATCATGAACGGAGGGCAGTGTTTATGTCTTTGATCCTCATAAAAAACGGGACAGTCGGCAGGGCAGACGGTTCTTTCCGCGGCGATGTGCTGATAGAGGGCGGTAAGATCAGGGAGGTCGGACCGTGCATCGAGCACGACGGGGCTTCCGTGGTCGATGTTGATGGCCGTTATGTTCTGCCCGGTGGGGTGGACCCGCATACGCATGTCTCACTCATCTCTGCCGGAAGGAGCGTCTCGGACGGTTTTGAAGCGGCGACCAGGGCGGCTGTATGGGGAGGGACTACCACGATAGTCGAGCACCCCGGCTTTGTTCCCGAAGGATCACCGCTCTCTGTGGCTGTTGATGATGCCGTGAGGAAAGGCAGCGGTGCTTCCTACATTGATTTTGGGGTGCATATGGTATTTCAGGGAACGAACGGATTCAGTGAAGAAGAGGTAATGGAACTTGTCGGCCGCGGACATGCTACCGGAAAGGTCTACACTACATATGACGCGTGGATGGCGGATGCGCAGATCGTTCCTCTGATGGAGATGATGGAGAGGGCCGGTGGACTGTTGCTCTATCATGCTGAGGATGACGCGGAACTGAAACGGCTGAGATCGGACTTCGAGGCAAAGGGGATGACAGGGATCCGGACATGGCCTCTGAGCCGTCCTGGCTTCTGCGAGGCGGATGCCGTTGCCCGGATATCCGCCCTCGCGGAGGGCGCGGGTGTTCCGAGTTATATCGTGCATCTTTCAACTGCTCTGGGACTTCAAAGGATCATGGAGGCGAGGGAGACAGGCTGCGAGGTCTACGCAGAGACCTGCCCGCAGTACCTTTGCCTTACAGATGAGCTTTACAGCGAAGAGAGAGGAGCGGACTTTATAATGGCTCCGCCGCTGCGTAAGAAAGAAGACTGTGATGCGCTGTGGGCCGCGCTTGCATCCGGTGATATCGACACTGTGGGGACAGACCACTGCTCATTCAGCAGGGCAGCCAAAATAAAATTCGGAAGCGGGAACGTCTTCAGGGCTCCGGGGGGCATTCCGGGTATAGAGACCAGGATGCCGATACTCTTTTCCGAGGGGGTCATGAAGGGACGCATCTCTCTTGAACGCTTTGTAGATGTGACCGCGACCGCACCTGCCCGGATAATGGGGTTGAGGGATAAAGGAAGGATAGAGCCGGGAGCGGACGCGGACATAGTTATCTTCGACTCTCGGCAAGAGAAGGCCCTATCTGTTGAGACTCTCCACCAGAAGGTCGACTACACCCCATTTGAGGGAATGAGGGTAAAGGGATCTCCCTCACATGTCTGGCTCAGGGGAAGGCCGGTGCTGGCGGAGGGGGTCTTTGTCGCCGGTGAGCCTTGCGGGAAGTTCGTTAAAAGATATTTATAGGCCCGAAACTGTACATAAAAATTAGGCCCCCGGATAGTTCCGGGGGCTGCACTTTTTTCACGTCTGGACTAGAGCCTTTTCCAGACCTCTTTGGAGCACTCCCTTGCCTTTGCGAAGATCCGTTCCCTGTCGAGCTCTGTGAGCTTCCTGTCCTTCATGAGGACCTTGCCGTTTGCAATTGTCGTCACGACGTTCCTTCCGGAAGATCCGAAGAGAAGGTGCCCGTTTATGTTCTTTTCGCTTATCGCGGTCGGGGGAATATAGTCCATTATAATTATGTCCGCAGCATATCCCTCTTTGATCATTCCGAGCCTGACGGGGAAACACCTCTCCGCGATCTCCGCGTTGTTAACGAAGAGCATCTGCGGGAGTTCGCCCCACCCTGCGCCGGGGTCACCCGAGGAATGCTTGCAGAGGGCGTTCCCGAGCCTGTAGGACTGTATCATGTCGCAGAGATAGCCGTCAGTGCCGAGGCCGACAAGAAGGCCCTCTTTGATCATCTCCCTGACGCTGGCCGAACCGACGGCGTTGCCCATGTTCGATTCGGGGTTGTGGACGACAGCTGTATTTGTCTCCCTGATGATATCTCTTTCCGACTCGTCTGTGTGTATGCAGTGTACGAAGACGGAGTTTTCGCCTGTGATCCCGTGATCCCTGAAGCGTTCCACGATCCTTTTGCCGTATTTGGCGACGGAGTCTTTCTCATCCTCCGGTCCCTCAGCGACGTGAACGTGGAAGCCGGTGTTCCTTCCCTCCATAGCCTCGGCGCACTTTTCAAGGGTCAGGTCTGAAAGGGTGAAGGATGCGTGCAGCCCGAACTTGCCCGAGATCATAGGATCGTTCTGCTCTTCGGCCCAGTCGATGAAGGATATGTTCTCACGTATGCCTTCATATGCAGTCTTCTGGCCGTCCCTGTCCGAGACCTCGTAACATAGGGAAGCCCGTATGCCCGCCTCGCGGGTCGCCTTGGCTATCTCACAGAGGCTGCCGGTGACCGCTGTCGGGCTTGCGTGGTGGTCGATAACGGTGGTACAGCCGCACTTGATGCAGTCGACGAGAGAGGTCATGGCGCTGTAGTAGATGTCTTTCAACGTGAGGGCCTTGTCCAGCTTCCACCATAGCCTCTCAAGTACCTGTGAAAAGTCCTTTGCCGGTTCCCCGGGGGGAGTCATGCCTCTGGAAAAGGTGCTGTAGAAGTGCATGTGGGAGTTGATGAACCCGGGCATGATGAGCCCCCCCTTGGCATCGATGAATTCTGCCTCGGGGTATTTGGTGCGCAGCTCAGATGTCGTTCCGACCATGAAGATCGCAGAACCCCTGACGGCAGCGCAGCCATTGGGAATGAAAGGAAGGTCGGGGTCCCTTGTGATAAGTTTTCCGTTTCCTACGAGAAGCATTTTCGTCACTCCCCTGCAGAGATTTTTTGCACGTGTTGTCAAGAGTGCGCAAAGGGCCCCCCTCAGTCAAGTAGGGCCCCATAGCGGTCTATTTCAGAAGAGCGATTGCCTCTATCTCGATCAGAACGTCCTTGGGGAGCCTTGCGACTTCAACGCATGACCTTGCCGGGGCATCCTTCGTGAAGGACTTGCCGTAGATCTCGTTGATCTTCCCGAAATCGTTCATGTCCTTGATGAACACAGTCGTCTTCACAACGTCTGAAAAATCCAGCCCCTGGCTTTCCAGAGCGCCCTTCATATTCTTCAGGACCTGTTCAGCCTGAGCCGCCACGTCACCTTCGACGACGGTCATAGTCTTGGTATCGAGCGCGATCTGCCCCGAAAGGAAGAGGAACCCCCCCGCCCTGACACCCTGAGAATAAGGTCCGATCGCCGCCGGAGCTTTGTCTGTGCTGATGATCTCTTTCATTTTTAAAGCACCTCTTTCTATGTTTTCTTGTCCAACGATACCTGTTGTCTATTTTACAGCATTTTCGCGGCGAAAGAGAGTACAGCCGCGGACCTCTATGTCAGAATAGATGTCGTGTTTGTAAGTCGACAGTACAAGTCTCTTCAGGTATAAAGATACTATCAAGACAGGCGGGTGATTCGTATGGATATCGTCATCGAGGGCAAGTACAATGAATATGACTACCTTACTGTGGACAGCCTTACGGGAAAGATAAAGTCACTGGGCAGGGGCAGGCCTCCTAAGGAGCCGGACTCCTCTTTCGGTCGGGATCATGTGTTCAGCGCGGGGGACCTTAACGCGCATTCGCACCCGGAGCAGTCCATATATGTCGAGATAGCGGACAAAAGCTGGGATCTGGCAAGGTGGTGCCGGGAGACCATATATAAATACAGCGTTGAAATGACGGCTGAAATGGTTTACCACGGATGCGTGAGGGCCTTCGGACGTATGCTGGCCTACGGCGAAACTTCTGTAATGGTCTCTTTTTACTGTCACAACAAAAGGGAAAACGAGCTGGACCTTGCAGTGATAAGGGCGGCGCAGGATGTCGGCATAAGGCTCTTCTTCGGAAGGATGAACTATGACCTGACGGACCCAAAAGCATATCCCGAAAAGAGGGCATCACAGCTGAGCTACTATGAGGACCCGAAGGAGGCGGAGAAGAACTTCATCGGCCTTCTTAAATACGAAACGGATACAGTGAAAGTCGCACCGGCACTGCACAGCTTCCACGCGAACACCCTTGATGCGGTCACCAGAGGCATAAATCTCGGCGCAGAGTACGGACGTAAGGTGCAGTTCCATCTTTCCGAGGACGATGGAGATGTGAAGATATGCCTCGAAAATTACGGAATGAGGCCGGTCGAGGTGCTTGCGGACCTGAAAGAGACCGGAAAGGTTTCCACTCTCGATCATCTTCTGCTCTCAGACTGCGTATGGACGAGCCGCAAGGAAAAGGAGCTTATTAAGGAACACGGGATGTCCGTGGTCTTCAACGGCAGGATGAACGAGCGGGTAAAGGCCGGAACTGCCGACGTTCGTGAATACATGGAACTGGGAGTCCCTCTCTATATCGGAACAGATGGGGAGGCCAGCAACGACGACCTCTCGATAGATAATGAAATAAAGTGGCAGGCAGAAAAGCATAAGTTTAGCGAAGAGGAAGAAAAAAAGTTACGGAGGCCCTTTGAGATGGCGGGAGTCAGAGTAGGGCAGCTTGAAGCCGGTTCCGCCGCGGATATAAAGGTCTGCAAAGACGGAAAGCTTAACGCCCTCTTCGTAGGCGGCAAAGCCGTCATGGTGGATGGGGAGCTCCTTTCAAATAAGAAAATAAGCGATTCAGAGGCCTTTATTAAAGATATGTGGCAGAAAAGAGCTTGATGAGCTTTTCCCACCGGGATAGTGTGTTGTAAGAGCAAAAAAATGTATAATAGTCCTGACATTAATTTTTATAACTAAACCTTGGAACAATTGTGAAACTGCGGCGCGAAGATGCCGCGGCAAGCAATAGCAATTGCTCAGCCATGGTTTTTATACAACTGCTTCCCGCGGCTCGATTTTAGCCGCACTTTACGACAAGCGGTTTTCTTGGCAGCTTATCGCGGCACGCAGTATTTATCGACAGGAGGTTTTCAGATGGACGAATTTAATATAATTGGCAGCTCACCATTAAGGGACGACGGCCCCGGGAAGGTCACGGGGCGTACTGAGTACATTGCCGACATAGATATACCGGGATGCTGGATTGGAGGCATAGTGAGGTCGAAGGTTGCGAGGGGAAGGCTCAAGGGTATCAAAAAGTCCGCCTCATTTGACTGGTCTAAGGTCACTCTCGTTACCCACGAAGATATACCGGGAGAAAACTACATTTCCATGGTCAGGACCGACTATCCGGCCCTTGCCGAAAAGGAGGTCAACTATTTTTCTCAGGCGATCGCACTTGTCGCGGCACCCGATGAGATGCTTCTCAAAGAGGCCATGACGTCGATCGAGGTTGATATCGAACCGCTGAAACCTGTGCTTACGGTGGAGGAGGCCCTTGAGGGAAAAGACATCATCTGGGGAAAAGACAACATGATCGACGAGTACAGGACAGAATCGGGAGACCTAGAAAAGGGTTTTGCCGAGGCGTACCTGATCGTCGAAGGCAACTGGGCAACGGGTTTCCACGAACAGCTCTACCTTGAGACCCAGGGCATGGCGGCATTTATGCGCGAGGACGGTGCGGTGGAGGTGATCGGCTCGCTGCAGTGCCCGTTCTATGTTCAGGGAGCGATCCAGAAGGTGATGGCCCTTCCTCCCGAAAAGGTGATCATAAGGCAGGCGGCGACAGGCGGAGGATTCGGGGGCAAAGAGGACTACCCTTCGATACTCGGCTCATACGCTGCCCTGCTGGCTTATAGATCGAGGCATCCCGTGAAGATCGTCTTCGACAGGGAGGAAGACCTGCGGGTAACGCCAAAAAGGCATCCTTCAAAGAGCCGTTACAGGATGGGCGTCAGTAGGGAAGGCAAGATAACCGCACTTGACGCGGACATTATCCTGGACAGCGGAGCCTATACGACGCTCAGCAGGGTGGTACTCCAGCGCTCTCAGCTCCACGCATGCGGGATATACCACGTGCCGAACGTAAGGATAAGGAGCAGGGCGGTGGCTACCAATACGCCACCTAACGGAGCCTTCAGGGGCTTCGGGGCTCCCCAGACGATTTTTGCCATGGAACGACAGATGGACCTTGCGGCGAAAGAACTGGGGATCGACCCGCTCGACATCAGGCTGAAAAACGCACTGAGGACGGGGGACAGGTTCCCGTACGGACAGGTGCTTAAGGAGAAAAACAACGCGGTCGCCGTGCTTGAAAAGGCAGCCGAGATGTCGGACTACAGGGCGAAAAAGGAACTTTACGCGTCCCAGCCAAAGGGAAGGATAAGGAAGGGGATAGGGATCGCTGCGGCGCTCCACGGAGGAGGCTTTACGGGAGCCGGGGAGGACAAGATGGGCACGACAGCCAGAGTCTGCTTCGACGGCTGCAGATTTGCTCTCTATGTCAGCAGCACTGAGATCGGGCAGGGTTCTTCAACGGTGCTGCGGATGGCGGCGGCCGAAGAACTTGGAGCCGGAATGGAAGATGTTGTATATATGGCGCCGGATACTTCAAAGGCTCCCAATACCGGGCCGACAGTGGCCTCGAGGACGACGATGTACGCCTCTAAGGCAGTCAGGGACGCATGTGCCAACATAAGAAGAAAGCTTGAAGAGTGGAGGACTGCGGAGGGGCTGCCGGCAAATACGCCCATGACTGCTCTTGCGGCCGGATACATGAAGGAAAAAGGGATGCCGGATGAGTTCGGATACAACATATTCGATGACGACAGCTGCTGGGACGAGGAAAAATTCGAAGGAGACGCCTACAGGGGCTACGCATGGATCGCGAACGTGATCGAGGTCGAGGTCGATACGGACACATACGAGGTCTCGGCAGAGAGGGTCTGTGCGGCCGCTGAGGTCGGCAGGGCGATAAACCCGATGCAGCTCAAAGGGCAGCTGACGGGAGGGATGCTCCAGGCTATAGGCTGGTCGCACCTGGAAGATATGCGAACAGACGATAAGGGCAGGTACACGGCTTCTCACATGAACGCCTATCTTGTGCCGACGACCCTTGACACACCCGAGTGGGAGATAGAGCTGCTGGAGGATCCCTGCGTCCAGGGATGCTTCGGCGCGAAGGGCATAGGGGAACTTCCGATGAACGCGGCGGGGCCTGCCTTTGTATCAGCGGTGGACAACGCGGTGGATGTTTTCTGCGATTCGATCCCCTGCACCGGGGAGAAGCTCTTTCGGCTGATGTGCCCGGACGAAAAGAAGTCATAAGGGGGAGGAAGATAATAATGAGGATAGAAATGACGATAAATGGAGCCCTTTATTACACCGACGTTCCTCCCATGAAACCGCTTCTGGCAGTGCTCAGGGAAGATCTGGGCTTTGCCGGGCCGAAGGAAGGCTGCGGCGAGGGCGAGTGCGGAGCGTGTTCTGTCATCATAGATGGAAAACTTGTCAATGCATGCCTCGTGCCTGCAGTACAGGCATCGGGAAGCGAGATACTGACCGTCGAGGGTCTTGGAGACCCCGATGATATGGATCTGCTCCAGAGGGCATTCGTATCGGAGGGCGCGGTCCAGTGCGGCTTCTGTACCCCGGGAATGGTAATGGCTGCGAGGGCGCTGCTTGAAGAAAACCCTACACCGACAAGGGACGAGATAAAGGTCGCCTTGTCGGGAAATATCTGCCGGTGCACCGGCTACGAGAAGATATACGACGCAGTGGAGAAGGCCGTCAGCGAAGGATACTGCGATACCTTCAGGGTCCGCGAAAACCTCTGCAGCGGACAGGCTCCCACTCCCACATCGGAGAGCGACATGAACTGCCTTACGCCCGAAAATCTGGACGATGTGTTTGAGATACTGGAGAAAAACAGCGGAGTGTCCATCCTCGCGGGAAGCACGGATATCATACCAGACATAAAGAACAGGAAATATTCATTCAGGAAAATAATGGACCTCAGCAGAGTCAAAGAGCTGAAGGGGATCAACAAGACCGGCGATACTATAAGGATAGGGAGCTGTGTTACCAACGGAGACCTGATCAGGAGCAGCATTATCAAAAAGTATCTCCCCGCACTCCGGGAAGCTGCATTTCGGAGCGGAGCGCCGGCAGTGCAGAACAGGGCTACCGTAGGCGGGAACCTCTCAACAGCCTCGGGTGCGGCCGACCTTCCGACGATACTTCTTCCGCTTGATGCGGGCGTCATAGCCGAGGGCCCGGAAGGCGCGCGCGAGATGAAGCTTGAGAAGTTCATCATCGGCTACAGGGAACCTGACCTGAAGCACAACGAGATAATGAAGGAGATCGTGATCCCCTTGCCCAAAGAGAAGAGCTTCCAGAAATTTTTCAAAAGGGGTTCGCGTAAGGCGTTAACGCTCTCAAGGCTCTCGCTAGGTTTTTACACCGAGGTCGAAAACGGGGTGATCTGGGAGATCCGCGCAGCCGCGGGAAGTATGTCTCCCATACCTCTCAGGCTCAGCGGACTTGAGTCTGCCCTTAAGATGAAGAGGCTGACTCCGGAGCTTGCCGAAGAAGCTGCCGCGGTCGCATACGACGAGGTCAACCCGAGAAAGAGCCCGGAATGGCGTAAGAGGATGACATCCAACCTTGTAAAGAGCTTCCTGAAGGAACTTATGGAGGAAAAATAGACAAAAGAAGAGCGCCGCGGAAGCGGCGCCCCTTAAATATATTCTTTCTCAGTTAAATCTTACAAGGAATGCGGTGAGCGAGTCGTAGAAGCTGTCCGGGTTTTCGAGGAAGGATGTCTGTGATGCCTCAGGTATCGTGACCCTTACAGACCCCGGTATGAGTGAACGGTAGTACTCAATAGTTTCTTTCCTTACCTGGTCATATACTCCGCATATGAGCAGGACGCGCACTTTTATATGAGGGAGCTTCGGTGTTATGTCCATGTTTTTGAGTATGCCGATGCATGTAAATTCACTGGGACCCCACATATGCCTGTAGACCCTGAGTCCGTTCGGAGTCTTGGGTTTCATTGCGTACTGCCTGAACTGCCTTTTGTGCTTCTGCAGTTCCCTGCACTGGAAATTTCTGTTGTACTCGGCTATCGCGTCCTGGTAGAGTCTGCCTCCGAACTGTATCTCCTTTTCGGATTCCTCTACGATCCTGACGTACTCTTCTCCGAGTTCAGCAAGCCTTGATTTGGCATCCCTGATCCATATCTCCGTGCTGAGGTAGGGGCTTACCATGGTTATGGACTTTACAGGAGTGTCAGGCGTCCTCAATACGTGTTCCGCAGCCAGCATTGCTCCCCAGGAGTGTCCTATGAGGTGGAGCTTCTCGACCTTCATTTCACTGATCACGGTGTTCAGTGTCTCGATGTAACGCTCCGGGACCCAGATCGATTCATCGCCCACATCATTCTTCTCGTCGCTTCCAAGTTGGTTGTACATATAGACCTTGCAGTCCTTGGCGAGCATTTCTGCCATCGGTGAAAAAGATTCGAAATTGCCCCCTGGACCGCCGTGAATGAATAGAATAGGGATAGCGGAATCGTTGTCGCCTAATACGTTAAGTCCGACATAGCCTCCCGGCACGTCTATGTATTGGGTCTTCATCTCAATTGCCATTTCCGGTTCCTCCCTTCGCAGTCAGGTAGTTGCTCTTTTTAGATTATATCTTAATTTTCTGAACATTTGAAGGTCAGTATGTATCGTTTAGGTATTTTTACCAACTTATGATCAGAAGAAGTAATTTATAATAATTTTGACAAAAACAGCTTATACTGACACACGTGGCATAAGAACGATCACAATTTCCCGGTTATTATTGATCCGAATGGTCTTATGTGATTTATAACATGGGATAGTGTCAGCGAAAAAGAATATCAGGAGGAGTTATGGAATGTCATATCCCGATCCGGTAATGGCAATTTGCTACGATTTCGACGGGACCCTGGCCCCGGGGAACATGCAGGAGTATGATTTCTTCCCTGACCTCAGGATCGCCCCCAGGGATTTCTGGGAAGAATCGAACGCCCTTGCAAGGGAGCAGGAGGTCGATCCGATACTTGCTTACATGAAGCTGATGCTGGACAAGGCCAGGCTTTCGGGAAAAGTCAGGATCTCAAAGAGCGCATTCAGGGACTACGGCAAAACAGTTGACCTCTTCAGGGGCGTCAAAAGCTGGTTTGGCGAGATCAATGATTATGCTGCTCAAAAAGGGGTCAGGCTCGAGCACTACATAATCTCGTCAGGCCTCCGGGAGATGATCGAGGGAACTTCGGTAAGCAGGCACGTGAAGGCGATATATGCGAGCTCATTCATCTACGACCAGCACGATGTTGCGATATGGCCTGCCAATGCGGTCAACTACACAACCAAGACCCAGTATCTGTACAGGATCAACAAAGGGATCGAAAGCGTTACTGACAACGTTGCTATAAATGAGTTCGTAGCCGAAGAGGACCGCAGGATACCTTTCTCAAGGATGCTCTTCATAGGGGACGGAAGCACCGACGTTCCCTGCATGAAGCTTGTTAAAAACCAGGGCGGACATGCTATAGCCGTCTATTCCGGCGGGAACGGCACCGGCAGGGACTACGCCGAAAGGCTCCTTCGGGACGGAAGAGTGAACTTCATCGCAGAGGGTGTCTATACTAAGAACTCGAAGATGTTCAAATATACGTCATCTATCATAGACATGGTCTCGGCCTCATACAAACTCTACACCCTGATGAAATCTGCAGGAAAAAGTCAGGCAGAGTGCGGCCCCGAAAACTGAAAAGAGAACCGAAAGGATAAGTTCAGCGGGGAGGCTGCTTTTCCTCAGTCTCCTTGATCTCTCCCTTGATACGGACGTCCCTCTGGGGGAAGGGGATCTCTATCTTCGCACTGTTGAAGGCCGCGAGTATCCTCTGCCGGATGGAGCTCTTTACGTCCCTTTCAAGGTTTTCCTTGATGTCGACGAAGAACTGCGCGGTCAGTTCAAGGGCGCTCTCCCCGAAATCCTCCAGGAGTATCTTGTATGGGGGTGACTTCAGCACGTTCCTGTCCTTGCTCAGGATATCCCTCATTATGCACATCGCCTTTTCGACGTCCGTTTCGTAGGCGACTGAGATCTTTACCTCTGTCCTTGTGAAGGAGTTGTTGAGGGTCAGGTTGACTATCGCTCCTTCCAGGACCTTGCTGTTCGGGATTATCAGGTGATTGCTCTGCTCACATTTTACGACGGTGTTCTGAAGCGTGATCTCCTCCACGATGCCCCTTTTATCGGCTATTATGACTTCGTCGCCGATCCGGACCTTTTTCTGGAAGAGGAGTATCATCCCGCTGAATATGTCCCCGGTGTATTTCTGTGCCCCGAATCCGACTGCGATCGCCACCACACCTCCGAGGAATGCGAAGGCCGTGAGAGGGATGTGCAAGCTCCACAGACCGAAGAAAGTTGAAATGACGACGCCCGTGTAGTAGATGAACTTCTGGATGAGGAGGCTGCTGTGCCTGCTCATGCTCAGTCCGTCAGCGGTCCTCTTCCTGAAAATGTATGCAAGGTATCGGGTGAGCAGGATGCCTGCAAGGAAGATCAGAAGAGCGAAGGAGAACTTGCCTACGGTTATAGGGTATTCGCCGACGTGCCAGAGTTCAGTCTCCCTGAACCTTGAAATACCGCTGCCCCAGAGGAAGCCGAGTTTCTCTTCGCTGTTGTGAGCTCCGGTTATGCGCAGTGTCTCTTTACGGAGGTCCGTGTACTGGCTCCTGATCGTCCCCAGCTCTACAAGATAGGAGAGATATCTTTTCTTCCTTGCCGACAGGTTCTCAAGGAAACGGTCCCTGATCTGATCGTCCTGCTCCGTCATCAGCGGGCTCCCGCTGCTGAACCTCCTGCTTACAGCCTGTTCTGTCTCCCTGATGGTCTGGATCGAATCGACGCATAGGGTAATGTTGGCGTTTATGTCATCAATAAAATCATTTGTCCTTGAGAGGATGAATTTCTGCCTTCCGACGTCGAGGTTTCCTTCTATCAGGTCCTGCATTCCCCTCCATACCGACCTGAGCGATGTAAGCTTCTCAATGACCTCCAGGATCATCAGGATCTCGTCCCTTATGAGCTGCTGCTCGTTCGAGATCCAGAACCTCGCAAATGAGGTGAGGTCGCTCTCTTCGTCTACGAACTCGTTTGCGGGGTCGGATTTCTTTTCAAGCAGGATTATGGTTTCGTAAAGGGCTCCCGTCTTCTGTAAAACAATGGAATTGAGAAGTGCGAAATCTTCGCTGCTGAACTTTATGTTCTGCCTGATGTCGGCAAGCATGGGTTCGATCATATCGACCTTTCCCTTTGTGTCGTTTAGTTCCTTTTCCGCCAGTGAGAGCGTGGTCATGTACAGGGTGTTTATTGCCGTGCACTCTTCGAGCTTCGCCTTTATCTCCCTCATCCGCCAGCTGTTGGTCAGGCTTTCCCCGTTGCCTCTGGCGATCCTTTCGTTGACTACCCGGAACCTCTTTTCAGTCTCGGTCATATCGGTATTGTTTCTCAGAAGGGTAGACTTTGCCTTTTCTATAAGCCTTTGGTATCTTTCAGCCTCGTTGCGGTAGTTTTCGACATCTTCGAGGAAGTCAAGGTAGAGAAGGAATGAGTATGGAGGCGCTTTTTCTGCAAGCTCCTCGAGCCTGCCCTCCTCAAGGATGAACTGCGATGCGGCAGTGCCCTGCTTCTGGAGGAAATAGATGCTGTGGTATACGTGTATGTTGTTTTCAAGCATCATCTCGTAGTTGATGACCTGAGAAACGGGGATCCTGTACTGTCTTGCGAGCCCCTCCTCAAGTCCCTGTATCTTTATGACCTCGTTTTTGAGCGTCTTTATCCTTTCGAGGGGCTGAGACTGGTGTTCTGTTAGAATTCTTTTCACGTCTGAGAGCGACTCGGCGAAAGATATTGCAGAAAAGAGAAGTATCAGGAAAAGGGCAAGGAAAGGTACAGATAAATTTTGTCCGGATATTACGGCGCTCTTTCTCACAAAAGTACCCCCCGCAGTAACAACGTTTCGACACATTACACAAGACTATTTTACATTAATAAACCAAAACAAAAAGGGGCAGTCATTGTTAATTATCTGGCTGCCCCCCATCCGTTTTTTTTTGTATTTTTGAAGTCTTAGCCAAGCAGGAAACCGGGGAGCAGGGGATCGCTCTCCTGACGCACCAGCCAGTTGAAGCCAGTGATGTTGGCGGTGCCCTTTATGTAGGGCTGTACTGTGTCGAACTCTCCGACCTTGAGTCCGGGCTCATAGTGCCCTTCAAAGACCGTTCCCAATATGCTCTCGTGGAGGAACTTCTCTCCCGGTTTAAGCTCTCCCTTTGCTGCTAGC
Organism: Synergistaceae bacterium UBA1037; assembly: GCA_002316795.1. Lineage (GTDB taxonomy): Bacteria > Synergistota > Synergistia > Synergistales > Synergistaceae > Caenicola > Caenicola nitritireducens. The sequence goes on from DCEE01000020.1 coordinate 21,665, forward strand.
AGTGCCATCTTCGCGCATGTGCCTGTGCCGCAGGGAGACCTGTCGACGTTTTTTGCGCCGAATATGACGCAGTTCCTGGCGTTTTCTCCTTCTTTATGGATACCAAACTCGGCCAGCAGCACCTTGTTGTTTTCAGGGATCAGGGGATGCTGTACCTTATGCTGTTTGTTTGCCTCTTCCATTACTTCGAGCCCCATTTTTGTGATGGCAGCTGCTTCAGACGGAACGATCTCAAAACAGAAATCCTCGGCTTTGAGGATCGCAAAAAAACTTCCCCCGAAACAGATGTCAAACTTGACTGTTTTATCGATCGATGGGAGATAGAGGTCCAGGTCCCTTGCGAAGACAAACGCCGGGACGTTCTTAAGTGTAGCGGAAACTGCCTCTCCGTTTTCGACATCAACTGTCATTGTCACCATGCCGGCAGGAGTGTCCAGCTTTACCTCTGTTGTCGGTTCCGTGACAGTTACCATTCCCAGGTTTACCATCGCTGAAGAAAGCCCGATCGACCCGTGTCCGCACATGGATACGCTGCCGCCGGAATCGCAGAAGATGACTCCTGTATGTGCCTCCGGGTTTACCGGCGGGACCATTATCGCCCCGAACATGTCAGCGTGCCCCCTGGGCTCAGTCATTATGAACCTGCGGAAGTCGTTGTGATTATCACAAAAATCTTTCCATTTCTCAGACATCGTTCGCCCTTTAAAAACAGGAGAACCTCCGATAATGATCCTTGTCGGTTCCCCGCAGGTATGGGAATCGATCGCTGCAACCATTTTTGTGATCTTCATTATGACAACCGCCTTTCTGTCGTTTGGATTTGACTTATCATGATGCTAACACAATAAATCACTCGTCGCAACATTTGGTCAGAATTTATAATTTTTTGATTGACAAATCATATATAGTGATTTAATATTCTGGTGGAACAAATGCTCCACATATTGACAATATAGGAGAAAATAATCCATGAACAGCGGAGCTCTCTCCCTTTTTGAGAGGATAAGGTCCGGATCCGACAAGCTGTCTCCGGCGCAAAAAAGAGTAAGCAACTATATCCTTTCATCTTACCGGTCACTGGCCTACGTAACGCTGGCGGAGCTTGCCAGGCTTACTTTGACGGGACAGGGTACGGTCGTCAGGTTTGCCCAGGCGCTGGGCTACGGTTCGTTCTCTAGTCTGCAGAGGGCATTGAGGGATGAGATAGAGAGGGGTGCTCCGAGAAGCCTGGAGATCTACTCGTCCAAGGGCGTGAAGGATGAAGATAATTCTCCTTTCGACACCGTATTTGAGATGGAGAGGAGCCTCATGGACGAGACGCACAGCCTGATCAAAAGAGAAGAGTTCGACCTGGCTGCAAGGATCCTCTCAGATGCTCCTGCGCTGATAGTGTCAGCCACAGGGAGCAATTCGTTCCTGGCTGACTATGCCGGTTACTTTCTGGGAACGATGAAGGAGAAGGTTGCGGTCGTAAAGGGAACGGATCTTTCAGATGTGAACACCCTCCTTGATGCCCAGGAGGGAACTGTGGGGCTTGTTTTCAGTTTCCCCAGATATCCGATAAAGACACAGTCCATAGTAAGGGCCATGAAAGAGAAGGGCATGAGGATCATCGGCATCTCAGATTCAATTGCCTCGCCGATTGCCTGTTACTGTGCTCCGTTCTTCATGGTCCCTCAGAAGTACATGACATTCATGGATCCGTGCGCTGCGGTTATGTCGCTGATACATTCAATACTGTACGGAGTATGGATGCACGACAGAAAGAGCTGCAGGAACAGGATCGAGGCAAGAAAGCGTCTTTTTGAGGGCGAAAAGTTCTTTGTGTCCGAAAATATCCCCCTTCCGGATCTCACGCCCTGAATATAAAAAATGAATGACCGGCATGCCGGGAAAAACATAAACAGGAGGCGTTGCAGCAATGGCATACGATGTTCGTTTTATTTCTGAGGCAGATGTACAGTCACTCGGCATTACTATGAAGGAAGTAATGGATCATGTGGAAACGGGCTGGAAGATGAACGGCGAAAATAAGACAGAGCTTCCCGCAAAGATAGGCGTACATCCAAGGCATGACTGCTACATGCACGCCATGCCCTGTTGGATAGGCGGAGAAGTAGACATGGCCGGGATCAAATGGGTGGCCGGCTATCCGAGCAACCTGCAGAAAAAATTGCCCTACAACAACGGCGTCTTCATCCTGAATGACGTCGAGACAGGTGTGGTCAAAGCCATCATGGACTGTAACTGGATGACTACATGGAGGACCGGCGCGGCTGCAGGGCTTGGCGCCAGGTACTTCGCGGATCCGGCAACAGAAGTTGTGGCAGTGGCAGGACTCGGTACGATCGGAAAGATAACCCTCAGGGCGTTCAAGGAAGTCCTTCCCGCGATGAAGACGGTCAAGCTGTACGACCCCGTTCCCGAACAGGCCGAAAGGTACATCGAAGCGATGAAGGGCATCTGTCCAAATGTAGAATTCGTGGTATGCACCGATGTGAAAAAAGCATGTGAAGACGCCGATGTCGTTACCACATGTGCGCCGATCCTGGAGAATCCAAACAGGATCATAACCGCTGATATGCTTAAGAAGGATGTCTTCTGCATGACGAGTGACTACGATTCGACCTTTGCTGGTGAAGTGGTAAACAAAGGAAGTGCCTTCGTCTGCGACAACAGGAACCAGTACCTCTGGACCCAGGGGCACGGAGTATACTTCCAGAACGGATATCCGCTTGCCGAGGAGATATACGCCGACATGGGCGAAGTGGTCGCAGGCAAGGCCCAGCCCGTAAGGACAGGGCGCAGGACATGCCTCTTCATGGGTATCGCTAGCCATGACGTGATGACCGCTAAGCTGATCCTTAAGAAGGCTGCCGTGAAAAATGCCGGCACCATGCTGAAGCTGTGATCTGACTATCAAAGGACCGAAGATAAAACCGTAAACGGGACTCCCCCCTGACCGCCTTACCGAAGCGGCATGGGGGGAGTTTTTTTACCGGTCTTTTTGCTGTCTCTTTCCAAAATATCGGCCTTCCGGATAACAGAATATTTGGATTATTACCCATAAATCAAAATGATTATTGACCGGGGAAGACAAAGATAATATATTGCCAAAAACAGTCTGGGCAGATCTTATAAAAGTGTCCCGTCAAAAGGGTATCCGAAGGGTCAGAGTTTTTGCTCGGAAAGGTGTGATGTATCAGTCAGTATCTTCCTATGACATAAATTACCGATATGTTTTTCCGTCCTTTTATGTAATAATTAATGGATTGGCGACAAAAAAATCTTTGAAATAGCGACAGTTCCTGTTTAAGTTAAACTAAATCATGAGGAGGTAGCTGCAATGACGAAGAGGAAGATGGTAACACTCGACGGCAATGAAGCGGCGGCGTATGTTGCACACGCAGTCAATGAAGTGATAGCAATTTACCCCATTACACCATCTTCACCGATGGGGGAATGGTCAGACCAGTGGACTTCAGAGGGACGCCCCAACATCTGGGGCACAGTGCCGCATGTTGAGGAGATGCAGAGCGAGGCCGGTGCCTCGGGCGCATACCACGGAGCCGTACAGGCGGGAGCTCTCGGAACGACTTTTACGGCATCACAAGGCCTGCTTTTGATGATACCGAACATGTACAAGATAGCGGGCGAACTTACCAGCACGGTCATGCACGTTACGGCAAGGACACTTGCAACACACGCGCTTTCGATATTCGGCGACCACTCGGACGTGATGGCGGTCAGGCAGACGGGCTGGTCGATGCTCTGCTCGTCTACTGTCCAGGAAGTCATGGACATGGCTCTTATCTCACAGATGGCGACGCTTGAAAGCAGGGTCCCGGTCCTCCACTTCTTTGACGGCTTCAGGACCAGCCATGAAGAGATGAAGGTAGAAGAGATCGAATACGACGACATGCGCGCACTGATAGACGACGAGCTTGTCAGGGCCCACAGATACAACAGGCTCAGCCCCGATTCCCCATTTATCCGAGGTTCCGCTCAGAACCCCGATGTATTCTTCCAGGCCAGGGAGGCATGCACCCCCTTTTACGAGGCAGTGGCAGACATAACGCAGAAGTCCATGGATCGCTTTGCGAAACAGGTCGGCCGCAAATATCATCTATTCGATTACTACGGCGCGGAAGATGCCGAGAGAGTGATAGTAATGATGGGATCCGGCGCGGCAGTGGCGCACGAGACAGTTGAAAGGCTCATGCAGAACGGTGAAAAAGTGGGACTCCTCGTGGTCCGTCTCTTCCGCCCCTTCGACGTCTCGCGCTTCCTTAACGCACTTCCGGCGACGGTCAGCAGGATAGCAGTCCTTGACCGCTGCAAGGATCCCGCGGCGATCTGCGAGCCCCTTTGCATGGATGTGAGGGAAGCGCTCTCCGGCAGCGACATCACGGTCGTCGGAGGCCGCTATGGACTCTCCTCCAAGGATTTCACCCCTGCTATGGTAAAGGGAGTATATGACGAGCTGAAGAAGGCTCTGCCGAAGGATAGCTTCACGATCGGGATCGAAGACGACATCAGCTTCTCGAGCCTCGACTACGATCCCTCATTCGACACGGAAGATCCCAAAACTGTCCGCTGCCTTTTCTACGGACTGGGATCTGACGGAACGGTCGGTGCCAACAAGAACTCGATAAAGATCATTGGCGGAGAGACAGACCTCTATGCCCAGGGCTACTACAGTTATGACTCCAAGAAGTCAGGCGGCATTACCGTCAGCCACCTCCGTTTCGGACCCAACCCGATCTATGCCAGCTACATGATCAACAGGGCAAACTTCGTGGCATGTCATGTATATTCCTTCCTTGAGAAGCTTGATGTGCTAAAGGGCGCGGCAGAGGGAGGCACCTTTCTCCTCAACAGCCCCTTCGGGCCCGATGATGTATGGGAGAAGCTTCCGAAAACCACACAGCAGAGAATAATAGACAAGAAGCTCAAGTTCTACACCATAGACGCAGTGAAGATCGCAAGGGAGACAGGCATGGGCGGACGCACCAACACGATCATGCAGACATGCTTCTTCGCGATAAGCGGAGTCCTTGAGAAGAAACGCGCTATAAAGGCGATCAAGGATGCTATCGTAAACAGTTACAGCCGCAAGGGCCAGGCAGTCGTTGATCAGAACATTGCGGCCGTCGACGCCACGCTCGCGAACCTTTACGAAGTGAAGGTCCCCAGGAAGGCGACGTCGAGGTTTGACATCAAGCTGCCCGTAGCGGATGACGCCCCGGAATTCGTGAAGGATGTCCTTGGCCCGATGATGGTCCTTGAAGGCGACAGACTGCCGGTATCGTGCCTGCCCGAAGACGGAACTTTCCCGAGCGGGACTACGCAGTATGAGAAGCGCAGCATAGCGATAGACATCCCGTCATGGGATCCGTCGCTCTGCATACAGTGCGGCAAATGTGCGCTAGTATGTCCTCATGCCTCCATACGCGCGAAAGTCTATGATGCCGGCCTTCTTAAAGGTGCACCGAAGACATTCAGGAGCGCTGACGCAAAGTGGAAGGAATTTGAGGGAGCCAGGTTCACGGTTCAGGTAGCTCCCGAAGACTGCGTCGGATGCGGCCTCTGCGCATACAACTGCCCTGTGAAGGCGAAAGAGGGAAGCTCTGCCCGTCCGCTCATGATGGTCACACAGATGGATGTCCGCGAGAAGGAGCGGGAAAACTGGAACTTCTTCCTCGAACTGCCCGATGTGGACCGCAGCAAGCTCAACCTAGGACTTGTCAAGGACGTGCAGCTCCTAAGGCCGCTCTTTGAGTTCTCGGGAGCATGCGCCGGATGCGGCGAAACGCCTTACCTTAAGCTGCTTTCATCCCTCTTCGGAGACCGGGCTATAATTGCAAACGCCACGGGGTGCAGTTCCATTTACGGCGGCAACCTCCCGACGACCCCATGGACAGTCAATGACGAGGGACGGGGACCGGCATGGAGCAACTCGCTCTTCGAAGATGCCGCCGAATTCGGACTCGGTTTCCGTATGGCGATAGACAAGCACTGCGAATACGCGGCTGAACTCCTTGAGAGGATGTCCCCGGTGCTTGGAAAGAAGCTCGTAAAATCGATCCTTGAAGCGCCGCAGACGACCGAGGCTGAGATAAGCGAACTCAGGCAGAAGGTGGAGGAGCTCAAGGGACAGCTCGAGTACATGTGCACGGAAGAGGCTGAAGAGCTGATATCTGTCGTCGACAACCTGGTCAAAAAGAGCGTCTGGTGCGTGGGCGGGGACGGATGGGCATACGACATAGGCTACGGAGGACTTGACCACGTGATAGCCTCAGGCAAAAACATCAATATCCTGGTCCTCGACACAGAAGTCTACTCCAACACAGGAGGCCAGATGTCAAAATCCACACCTCGCGGGGCCGTTGCCAAATTTGCTGCCGGCGGCAAGAGGCTGGGCAAGAAGGACCTTGCGCTAATGGCAATGAGCTATGGGAACGTCTATGTAGGAAGGGTGGCCATGGGAGCAAATGACGCCCACACGGTCAAAGTGTTCCGTGAGGCGGAGGCCTATGACGGACCCTCGATCATAATAGCCTACAGCCACTGCATAGCCCACGGCATTGATATGATGAAGGGTCTCGAACAGCAGAAAAAGGCTGTGGAGTCCGGGCACTGGATGCTTATGCGGTATAATCCCGACCTGGCGAAAGAGGGCAAGAACCCGCTCGTTCTCGACAGCAAAGAACCCAGTCTGCCGCTGAAGGATTACATCTACAACGAGACACGTTACAAGAGCCTTGCGGCAGCTGATCCTGAAGTTGCAGAGGCGCTTCTGAAAGAGGAAGAGAAGGACATAAAGGCGCGCTGGCGTTATTTCAGCCATATGGCCGCCATGAAAATGGAGGACTAGCAGTAAATGGAAAAAAGTGAAGTAAAGCAGGAGATCAAGGATACAAAAGGGCGTGTCATAGCGACAAAAGTCAGCTGCAACGGCGACAAGAGATGCAATGATGCCTCCGAGACAGAGTGTGTGTGCATCGATGAAAAGAAAGCCGGACCGGCAATAGAAGTCAAAGAGAGCCCCAGATCCGAGAAAATAGCTGCCGCTCCCAGACCGCGCGTCGGCATAATGGAAACTGCGTTCAGGGATGCCCACCAGTCAATAATGGCGACGAGGCTCCGTACGGATGACATGCTTCCCATTTGCGAGATAATGGATGAGGTCGGTTACCATTCAGTGGAGATGTGGGGAGGAGCGACCTTTGACTCTGCGATGCGCTTCCTCAATGAGGATCCATGGGACAGGCTGCGGCAGATCAAAAAGCGGATGAAAAAGACAAAGACCCAGATGCTTCTCAGGGGTCAGAATCTTGTCGGCTACAGGCATTACTCCGACGAGACAGTCCGCGAGTTCGTAAAGCGGGCGATAGGCAACGGTATTGACATCATAAGGATCTTCGATGCGCTCAACGACCTTCGCAACATGTCCATAGCCGCTGAAGCAGTCAAAAAAGAGGGCGGAGAACTCCAGATGTCTATATCCTACACGATATCCCCCGTCCATACCCTTGAGCTTTTCGCCAAGCAGGCGAAAGACATGGCGGACATGGGCGCAGACTCGATCTGCATCAAGGACATGGCAGGCCTTATGTCCCCTGTTGCGGCTTCAGAACTTGTAACTGCCATCAAGAAGAAGGTAAACCTGCCGGTGCAGCTCCACAGCCACTATACGAGCGGCATGGCGGCTATGAGCTACCTTGCCGGGCTTGAGGCCGGAGCGGATGTAGTCGACTGCGCCATCTCACCATTCGCTATGGGTACTAGCCAGCCGGCAACGGAAGCCATAGTCGCGGCGCTCAAGGGCGGACCTCTTGATACGCACCTCTCGCTCGACAAGCTCCTTCCTGTTGCTGAGTACTACGAGGCACTTCGGAACAAGTACAGCGACATCATCATGGGAGTGAGCGGAGTCAACATCAACATCCTGCTCTACCAGGTGCCGGGCGGGATGTACTCGAACCTGCAGAGCCAGCTCAAAGAAGGTAATGCCTTCCATAAGTTCAAAGAGGTCATGGAGGAAGTCCCAAGGGTCCGCAAGGAGATGGGATATCCCCCTCTTGTCACGCCCACCAGCCAGCTTGTAGGAACACAGGCTGCGATGAACGTGATCTCCGGCGAACGCTGGAAGATGGTCTCGAAGGAAGTCTACCAGTACTTCAGGGGCTACTACGGCAAGACCCCTGCCCCTGTCGATCCCGTGATCCAGAAGAAGGTCCTCGGGGACGAGATCCCCATCACATGCAGGCCCGGGGAGAAGATAGAGCCTGAGCTCGAAGCTGCCAGGAAAGAGATCGGCGTATGGATGACGCAGCCGGAGGACGTCCTCAGCTATGTTCTTTTCCCACAGGTGGCCAAAGATTTCCTGCCACAAAAGTACGCTAAGGAAAACTGTGTGGACATCGGGCTTGAGGAACAGGCATCACCGGAGGCATACGCAATATAGCCGGCCGTCCGTAATAAGAAAAGAACAAAAAGGTCCTCCCGGATATATCATCTGGAGGGCCTTTTCTTATTGCCACTGAATTTAATAATGGGTTAAAATCCTTTATGAAACAGATATGCCACTTGCTGCATAATAAAGCAAAAGACCTGGAAGGGATGGATATCATGAAATTCTTTATCGACACCGCGAATATCGACGAGATAAGGACGGCCTGTTCATGGGGCATCATCTCGGGAGCGACGACCAACCCTACGCTCGTATCGAAAGAGGGCGGTGTGGATTTCCACACCCGCGTGCGCGAGATAGCTGAGACAGTCAAGGGACCTGTGAGTGCTGAAGCCGTGTCGCTTGAAAAAGATAAGCTGATCGAGGAAGCAAAAGTGATCGCTAAGATAGATCCTAACGTAGTGGTAAAGATCCCGCTCTGTCCGGATGGATTGGGGGCCGTGAAAGAGCTTGCGAAAGAGGGCATCAAAACCAACGTGACACTGATCTTTTCAGCTAACCAGGCCATCCTGGCGGCTGCCGCGGGAGCAACTTATGTCAGCCCCTTCGTAGGGCGCCTGGATGACATCGGTGAAGACGGAATGCAGCTTGTAAGGGACATAGCAGGGATATTCGATATCTACGGGATAGAGACGAAAATAATCGCGGCGAGCCTGCGCCATCCCGCCCATGTCTTTGAATCTGCAAAGGCCGGTGCGGACATTGCCACTGTACCTTTCAAAGTACTCAAAATGATGTTTGAACATCCCCTGACAGCGAAGGGGATAGATCAGTTCAACAAGGACTGGGAGAAGTATCTGGGGGCTAAGAAATAGTAGGGCCTTAACTGCAATCGGCAAGTGCGGCGCGAAGATGCCGCGGCGAGCAGTTGGCAAGCAATGGATTTAAGGACATTGCTGAGCAATGGCTAAGCAGTTGCTAAGCGGTCGTCAAAGCTTAAAACCGTAAAATCACCCATCCCCGTCGTCCCCGATCTCAAAGCGCACTAGAAATGCTTCGAGCACTAAGGTCCGTTTAAAAAATTTTCCTTACGGAAAACGGTGCTCTCCCGATGGAAGCACTGGGGGACGACGGAAAGGGTCAGGTTCTTGCCCCCTACGATCGTTTGACTACTGTTTGACAATTGTTTGACTATAGTTTGACCGCTTTTACAACTGCTCGCCAACTGCTTGCCAATCGCTTGCCGCGGGCAGATCCCCGCCCGCTTCTCATATTGATGCCATTATTCTCGGAAGCGCGAGCTTCAGGACCTCGATCCCCTTCAGGTATTCAGAGACGGGGATCTGTTCATTGGAACTGTGGTCGTATATTGAGTTGCCGGGACCGTATGCTCCCATGTGGCAGCCCCAGGGGGAAAGCACATTGAAATCGCATGTTCCCTGCTTGGCCAGCACTCTCGGTGTGCCGCCGCAGTCACGTATAGCATTCCTGAAGGCCCTTATTACGGGATCAGATTTGTGGACGCCGTAGGGAGGCACATACTCTATTATTTCTGATCTGACCCCAAATGCAGCTGAGGTCTCTCTTATCATGAGTTCGAGCTCTTTCTGATCGGCCCCCAGGGGAGTTCTGAGATCCATGGTTATGCTGGCGCTTCTTTTGCCGGCTTCATGTCCTTCCATTTCCATTATCGCGACAGAGTAACCTTTACCCATGTTTCTGGTTATGTCTATGATGGAAGATGCAGCCATGACTGAATCAGTAATGGGACCGGGACTTCCTGACCTGTGCGCTCCGTCGTCCTCGCCCTTTATGTCAAAGAGTATCCTGCCCCTATAGGAGATCGCAACGCCGTCGCTCCCTGTCGGCTCACCTATTACGCATGCTTCGGGGGAGTGAAGGGGCATACGGAACCTTGCTCCCTTTGAATCGATCTCTTCTCCTACCGCTGCAACAAAGGTGATCCTCCATCCCTCCGGCACGGGGACGGCGCCACCCGCCACGGCCATTGCGCAGCAGGGGCCCTTTGCGTCAACGCTTCCGCGTCCCCGGATGACCTCGTCGCTTATCATGACCTCAGGCCCTCCCGGCACTGTATCGATGTGGCTCAGCAGGACAAGCTCCTTATCCCCTGTTCCCCGCTCTGCGACAACACTGCCCGCTCCGTCAAGGTGCGAGCCGCTCCATCCAAAGCGGGGGAGCCTGTCTGCGAGCATCCTTGCAGCATCAGCCTCATGCCTGGTCGGACTGGGGACAGCTACAAGGTCTGCCAGGAGCCTGGCTGATTCGGGAAGACCCATATCAGAAACCCTCCAGCGTCCTTGCCAGTATAAGTGCCGCGTCTTCAAAGTCCTTTTCCTCTGCTGCAAATGAGGGCAGAAACCTTAAAGTCCGGGGTCCTGCTGTAAGGGAAAGAAGACCGTTCTCCTGCAGTGCTTTGACCACACCCACGGATGGAATGTCCAATTCTATCCCGTTAAGCAGTCCCATACCGCGGACATCTTTTATGTGGCTGCTTCCTATGGCAGATATTAGGGATCTGAAAAACTCACCTGATCTCGCAGCTTTCTCAGGAAGGTCACTGTGCATCACCATTGAAAGGACAGCCAGAGAAACTTTCGCGGTCAGCTCGTTCCCTCCGTATGTGGAGCCATGGCTGTGAGGGATAAAGTCTCCGAGCTCTTTTTTCCACACCAGAGCCCCGGCAGGCATCCCGCCTGCAAGGCCCTTTGCCAGGCAGACCATGTCTGGAGCCAGCCCTGTAAGGCTGCTTGCAAGAGCAGCGCCGCATCTTCCGAGGCCGCTCTGTATCTCATCGGATACGAGGAGAACAGAGTGTTTTCTGCACGCTTCGGTAATTTTATTTCCTCTTTCTGCAGGAAGGGCAAAGACCCCTCCCTCGCCCTGTACCGGTTCTATAAAGACAGCTGCCGTATCATCGTCGATATTTTCAGCGAGGTCTTCCATTGAAAAATGTTCCGCCTTTCCTATCAGCGGAATGAAAGGTTCCCTGTATTTGGGGTTGAAAGTTATCGAGAGAGCTCCGCAAGTACGTCCGTGGAATCCTCTTCTGCATGCGAGTATACGACCGCGTCCCTTCCTCAGTGTCAGAACAAGTTTGAGCGCGGCTTCGATGGCTTCCGTACCGCTGTTGCAGAGGAAGACCCTTCCCTCTCCAAGCATCAGGCCAAGTTTATCAGCGAGCTTTTCACGGACAGGTGATTCAAATCCGGCTCCGCTCGTCCATATTCCCTTTGATGCATTTTCAAGGGCTTCGATCAGCAGCTGATGGGAGTGGCCGAAGAGGGATGCCCCATGTCCGTTAAAAAAGTCGAGGTACTCCCTCCCGGCCGTATCAAAGACACGACTTCCTCTGCCGTGGGTCAGGGCGATCCCCCTTCCGCCGTAAAGGGCGCTTAGAGAGTCAGACATGTTCCGTTCCCCTCTTCCGCGTTTTTCAAAGGCAGTGAGACTCTTCCGTCCGCAAGGTATATCGAAGGGACCCCGAGGTCAAAGGCCTCACGGCATGCCAGAAGCTTTCTCTTCATATTGCCGGCCGCATATTCTTCGAGTTTTTCCCAGGAACCCTCAGATGTACGGGTCCTTATGAGGGAATCCGGATCATTCACGTCCCTCATCAATCCGGGAACATTGGAGAGGATCACAAGGGTGTCGGCTCGGACCGAACCGGCCACAGAAGCGGCAAGACGGTCGCCGTCAATGTTAAGCGAAAGTTTTGATGTGGTGTCAAGGCCCAGGGGAGGCAGGATAGGGATCCGGCCCTTTTCAGTCACGGCTAGTATCTTTTCCGAAGAGACGCCTGATATCGTCCCGCTGTAATTGCCCCGCAGAATACGGGTCCTCCCGCCGGAATATTCCCTGAGGATGTCCTTTCTATCCGCAAAGACCTCTTCCGTCTTTTCCGGGTCGAGGAACTCCGATGAGGCACCGAATGAGGCGAGTGTCTCCGAGATATTTGCCCCATAGGCAAGGGCGGCCTCCCTGAATAGTTCCCTCTCTTTTTCTCCTACGTAACGGCTCCTGTAACCGGAAGGACTTGTCACTATCCTTATCTCGACGCCGCGTTCCCTGCAGAGCCTGTCCATTATTCCGCTTGCGCCGTGGACAAGTATCCACTTTTCGCCGACGGCCACCCTTGCAGCCAGCTCTGACATCAGCGATCCGAGTTCGTTGCCTTCCGCACCGCCGATCTTAACTACTCCGATCATTACCTCTCCTCCGTTTCCTTTCGATCTCTGTTCCGACACCCGAATATCAGGTCTTTTAAGCAGGGTAGAGGGGCATCATTTCAAGCCCGGCTTTTTCATCTGTTCCGCACATTATGTTTGCTGACTGTACTGCGGATCCCGCTGCGCCTTTGAGCAGGTTGTCTATTGCAGAAGCCGCGATAAGGCGCCTTCCGTCTTCGGCGAGGGCAAATCCCGTGAGGACCCTGTTGCTTCCAAGTACGAACCTGGGATCAGGTATCCGGAAATGAGCCGGTTTTGCCGGTGAAACGGATACAAATGGCTCGTTTGCCCATTGTGAACGGTATAGTTTCCACAGATCAGCCTCTCTCACTGCTTTGCTCAGGGTCACATGAGCTATGCACTGTATCCCTCTTACAAGCTCAACGGCTGTCACGGTCATGCTTATGTTCTCTTCCTGCAGCCGGAGTTCCTGTATTACCTCGGCCATGTGCCTGTGCAGGAAAGGAGAGATAACTCTGAGCGATCTGCTTCTCAGCGAATGGGAACTTCCCTCTTTGGCTTCGGCCCCTCCCTCGGAAGAGCCTACCCGGCATTCGATCCTTGCACTTTCAATAAGGCCTGTCTTTGCGATGGGAAGCAACGCGAAGATGGCTGATGTCGCATTGCATCCTACTCCGGATACAAGACTTGCATTTGACATTTCCTGCCTGTGAAGCTCAGGAAGGCCGTAGACTGCTCCTTCCAGCAGTTCGGGGCAGGGATGCTCTGTCTCGTACCACCTTTTGTACTGTTCTTGATCCCTGAGCCTGAAATCAGCGGAAAGGTCGACGACCTTCTGCCCGGCAGAGAGCCTTTTCTTCGCTGTTTCTGCCGCGGCCTTGTGGGGCAGGGCCAAAAATACAAGCCCGGCATCGACATTTCCGCCTTCCTCCGGTGAGATGAAATTCACATCCGGATACGCAAAACGCAGGTGCGGATGTATGGCCCCGATCGGTGTTCCGGCTTTGCTTCTTGAAACGGCACCGACGACTTCCATGTAAGGGTGGCGTGCGATTATCCTAAGCAGCTCTCCTCCGGTGAATCCCGTTGCTCCCCAAATGATCACAGGTATTTTCCTGTTCATTTCCGGTCCCTCCCATTTTTTATTTATGGCAACAAAAAACCCGCTCCTCGTCAGGCAGCGGGCCGGTCTTTACAGAATGTCACAAATAACTGTTACTGACTGAACTGCAAAAGCAAACGGCCCACAATGCAACCACGCTTTATCCCGTGCTTGCATTTATTTACAGATATCTGTTTAGGATCAAGATGTTCTGCGGTCATCAAATTTTTCATCGGGAAGGTCTCCTTTCCCATGCAGCCCTTACAACTGCCGCAGGTATGTCTGTTCCTGTAGGTTCGATGGAATTTCTGAACTCTCCTCCGTCGTTGACCTCATTGACCAGCCATTCTCCCTCTTTCCTGAAGAGATCCACAGCCAGAAATTCTCCCCCGATCGCACTGTGTACTGATCTGAGTACGGAGCCTATCTCATCGTCAAGAGGAAGGTTCGAGGCTGCTCCGCCTCTTGCCGTGTTCGTGATCCAGTGGGAGCTCTTCCTGGTGATGGCGCAGATCGGATCTCCGCTCACAACAAAAGCCCTGACGTCATAATCGCCTTTTTCTATGTATTCCTGAATGTAAAATGTGTTGTGGATCGCTCCCAGCATTGACTTGTGCTCAAAGACAGCTTCTGCTGCCTCGCGGTCGTTGATCTTTGCCAGCAGCCTTCCCCAGCTTCCGCTTACGGGCTTGCATACTGCCGGGTATCCAAGGTCTTCAAGAGCTTCGATCGCAGCCTCGGGAGAAAATGCTGTCCTGAACTTAGGCTGGCTGATCCCCGCTTTTGCAAGCGCTATGCTTGTGGTCAGCTTGTTTCCGCAGACCGCCATTACAGATGAAGGATTTACCACCCTGATCCTCTGTGATTCCAGTATCTGTGCAACTGCCTCGTTCTGGTTGTGGGAGACGCACCTGGCAAGTACGACATCATCAGTGCCGCAGAAAGGCTCATCACCGTACCATACGTCGGATACGTTTATGAGTTCGCAGGGAATGTTTTGCTTCACCGCAGCTTCACGCAGAAGTTTCTCTTCCACTCGAAGCCTTGTGAATAGAATGCGCAGTGTAGACAAGGCTACTCTCCCCAATCCTCCTGGACCTGAGGGGCTTCCTCAACCGTGATGGGATCAAGGGTGACAACCTCAAGCTCAGTCCCGCAGTCCCCGCAGATGAGCAGCTCGCCCTCAGAGCAGTCGTTCGGCAGATCGATCCTCGCTTCGCAGACAGTACATATTGCAGTCATCATATACAACCTCCTATAATTTATTTTTTTATTTATAAATCAACATGGGTTGATTTATGTCATTAAATTATCTGAATATAACCTTTGTTAAGTAATTACTTATTTCAATTTTGCCCAAAAAGTTCATTTTTAGATAAAAAAATGAACAAACGACATTCATTAATATAAATTTGATTAATCGTATGCTGTGGAATCATACTCTAAATTTCAGAAGTGTCAATAGCCGAAGCAAAAAGTTTGTATTGTATTACAAAAATCATGTTTTTAAGTGTTCTTGAAAGGTTCTTTATGGATCTACGCGGAAAAAATGAGCCCGGGTCCTCATGCCGGACTCAGGCTCATTCGCGTTATGGATCAGACTTTGATCATTTTTCAGTTTCAAGCTTTTTGGTCTCCAAGACGAGCTTCCTTATCTCTTCCCTTGCCTTTGACTCCCTATTGATCACTCCCGCTCCGTTTACACACCCTCCCGAACAAGTCATGACCTCAAGCAGATCGAAGGGGCCGCCGTTTTTGGCGTAGGCTCTCATCCTTGCTATCTCAGACTTGCTCGTTCCGTTGATGCAGGCTGTCCTTATCTCCATTTCATCACCGACGGCGCTCTTTACGGCTGAAGCTACACCGCCGCTAAGCGCGAAGCCCCTTCCTTCTGCGGAGGCTTCGGTAAGATCTCTCTCTTCTTCGCATGCAGAGGGATCGATCCCGGCAGCCTCAAATACAGAGGCGAGCTCTTCGAAGGTCATGATGTAGTCGACGCATGAATCTTCCATTGCCTCCCGTCTCTTTGCGACACACGGCCCAATGAATACCGTCAGTGTCTGTGGATCCCGGGATTTGACCATCTCGCCGGTGTAGTGCATTGGCGTCGGTGTGTCTGATATGTGCGGAAGCATCTCTGGCATGTGCCTCCTGACCGTTTGGATATAGGCGGGACAGCATGAGGTAGTCATGAATGACTTATCCTTTGAAAGCCTCTCCATCAGTTCTTCCGCCTCTTCCCTGGCGGTCTTGTCCGCGCCGAGAGCTACCTCGGCCACATCTGCAAATCCAAGCTTTTTCATCGCGGTCACAAGTTTGCCGAGCGATGCACCGAACTGTCCCACTAGCGCAGGTGCGGTGATCGCGACGACCTTCCTGCCGCTCCTGAGCGCCTTTAAAATGTCTACGACCTGGCTACGTTCGAGTACCGCTCCAAATGGACATGCCGCAACGCAGCATCCGCAACTGATGCATTTTGTAAAATCGATCTCTGCGACCCCATGCTCTCCCTTTGTTATTGCGTCAACCGGACAGTTTTCCTCGCAGGGGACGGAGACTTTGGAGATGGCGTGATAGGGGCATGCATCCCTGCATTTTCCGCAGTTCCTGCATTTTTTCATGTCTATTGATGAATGGCCTTCTTTTACCGTAACAGCTCCGAACGGGCATACAGTTTCACATGGTCTGGCCAGACATCCCTGGCACAGTTCCGTGACAAAATATCTTGAGTTTACGCACCCCTTGCAGGCGATGTCGATGATCGTAAGGGGAGGGCCCTCAAGGCGCTTTCTCTTAATTGCGGCATCGGCGTATTCGAGAAGCGATGTCATTTCATCGTCGGCTTCTACGCTGAAGCCCAGCCCCGCAAGTACCCTGGATCTGACGACCGCGCGCTCCTTGTAGACGCAGCAGCGGTATCTTGCCTCCGAACCCGGCGGTATCCTTTCAAAGGGGAGACGTTTGATGCCCTGTCTGAAATTGTCACCCCAGAAAGATTCCGCAATTTTTCTGATTATCCATCTTTTCGTATTTACGAGATGATTCTTCAATTCACAATTCCTCCGTTTGATTTGCAAACATTCGCAGAATCCTATACCCAATTATTACAAAGCGCAATATGATCCCGCATATTTTGAAAAAAGACGGAAAAGTGTAAATTGTCAGAAGCGTTATCTTTCACAAGTTTGCACATCTGCTGATACAATTAGTGCGGTCACTCAGATCACTTTTGACAGGGGGTGGGGCGCATGCCTCTTTGGGATATCATCGGCC
The DNA here is from genome assembly GCA_002316795.1 of Synergistaceae bacterium UBA1037. Taxonomy (GTDB): domain Bacteria; phylum Synergistota; class Synergistia; order Synergistales; family Synergistaceae; genus Caenicola; species Caenicola nitritireducens. Next base: position 38,667 of record DCEE01000020.1, read on the forward strand.
CTGTAATGATAGGGCCTTCTTCAAGCCATACGGCGGGAGCGGTGCGGATCGGCAGGATAGTGAGGCTCTGCTGGGGCAGCGATGTCAAAAACGCAAATATCTACATGAGGGGAAGCTTTGCGACCACAGGAGAGGGTCATGGGACCGACAAAGCCATCCTGGCCGGTCTGCTGGGGTACGCGCCCGACGACCCGGAGGTCAGGGACGGAAGGGAATTTGCGCTCAGGTCGGGGATGAATTTTAATTTTTATGAGGAAGACCTTGAGGGCGCCCATCCAAACTCAGTGAGGATAGAGTTATGGGATGACGGGGGAAGAAGGATGGATGCAACAGCCGCCTCCCTTGGAGGAGGTGCTGTGTCACTTCAGGAGCTTGATGGTTTCGAGGTCGATGTCTCCTGCCTGCTGCCCGTCATAATAATCATGAACAGGGATGTCCATGGAGTAGTCGGTGCGGTCACGACATACCTCTCCTCACATGGGATCAACATAGCGACGATGAAGCTCCACAGGGACAGCAGGGGAGGCCTTGCGACGATGGTCCTTGAACTTGACGGCAGGGAACCCGCAGTGACGCCTGAAGAGATAAAACATGTCCATCAGGCTATAGTCAGGGTGATTTCAATACCGGGGGTGGCGTTATGAGATCATTGCAGGATCTTGCAAAATTGGCAGATGAACTTGATACGGATCTCCATGAGGCTGTCCTTGCCGCAGATTCTGAGGCAACGGGAGTTTCCCCGGATGAGATATTCGATATTATATCTTCAAGGCTCAAAGACATGCGCCGCTCTGCCGAAGAGGCGAGAAGGAACACCAACCCCTGCAGGCTGGTACGTGAAACGGGATCACTGATAAGGGAGTATTCCGACAAGGGCGGCATGTGCGGCGGTTTCCTTCTGAGAGCATCCGCGATAGCCCTTGAAGTTGCTTCATATAACGCCTCAATGGGAAGGATAGTGGCGGCTCCGACTGCCGGAAGCTGCGGCATACTGCCTGGGATGCTCTTTTCGTGGGAGGAGTTCTACGGGAAGGATGTGGCTGACAAAGACAGAACGCTGACCGAAGCCCTTATCGTGGCGGGGGCTGTGGGGGAGATCATAGCGAACAGGGCTACGCTCGCCGGCGCTGAGGGAGGGTGTCAGGCTGAGTGCGGGGCAGCAGCGGCAATGGGCTCCTCAGCTCTGGTCTATCTGAGGGGAGGAAGCTGCGACGCGGTGTCGAACGCTGTCGCACTTACGCTGAAATCAGTGCTTGGACTGGTCTGCGATCCTGTCGGAGGGCTAGTGGAGTCTCCCTGCATAAAGAGGAACGGCCTCCTCGTGGCGGTTGGCGCGCTTGCCGCCGATATGGCCCTTGCCGGAGTAACTTCCCTGATCCCCGCAGACGAGGTCATCGACGCGATGGGCCAGATAGGAAGGTCGATCCCTCCTTCGCTCCGTGAGACTTCAAGAGGCGGCCTCGCAGTGACGCCTACAGCAAGGGCGCTCCTCAAAGAGGCAGGTAAAATAAAAAGTTAAAAAAGGAGCCGGTCCCGAAATGAGACCGGCTCCTGCTTCCTGTCCGTCGGCAGTTTATTTGTTGGGCGTGATAAGTTTCGGATCCGTTATGACTCCGTAGTAACGGAAGAGGCCGTTCTTGACCGTCTGGACCTGGACCGGCTTTACGACTTCGCCTTCAGGTGTGAAGCCCTTGATGAGTCCTGTAAGGCCGTCATAGTTTGCTGTTTTTGCCAGGGCTTTCGCCACTGCAGGACCTTCAGTCGACTTGGCCTGCTTGATGGCGTTGACGAGGAGCATAAATCCGTCGTATGCAGATGCACCGACCATGTCAGGCTCGATCTTGTGACGTTCACGGTATGCCTTCAGGAATTCCTGGACAAAGGGGCGTTTGTCATCCCTGTTGAGGTTTGTGACCATGATGAAACCTTCGGCTGCATCTCCGGCGATCTCTATCGTCTTTGGCGAGTCAGCCCCCTCTTCTCCTATGAACTGGACCTTTATGCCCATCTCTTTTGCCTGCTTCATCGCAGGTCCTACCTGGAAATAGTATCCGCTGAAGAAGACCGCATCCGGCTCAGCTGCCTTCATCTTTGAAAGGTAGGGTTTGAAATCCTTTTCGCTCATCGGATATTTCTGGTGAGATACTATCTTGGCTTCGGGATGATCCTTCATGAACTCTTCGAAGCCCTGGGTGAGGGTAGTCCCAAAGTCATTGTCGCTGACGATCAGAGCGATCTTTTTTGCCTTCAGGAGGGTCACTGCTGTGTAAGCCGCCCCTTTTCCCTCAACTGTACCAAGGAATCCGTTCCTGAAAGTAAAGTCTCCCTTGGTGATGTCGGGGTGGAGGGCATAGGCTGATACGAGCGGTATTTCTGCGTCATTAAAAATGGCGGATACGGCTCTTGTCGGAAGGCTGTATGATCCTGCAACGAACACCGCTACCCTGTCCTGTCCGATAAGTTTGTGCGCAAGGGGCACGGACTGTTTGGGGTCTGCTGCATCGTCATAGCATATTAGCTCGACCTTTTTGCCAAGGACTCCGCCTCCGGCATTGACCTTTTCAACTGCAAGCTTCACTGACTCGTACGCGCTGAATCCGTCTGCAGCGGCGAATCCAGTAAGCGGGGCAAGCATGCCGACCTTAATTGTGTCTGCGGCAAATGCGGTCCCAGAGAAGCAAAGAACGGCAAGACATGAAACGAGCGCGATCAATTTGAAAAATTTACTCATTTTGACTCCCCCTTTTGATTGATAAGGCAGGCTGCAAAAGGTCTGCCGAAATGCACAAATGCTATGAACCCAGATACGCCTCCCTCACCCTGCTGTCGCTGATGAGGTCTGAAGACAATCCCTCTATTTCTATGTTTCCGGTTTCCAGAACGTATCCCCTGTCTGAGATCTTCAGCGACGAGAGTGCGTTCTGTTCGACCAGCAGTATCGTGAGTCCCTTCTCCTTATTGAGTGCCCGGAGGACCTCAAATACCTGGGCAGCAAGCTTGGGCATGAGGCCCATCGATACTTCGTCTACCAAAAGCAGCTTCGGGGAAGAGACGAGGGCACGAGAGATCGCAAGCTGCTGCTGCTCTCCGCCGGAAAGAGTGCTGGCATACTGCCTGCTCCTTTCCCTGAGCACAGGGAAAAGTTCGTATATGCCGTCAAGTTGCTTTTTGAGAGCAGCCTGTTCGCCGTATACGCCCATCCGCAAATTTTCGAATACCGTAAGCTGAGGGAAGCACCTTGCCCTTTCGGGGACGATCCTTATGCCAAGGCGTGCCCTTTTGTGAGCAGGCATATGAGTGATGTCCCTTCCTTCAAAGGTTATCCTGCCAGACCTGACTTCCTGGACTCCCATGAGCGCCCTGAGCGTGGTCGACTTGCCTGCGCCGTTTGCCCCGATTATCGAGATAAGTTCGCCCTTTTCGACATCGAAGCTTATGCCGTGGACCGCTTCTATGTCCCCGTATGAAATGGAGAGATCCTTGACCTCAAGCAACATCGGCACCCTCTCCCTTCCCCAGATATGCTTCTATGACTGCAGGATCGGAAGATACCTGCGCCGGAGTGCCCTCTGCGAGTTTCCTCCCGTGATCCAGCACGACCACCCGGTCGGAAAGCCCCATGGCGACACGCATGTTGTGTTCGATCAGAAGTATCGAGACTCCCTGTTCCCTTATCTTTTTTATCAGATCCTCGATCACTTTTATCTCTTCGTGTCTCAGGCCTGAAAAGCATTCGTCAAGAAGAAGGAGCGCGGGCTTAAGTGCGAGAGCCCTTGCTATCTCAAGTTTTCGCAGATTTCCCAGGGGGAGCAGTCCCGCCTTTGTTGAAGCTTCCCGTTCCAACCCAACGGTTTTAAGGATGTCATTGGCCGCCATGACGTTGGCTTTGGTATGCCAGAATCTGCATGAACGTATGAAATTCTTATAATTGGGCATTCCAAGCGAGACTATGACATTTTGTCCGACACTGAGCCCGCTGAATGGTTTGACCACCTGGAATGTCCTTCCTACTCCAAGTGAGGCCATCTGATGTGCAGGCAGGCCGTCAGTCCGCCTTCCGTTGAGCCATATCTCTCCCGAGGTCGGCTTGTAGACCCCCGATATCATGTTGAAACAGGTAGTTTTGCCTGCCCCGTTAGGGCCGAGCAGCCCAAGGATCTCCTGCCTGCCGATCTCAAAGCTGACATTGTCCACCGCTTTGAGTCCCCCGAAATTTATGGACAGGTCCTTTACAGAGAGGATCTTATCGGTCAACTTTTATCCCCTCCTTTAGTTGCTGCCGCTTTTCTTTTTCTGAGGTTCTTTACAGAAAGAAGGTCGGAGCCGCCGAGGAGCCCGCCCGGCAGGAATCTTATCATCATGAGAAGGAGTGCTGCGTAAAGAAACATCCTGTAATCGACAAGGGGCCTGAAGACCTCGGGAAGAATACCAAGTACCACCGCACCTACAACCGGCCCCCAGAAAGTCCCGAGCCCGCCGACGACAGTTATCGAGAGAAGCGTGACCGAGAAGGGGAAGGTGAAGGAATCGGCGCTGATAAACTTCATGTAGTGGGCGTAAAGTATGCCTGAAAGGCCTGCCATCAGTGTTCCCAGTACGAAGGCGGAGAGTTTGGCCCTTACCGGTGATACGCCCATGCTCGATGCCGCTGTCTCATCCTCCCTTATCGCAAAGCAGGAGAGTCCGAGCCACGATTTTGTGAAAAGCCTGGATATTGCCAGTACAAGAGCCAGGCAGCAAAAGCAGAGCCAGAAAAAGGGCCTTGCCTTTATGGTCATGCCGAAAAACTCGACATTTGGTATCCCGCCTATTCCGAGCGCGCCGCCCAATGCCGGAGTGTATTGGAAGACAGCTACTACGATGAAGTTTATTCCAATGGTAGTGATAGCCAGAAAATCTTCCTTTACCCTCAGGCTCGGAAGGCCGCATAGAAGTCCTACTATGCCGACTATCAGAAGCGACACCGGGAGGGCCTGCCAGAAGGTAAGGCCTCCCGCGGTCGTGAGCATCGCGTTCGAGTATGCTCCTATCCCGACAAAAGCCGCATGACCCAGAGATATCTGTCCGGCGTGGCCTACTATGATGTTAAGGCCGCATGCGGCAATGGCCTGGATGATTATCTGTGTTGCCACATTTATCATGTAGATGCTCATGACGCGCCCCCTATCTCTTTCCCATAAGTCCGGTCGGACGCCACATCAGTATGATTATCATGGCTATGAAGGCGAGGGCATCCCTCGGCATCGGAATGTTCGCGTAACCTATGAGGAAGGTCTCGGCGAGTCCGAGGAGCATTGAGGCAAGCACCGCTCCGGGAGCCGATCCCATGCCGCCGACAACTATGAAAGCCAGAGTTTTGTATGCAGGCACCTGTCCCATCATCGGATAGACCTGGTTGTAGTAGATCCCCACAAGTATCCCCGCCACGGCTGCTATGGCCGATCCTATGACAAATGTAAGGGCTATGGTCACCTGGGTATTGACACCGAAAGAGGAGGCCGTTTCCATGTCCTGTGATACCGCCCTCATCGCGAGTCCCAGTTCTGTTTTTGTCATAAGCAGCCACAGGATTAGGAGTACGGTAAAGGAGATGCAATATATGGCGGTCAGGGTGGACGATATGGCAACTCCGAATACTGAGAGCGAAGGGAAAGGGAGTTCTGCCGGGAATGTGCGAACCTCGGGGCCTGCAACCAGCCTGCATAGCTCCTCGATGGCGATCAGCAGCGCTATGCTGCTGATAAGCGGCACATAGGGCGGATATTTCAGGAGCGGGTAGTAAATGAGCCGTTCGATCAGTACGCCGATAACTGCGCAGAAAACCATCGATCCGGCAAAAGCGAGCAGCATGCTGCCCGTGGAGGTGTAGATATAGAGTCCCGTATATGCGCCGGCTGTATAGACTGAAGCATGGGCGACGTGAAGTATCTTCATTACTCCGTATATAAGAGCAAGGCCCAGTGTGATAAGGGCGTACATGGATCCGGCAGCGAGACCGTTGAGAAGCTGTTCAATGAAAAGCTGCATTTTATCAAACCCTCTCAGAAAGTTTGCATCAACCCGATAATTTTAATCCCCTTTGGTCGTGTTGTAAAATGTTTTATTTGTAAGTACTTTTTTTGAACAGAAAGTGCAATTTAATATGAAAAGATGCTTGAGCTTTAGAATAAATAGAAAAAAGGTGACAGGGCATTTACCCTGTCACCTGACCTTCTGTTTCGACCGTATCGTCTATTATCGCGCCGAGATGGGCCTGCAAGGCCGTTTTGGCGTAAATGCCAAGGATCCCCTTTGATTTTTTGAGGGGGAGCTTCCAGTTCAAAAGCCTCTCTTTTATCGTCTCCTCAGGAAGCAGCAGATCTATTCTCCGTCCGGGGATGTCGACCCTGATCATGTCTTCATCCTCCACTACTGCTATGATGCCGCCTGCCGCGGCTTCAGGCGAAATGTGGCCTACAGCCGCGCCCTCGGTGAAACCTGAGAAGCGTCCGTCGGTAAGGACAAAAACGTCCTGGCCCATTCCGATGCCTACAAGGGCGTCCGTAGTCATCATCATCTCCCTCATCCCGGGTGCTCCTCTTGGTCCTTCGTAACGTATGACAACTACGTCTCCCTTTTTGATCCTGCCTGAGACGACAGCGGAATGAGCTTCCTCATCTGAGTGGAATACCCTTGCCGGGCCTTCAAATACCCTGATCGCCTCAGATATAGTTGTGGTCCTGCATATCGCGCCGTTCGGGGAAAGGTTGCCTTTGATGACAGCTATGCCTCCGTTTGCGAAGACCGGTTCTTTTGCCGTCGTGAGCACAGCGTGGTCAGATGACCTCCTCAGCTCGCAGATATCTCCGACAGAGTGTCCTGATACGGTGAGGGCCTCCCTGTTAAGGAAGTCTTTCATCTCGCCCATTACAGCGGGTACGCCGCCTGCGTTGTAAAGGTCGATCACGGTCGCTTTACCGGTAGGGATCACTCGGCTGATCACGGGGACAGTCTCAGAGAGCTTGTCAAAATCATCCAGAGTAAGTTCAACTCCTACTTCCCTCGCTATGCTGAGGAGATGGAGCACCGCATTGGTGGAGCCGGCCAGCGCCATGGTCAGGATGACTCCGTTGAGGAGCGCCTCCCTTGTGAGAATGTCTTTCGGCTTGATGTTTTCCTTTACCAGCTCGACTATCCGTCTTCCCGTCTGGGTTGCGTATCTCTCTTTTTCCGCTGATACAGCAGGAACTGTCGAGGACCCGGGAAGTGCCATGCCAAGGCCTTCGGCCAGTATCTGCATCGTGTTGGCCGTACCCATGAGGGAGCATGCACCCGGTCCGGGGCATACGTGGTCTTCCAGGTATTTGATCTTTTCGCGTGCTTCGTCGTTTGCGTAGTCTGCTCCGAAAACAAGCTGGTCCAGCTCGCTCATAACTACGCTGCGCCCCTCGCTTTTGCAGACTTCCTGCGGGCCTCCTGTGAGCATTATGCAGGGAACGTCGGACCTTATGCCTCCGATGAGTACGCCCGGTATTATGCTGTCGCATGAGGCCAGCAGAACAAGGCCGTCAAGGAGCTGCACCCCCGTCATTATCTCTATCGATGAAGCGATGACGTCCCTTATCACCAGTTCATACCTGAAGTGGGGCATCCCGATCGGCACCGCGCCGCATGTTGCTATCGTGCCGAATTCAAAGGGCGTCCCTCCGGCCTGGAGGATCCCTGCCCTGACACGGTTTGCCAGCCTGTCAAGATGTACATGCCCGAGGCCCGCGTCGTTGGCAGTGTTTACTATTCCTATCAGCGGTTTGCTAAGGTCTCCGTCATCGTAGCCGCAGCCCTTGTAGATGGCCCTTCGTGAAGAAGATCCCTTGCCTGAAAAGAGTCCGAGTTCTTTTGAACGGTATGTCATCTCATCTCTGTCCTTTTTTGTCATTTATATTTTTTGTGCAGCCGCGCTGGTCAAACTGCATCTGGGGCCTGCAGTTCCTTCCTATGCAGTAATACTCAAAGCCCTTGCCCTTCATTTCTGCCGGGGCATAGAGGTTCCTGCCGTCGAATACGATCCTGCACTTCATCAATGGCGCAAGGTTGTCCCAGTCGAGGGACCTGAACTCCGGCCACTCGGTCACCAGAACTGCCGCGTCCACGCCGTCGACCAGAGTTTCGATGCCGTCGGCAAACGTTACATCCTTGGGGAGCAGCATGCCTGCCTGTTCCATGGCTATGGGGTCATATGCCCTCACTGATGCTCCGCAGTCTATGAGGCCTCTGATCAGAGAGATCGAGGGAGCCTCTCTCATGTCGTCGGTATGGGGCTTGAAGGCAAGGCCCATAACTGCGATGGTAAGGCCTTCCATATCGCTGCCGAACCTTTCCCTTATCATCAGCTGAAGCAGCTCTTTCTGCTTGCGGTTTACTTTGTCTATTGCCGAAACCATTGTCATATCAAGTCCCTGTCCCTCTCCAATGTGGCAAAGGGCCTGTACGTCTTTAGGGAAGCATGAGCCACCGTAGCCGCAGCCGGCGTTCAGAAAAAAGCTTCCTATGCGCCTGTCCGAGGCTATGCCCTCCTTTACAGAGAGGACGTCCGCCCCAACTTTGTCGCAGAGCTGAGCGATCTCGTTCATGAAGCTGATCCTTGAGGCCAGCATCGCGTTTGCCGCGTATTTAGTTATCTCTGCCGAAGAGGGGTCCATAAGGAACAAACGGTCTTCAGTAACAAATGGCGCATATAGTTCGCGCATTATCGAACGGGCTTCTTCAGAGACTGCTCCCACAACTACCCTGTCAGGGTGTAGGCAGTCTTCAATTGCCATCCCTTCCTTTAGGAATTCGGGGTTTGAAAGGACTTCGAGGTTTATCTTCTCAAGCCCTCTTTCATGCATGTGGGCTCTTATGCGCTTCCAGAGGAGTGTGCCTGTGCCTACCGGCACTGTTGACTTGACAACTATGAAGCATGAATGGTCAATGCACGAGCCTATACTGTCCAGTGCGTTGAGTACCTGTGCAAGGTCAGCGCTTCCGTCGCTTGAGGGTGGTGTCCCGACAGCAATGAAGCAGAGCTGGGCGTTTTCAAGCCCTTCTTTGATGTCTGTTGAAAAGGTCAGTCTGCCTTCATTCATGTTTTTCTTCACAAGATCTCCAAGTCCGGGCTCGTATATGGGTATTATTCCTCGCTTGAGGTCTTCGATCCTTTTTTTGTCGATGTCGACGCAGCAGACATCATTGCCCTTTTCAGCAAAGCAGGTCCCCGTTACGAGACCCACATAGCCGGTGCCAACAAAACAGATCCTCATATCAAAAGATCCCCCTCAACTTTTTATCGTAAGCATCGTAATACCCAGGAGGATAGCTCCGATGCCCATTATCCTCAGCACTGTGATTTTTTCTTTAAAAATGAAGAAGCCGACGAACAGCAGGATGATATAAACAAGTCCGGACATCATTGGGTATGCAAGAGTAAGATCAGTCCTGGAGAGCGCCGCAGCCATAAAAAAGAACGATACCCCGAACATCCCGAGCCCGATGATTATCCAGGGGTTGAGAAGGATCTTGAGTATGCCTGTGATAAGTCCGGAAGAGACAATAGAGGTGTCGCCTCCGTAGGCGTGCTTCATGACAGTGCTGCCCAGAGCATTTGTCATTGCTGAGGCAATAAGGAGCAAAAGGCTTATCCTGTCCATATTTATTTCTCCTCCTGTAGTGCGAGAGTACCCGCCCGTCCGGTCATAGTGCCTATCCTGATGTTTTCTTCCATAGGGGCCGAGTCTCTTGCGTAGTCCGCCAAAGTATGGAATACTGCCCCGTTTTCCTTTGCCTTGACAATAAATTTCTCAAAGACACCTATTTTTGAAAGCCCTTCCATCTCAGCGTGTACAGTGAGAACGTTCCACTCTTTGTCCATGCCTTTAAGCCACACATCCCCTATGGAATCGTCGTCTATACCGGGAAGTCCCAGTATCTCGTCCATCGTTGGAAGTGTAGTGGGGATCTGTACAGGTGAATATGTCCTTCCCCTGAATACAGGGATGAAGGGAGAGTGCCCCCTCGTGTCGCTGCAGTATTCAAGTCCTGCTTCCTCCTGTACTTCAAGGCTGACGGGGGATATCTGCCATCCCGGCGCTGCACAGGAAAGGGGTTTTTTGCCTGAGAGTCGTTCAAACATCTCAGAGGATCTTTCAAAAAGCGAAAGGAATTCGCTTTTGCCGATCCCCGGCAGCTCATCCTGTACATAGACGTGATCCCAGGCGTGTACACCGCAGTCATGTCCCTCATCAGAGGCACGGACAAAGATATCGGGTGCGGAAGGGACTATCATCGGCGCAGGAAGGAGAGTCCCGTACATCAGCGTCTTGATCCCGTAGGTGGAAGGAGCTTTTGTCCTCATCATTTTGGAAACAAAGCCCTTTCGGAATATCCTTCTGATCGCTTTTCCTGAATTGTCCGGCCCGAATGAGAAAAATATCGATGCCCTTATACCATGTTTTTTAAAGAGGTCAAGCATCTGAGGGACACCTTCCCGGTATCCCCGCAAAGTATCTATGTCGACTTTGATCGCGAGCTTTTTCAATCCAGGTTTTCTCTGTCCGCGTACCAGCTGATCGTTCGGTTCAGAAGCTCACGCATTCCGGTCCGCGGTTTCCATCCAAGGAGGGTCTCCATTTTTTCCACTGATGGGAGTCGGTTCTGCATGTCGTCATATGTCTTTCCGTAATAGGCATCCGCTGATATGATCTCAAGCTCTGCCTTTTCAGCTTTTTCACGGTAGACCGGGAATTTTTTCATCTCGTTGATAAGCATCTCGGCAAGCTCCCTGATCGAGTAGTTGTTGTCCGGGTTGCCAATGTTGAATATCTGGCCTTCCGCCTTGTTGTCCTTATTCTCAATTATCGCGGCAAGTCCCTCGATCCCGTCGCCTACCCAGGTAAAGCTCCTTCTCTGTTCGCCTCCGTTGACAAGAGAGATCTTTCCGCTGTTAAGGACGTTGTATATCATCTGTGTTACGGAACGTGCCTTATTTTCGCTTGCGTCCCTGAACGTATCAAGTCGGGGGCCGACCCAGTTGAAAGGCCTGAAGAGGGTGAAACTGAGTCCTTCCTCCTGCCCGTATGCGAATATGAGCCTGTCCATCATCTGCTTGCTGCAGCTGTATATCCATCTCATTTTGTTTATCGGGCCTGTGATCAGGGGACTTTCGTCCTCTTTAAGGCTGCTGTCCCCGCTCATTCCGTAGACTTCTGAAGTGGAGGGAAAAATTATTCTTTTTTTATATTTTGAACATAGCCTTACCATTTTCAGGTTCTGCTCAAAATCAAGTTCGAATGTCCAGATCGGTTTCTGCAGATAATAGGCAGGTTTTGCAATGCCGGCCAGCGGCAATACTATATCTGACGATCCCACCTGCTCTTCGAGCCATTTTCCGTCTTTGAAGATGTCTCCTGCTGTGAATTTGAAATTTGGATGATCCATGAAAGGTCCTAGGTTGTCAGACCTGAGGTCAAAGCCCTGGACTTCCCATTTGCCGTCCCTGCAGAGGGCTTCAAGCAGATGAGTTCCGATGAAGCCGTTTATTCCGGTAATAAGTATTTTTTTCATATTTTTAAGCATCCCTTTCAGGTCCGCCCTCAGGCTGTATCCTAAGCACCCTCAGCAATCCGCTGCCGGTGCCTACAAGCATCGGCGACTCTGATTTTATTTTTCCCGGCTCAAATATGCCCTCGGCCGGGAGAGCTTTCCATATAAAAAACTTTTTGCCTTCCCAGTGCGTAAATGCACCCGGGAAAGGATGTGTAAGCGCTCTTACAAAGTTATATATTTCACCGGCAGATCTTTTCCAGTCAATTTCTCCGTCTTCAGGCCTGCGTCTTCCGAATTTTGTCGCCTTAGACTCATCCTGAGGGTATCTTTTTGCAGTCCCTTTTTCAAGTGAGTGAAGTGAGGAGAGCAATATTTCCCGTGATGCTTCTGTAACCTTGAGAAAAACATCGTGAGCGGTGTCCTCAAAATTTATCGGGACAGACTTTTGCGCTATTATGTCTCCCCTGTCGGCAAACTCCGTCATTACGTGTAGGGTAGCCCCTGTTTCCTTTTCTCCGTTTATCACTGCCCAGTTCACGCAGGCGCGCCCCCTGTATTTAGGGAGGAGTGCGCCGTGGATATTGTAAGCCCCAAGCCTGGGTATATCCAGCACCTCTTTGGGTATCATCGCCCTGTAGTAGAATGAGAAGATCAGTTCAGGCCCTATCTGTCTCAAATGATCTGTCTCCATGCTGTCGATCTTTGAAGGAGTTCGGACTTCTATGGAATTATTGAGGGCCGTCTCTTTTACCGAGCGGAACCATATCTCTTCGCCTGGATCGTCCTCGTGAGTATACACAACAACGACATTCGCATCGTCTTTTATAAGGTCATCAAGACAGGCACTTCCGACCTCGCTGTATGCAAATACCGCTATCCTGGGCCTGCTGTTATTCTCCGGCTTCATGCTCAAATATCTTCCTGACAGAGTACCTGGGTCTCCGGCTAACTTCCCGGTAGATCCTGCCCACATATTCGCCGGTTATCCCAAGGCTGAAAAGCGTTATGCCGGTCAGCATGAACTGTATTGCCATGAGTGTGAAGAGCCCTTCCGCTTCAGGTCCGATGAAGAGACGCCTGATAAGCATGTAAAGGACCAGGAGGGAAGAGAGCAGGGAGATGAGCATGCCTGCCATCGTAACGAACTGGAGCGGTACTATCGAGAAGCTTGTCATAAGGTCAAAATTGAGCCTTATGAGCTGGAAGATCCCGTACTTTGATGTGCCCATCTCGCGCTCCCTGTGCGCCACCGGTATCTCTATCGGGTTGGCTGCGAACTTCTGCCCGAGCGCCGGTATGAAGGTGGTAGACTCCCTGCTTATATTTATTATCTCAACGATCCTTCTGCTGTACCCTCTCAGCATGCAGCCATAGTCTCTGATGTTCAGTCTTGCGATCCTGTTGGTGATCCTGTTGACCATTTTGGATGCCACTTTTCTGAAGAGGGGATCCTGTCTTCCTTTCCTGTATGTTCCGACTAGGTCATGCCCCTCGTCCATTTTGGCAACTATATTGGGTATCTCTTCAGGTGGGTTCTGGAGGTCTGCGTCGAGGGTTATAACAATGTCCCCCCGCACATGCTCGAATCCTGCCATTATCGCCATGTGCTGTCCGAAGTTTCCGTTGAGGTCTATCACTCTGACTTCAGGATGTGAAACATATAGGTCGTACAGTATTCCAAGCGTCGAATCCTTGCTTCCGTCGTTTATGAAAATAATTTCGAAGGGCCTGCCCATGTCCGTCATGACAGGGTAGAGGCTCCCGAACAGCGGGTGGAGCGATTCTTCTTCGTTATAGGCAGGTATTACAATTGATATCTCAGGTTTCATATATCAGCTCTTCTTTCCGCAGACTTCGAAAATGGCCTCGACAACGTCCCTCGCGTCTTTGTCTGTCATTGCAGGGAAGAGAGGGAGCGAAACTATCCTGTCGGAGACGTACTCGGCCTCAGGCAGGCTTCCCCTGTCCAGTCCGGTCGCTTCCTTGTAACAGGTGAAAAGATGTATTGCCTGATAGTGGAGGGCCGTTCCTATATTTCTCTTTTTCATTTCAGACATGAAATCGTCCCTGGACATCTCCAGGCTGTCGATATCAATGAAGGGAGTGAAAATGTGCCAGCTGTGCTCGTGCTCCCATGGTGCAGGTTTTGGAAGGATCAGTCCTTTGGCTTTTGGAAGTTCTTCCATATAGAAAGAGACGATCTCTTTTCTTCTTGAATTGAATGACGCGAGTTCTCTCAGCTGTGAATCTCCTATAGCTGCCTGGATGTCCATCATCGTATATTTCAGACCCGGGAAGAATATGTCGTAGTTGGCACTTCCCTTTGCCGCGTACCTGTTCCAGGCCCCTTTGGACATACCGTTTTGCCTCAGGACGGCTGCTTTTTCAGCCATTTCTTCGTCTCCGGTGCAAATCATGCCGCCTTCGCCCGTAGTTATGTTTTTCGTGGGGTGAAAGCTGAATACCGATGCCCTGCGTTTTCCCCTGTCTGCACCGATCATTCTGCCCTTGTAAGATGCTCCCAGGGCATGTGCGGCGTCTTCTATCACAGCGAGGTCATATTTTTCTGCAATTGCTTCTATCCTGTCCATGTCGCACGGCATTCCCGCGAAATGTACAGGTATTATCGCCTTTGTATTTTTAGTAACTGCCTTTTCGATTCTGTCAGGGTCAATGTTCAGTGTGTTCCTGTCGATGTCTGCCAGGACGGGCTTCGCTCCCACGAACATTATCGTGTTCACTGTAGCCGCGAACGTCATCGGGGTGGTTATCACCTCGTCGCCCGGTCCTATGCCAAGGGCAAGCAAGACTGTGTGAAGTCCGGCTGTGGCTGAATTTACCGACAGGGACCACGAAGCACCGGTGTATTTTGAAAAGTTTTCTTCGAAACGGATAGTTTTGGGACCCATTGCGAGCCAGCCCGAACGTATAGACTCCACTACCTCATTTATTGCATCTTCTGCTATTGATGGTTTTGCAAAAGGGAGGAAATCGTTTCTCATTTTTTAGGGCCTCCTGTTGAAAAGAATAATATAGTCATCATGCTCGATTTTTTTTGTTTCATAGGTCTTCCCATCTTCAAAAAGACCATGGAGCCTCTCTTTTTCTATTACAAGTACAAATTCGCGGTCTTTAGACTTCCATTCAGGCAGGAACTCTTCAGCGGTGGGGAACCACCCTTTGCCTTCAGGTTTTCCTGCGCCGAACTCAAGTTCTCCCATGCTGTCTATCAGCATAACACGCTGTTTTGTATAAAATGGTATACCCTGAAGGATCTCACCGTAAACTGCGATGGTCTCATCACGGAGTTTTTCTTTCATTATCACTTCCGAGATGCCTTTGGTGGAACGGGAATGTCCCATCATATCGTATATGCCGTAGTGTGCTGCAATGTAGACCAGTGCAGATAGGCACAGAGCTGTTACAGCTTTTTCGTAGGAAGTCCGGTCTCCCTTTCTTGTCATAAATAGGGCAAGGAGCGGTCCTATGAGCAGGCCTGCAGAAATCGCAAGAGCTACCGGGAGCGCCTCGTATGGATCCACCCTTCCTCCGACAAACGTATATACGATCAAAGCGGCAGAAAAGAGGCCTCCTGAGACAATGGCGAAAATCAGCGCTTTCCCGTGCCATTTCCCGCGTTCTATCATCCTGTCGATATCAGATGCTATGAGTATAGCAAGAGGAGGGAAGCAGGGGACGATGTAGGGAATAAGTTTTGAACTTGAAAGTGAGAAAAACACAAAAATGACAGTGAACCATGAAAGCAGATAAATATTAGCATCCTTCGTATCCTTGTCTGCAGGGGATCTCAGAACACTTTCACGGCTGAAAAGAGAGAAGAAAAAACCGGTCCACGGCATGAGTCCTACAGGGATCATCGGGATGAAAAACCAGAATGGCTCATAGCGGCTGTGTATTTTTGTGGCATAGCGCAGGAAATGTTCCCTTACAAAGAAGAAATAGAGAAAATCAGGGTTTTCACGGCTGACCATATAAAACCATGGGAATGCTATGAGGAAAAAGAGCGCTATTCCCGGCAGGTAAAGTGCATCAAGGATCAGGCGCCATTTTTTTGTGAAAATTATATACCAGAAAATTATCCCGCCCGGCAGGACTATTGCTATCAGGCCTTTTGCAAGCAGTCCCAGTGCCACTGATGCGTAAAAGGCGAGGAACCAGCGTCTGTCGTTTTTGATGTGCCCATAATAAAAGGCAGAAAGCGCCGCAGTTAAAAAGAGAGACAGCGGCATGTCGGTAAGCGTTATAGTCCCGATGGCAAAATATAAAAGGGAGAGTGCGGTCACTGCACCTGCTATCGCACCGGCCCTTCTGCCAAAGACTGCAGAACAGAGAAGGGCAGTTACAAGCGCTCCCAGAACTCCGCTGAGAGCAGTAGGAAAGCGGGCAGCAAACTCATTCTCGCCCAAAGCCATAAAGCTTGCGGCATTCATCCAATATAGGAGTATAGGTTTTTCAAAATATTTTACGTAGTTCAGCCTGGGAGTTACAAAATCCCCCGATTCGACCATTTCCCTGGGGATCTCGGAGTACCTTCCTTCATCCGGCTCAAGGAGTCCGTGCCATCCCAGAGGAACAAAATATACCGTTAGGATAAGAATGGCTATTCCAATGACAATGAACCTCTTTTTTTTCTGTGAAAATTCCATTAAGGCCGCAGCACCTTCCTGTTTGATTTGAATGCAGTCTTAAATAATGCCGTGTATGTGATGAACGTCGATTTTTTTTGCCAGATCTGCTTTTAAGATGGGACACCCGAAGAACAATTATAGTTTAAAGAGGGGATTAATTAAATATCAGAATGCAAAATTTCGGGACCCCCGAAACATAGGGATCCCGAAATGATCTTATGTGATCTCTGCTGTCTTAACTTATTGTTTTTTGATCCCGCGCTCTTCGTCGGTCCCGGGGATGATGTTGTCGCATATTGCGGCAAGGACTCCTGCAACAGCCATCGGTGTCTTCATGATAGCCCAGATCATGCCCCCGAAGGTACTGCCGAGCGCTCCGGTGAAAAGGGCCTGGTTCGGCTCGACCCAGCCGGGCAGTCCAAGCGCCATCAGGAAGGAGAATCCTACGATAAGGACGTTCCTCTGGCTTCCCATATCCGCCCTCATGAGGTTCTGGATCCCGAGCGCACCGATCGTGCCGAAGAGGGTTATGTACGCTCCGCCTATTACAGGGGAGGGCATTGTCGCTATTAGGGCTCCCAGTTTTCCGACGAGTGAGAGGAGGATCAGGATCACAGCCCCGGCCCTTACCACGTGTCTGCTGGCGACTCCGGTGAGCCCTATCAGTCCGATGTTTTCAGTGTAGGAGGTGGTGCCGACGGACCCTAAAATTCCTGAGATGGCGCAGCCTATCCCTTCGGCGCCGATGCCTCTGTTGATCTGTTCAGGAGTCGGATCGTCTATTCCCGCCGCGAAGGAGCAGTTATGGTAGTCTCCTATCGATTCGATCATTACGCAGAAAAATCCCGCAGAGATCGCTCCGACTGCCAAGCCGGAGAACTTTGGGACTCCCCACGGCATGAAGAGTTTGTAGCGGATCCAGGGGGCCGATGCCACACTGCTTAGGTTGACGTAAGCTGGGTGACCTTCAGCGAATATCCCCGCAAGCGAAAGCGTCAGGCATATTGCGTATGCGATCGCAATTGAACCAAGTACGGCGAATATGTTGCAGTACTTGTTTTTGCTGCAGAGGCTGAAGAAGAATACAAGCGCCACGACGAGAAGGGAAATGGGCCAGAAGTTGGCCGCGTTGAACTGTATCGCTACAGGCGCAAGGGTAAAACCTATCGCCATGATCGTCGGACCTATTACCACAGGCGTTATCAGTTTTCTGACATGGCCGATCAGTTTGCTGTAACCGAGCAGCGAAAGGACCAGGCCTCCGATCAGGAGGGATCCTCCGATATACTGCATTACAATGTCGGGGCCCATTGCCTTGTATGCCCCTATTATAGTCATGATCGGCGGGATGAAGCTAAAGCTGGAGCCCTGAACTATGGGCAGTCCGGATCCAAGTTTCGGGTGGGTCTGTATGAGGGTGGCTATACCCATTGAAAAGTAAACACATCCGATAAAAGCGCCTATCTGCTGCGTTGTCATTCCCATTGCCGGTCCGAAGATCAGCGGAACAAGAGTCGTTGCCCCGAAGAGCGTAAGGACATGCTGGGCACCCGCAAGAATAAGTATTGGTGTCGGCGGACGATCCTCAACACCGTAAACTAACTGTTTTTTAGCCATGATACACCTCCAGGGGATTTAGCAGAGCAGGATCTCTGCAATCGGTTGCAAAAAACTTTCAGGGATATTATAAGCTGATTATCCCCAAAAATCCATAGATGGATCAGCTTTTATTTACTAATTTTTCATAATCGTCAGGTGTATCGATGTCACGGAAGTGACAGTCAGACGTTTCGGCAGCCATGATTTCATCTTTGTGCTCCCTGAGGATGTTCCTTCCCCCGGCGTCTCCCTGTGCGGCTTTGAATCTCTCTTTCCATATCGCACGGTAAAACATCGGGTGCCCGAAGACGCCGTTCCTGCAGGGGGTAAAGACTGTCCTGTCCTCCGGTATGCCAGAGAAGCGATCCTTAAGCTTTATCATTTCATCCTTCCCGACCAGGGGGAGATCTCCGAGCATTATGCAGAAATCCTCGCCGTCGGGCAGCATTTCAAGCGCAATAGAAAGGGAACTTGACTGTCCTCTTTCGGGTGCAGGGTTTACAGCAGCACGGATGCCATCTCCCAAATCTCCCAGGACATCATGAACTTCACTGGAAAAAACCGCGATGATCTCTGAGAAACCTGCTCCCCGCATATTTTCGAGTACTGTCTCTATCACAGTGCTATCACCGAAGGGGAGAAGAAGCTTCTGGACCCCCATCCTTTTTGATAGTCCGGCAGCAAGAAGTATCGCCTTCATCTTTTCAGTTTCCTCGCCTTATAGATGGCATCCATTTTAAGCGATCCCATTACCAGATAGTCGTAACCCTTAAGCAAAAGTGGAATTTTTTCATATATATTGTCAATTGCTTCGTCAGTGAACAGGTCGCACTTATTGATGAAGAGGATCCTCATTGCTGCTTCAGGAGAGTTCTTGAGATATTCTTCCCTGTTTGAGAGCAGCGCAGCACAGTTGGCCAAGGATATCATTTCGCCTGCCTGAAGAGAAAACTTTTCCTTGATGATGTCAAAGCGGAAGGCATTGGCAGGAGAGAGGGGAGATGTGAAGATGTCCGCGCCTGCAACAATAAAGTGGCAGTCCGTAACAGCCGGAACAGGGGGTTCCCACGCCTCATACGCCTTCAGGGAGAGGCCTCTGGAACCGTCAGCCTCGACTATGATCCTGCCGACCGGGCACCCTGATGCGATTTCCGCAATTTCTTCCGGATCGTATCCGTTAAGCTTCTCTCCTACCTTCCCCTTGGCCGCTGTCACCATGGATGCCGAGGGTCCGATACCGGACAGAGTTCTGATGAGGTCCTCGGTCCCCGCAGTCATTGCGAAGAGAGATCCATCCTTTTGGGGAGGAAATATCTTAGTCGTAGTGGTAAGAATAGTGAAGGTATCCTTTGAGGAGTGCCGTCCCAGTGCGAACATAAGGGATGTCTTGCCCCCTCCGCCGGTGATCGATATAACTTTGTATTTCGCAAGACCGAGGCTTTCAAAAATCACTGCAGCCGCGTTCTCTCCGTTCGATGGTGCTTCCAAAATCACCACTTCCTTTGCATGGGTAAAATCATAGCAGAGAAAGTCCGGATGTGAAGGATCATTTGTCAGAAATATTATTTTTGAGTTATTTTTTTAAATAAAGTAAGATCTTAAAAAATATCGGGACCGGGATCAGTATTGACAAATAAATGTTTTGATGGTAATTTGCACCCCAATATAACCAATATCCAAACTGATGAAGTGGAAATCAAACCGTTTCGTGCGCCTACAGAGAGCGGGGGATGATGAGAACCCTGCGGAAATGCAGATCGGCAAATGGACCACAGAGGGCGAGGCCAAAGGCTAGAGCCGAGTATCCGAGACGTACGCCGGCGTAAACGGCAGGATGTGTGACTGCACATCCGTCAGAGCGGGTCCTTTACGGACCAATTAAGGTGGTACCGCAGATGCGTTATATCTGTCCTTTGAAATTTCAAAGGGCAGATTTTTTTATACAGGGAATCATCGCGCGGAAGACAGCACAAAGCAAGAAGAGAAGAGAGAAGAGTCAGGACGAGAAAGGAATGGTGGATATGGAACAGAGAGCGGAGCTAAGAGAGCAGAGAGTTGCGGCAGCAGAGAAGAAAGAGGGTCTTTCAATATCGGATGTTATCCTTGTCGGAGTACTCCTTGCGGCAGGGGCGGTCCTCAAGTTTTTTGTGGGTTCGATGTTTTCTATGGGAATGAAACCGAACTTCATCATCGCTATGTACTGCCTTTCAATACTTATCATAAGGCCGAAATTCAAAGAAGCGGCCGTCATCGGCCTTCTGGCGGGGGCGATATGCCAGTTTTTCCCCGGAACGCCTTACCTCAATTTTATAAGTGAGCTTGTGGGCGCACTTGTGATGGCTGCCTTCATGTACATACCTACAAGACAGGGCAGATTTTCTCCGCTGCCTGTCATAAGCACGTTCATAAGCACTCTTGCCAGCGGTTTCACCTTCATTGCCGCCATGTATCTGATCTTCTATGCCGGAGCTGATGTAAAGCCAGTCCCGCTCGCGATATTCCTTGGCATAATTTTCGGCACCGCGGCTATAAATTCTGTGATCGTACAGATACTTTATGTCCCGCTGAAGCTCGCGCTGAAAAAAGGCTAGGAAGCAACAATGATAAGGATCAGGGGACTCTCCTTCAAATATAAAGGAGGCAGGGAAGAGGCACTGAAAGAGATAGACCTCACTGTCAAGAGGGGGGACTTCCTAGGGATCATCGGGAGCAGCGGCGCCGGAAAGACGACGCTGCTCCATGCGGTCAACGGTATAGTTCCCCACAACTTCCGTGGAGAGTTCTACGGTTCTGTCGAGGTGGACGGCTCAGACACCATAGAGAACAGGCCTGAGGCCCTGGCCCGGAAGGTGGGGAGCGTACGCCAGGATTTTGAAAGCCAGATGGTCTCTTCCGTGGTGGAGGACGAGATGCTGTTCGGTCTTGAAAATTTCTCTGTTCCGCGTGATGAGATCGAAAAGAGGGTCACTGATGCCCTGGACAAGACGGGCATCAGAAACCTCAGGGAGAGAAACATAGCGACCCTGAGCGGAGGGCAGAAGCAGAAAGTAGCGATAGCGGCGATCATTGCCCTTATGCCCGAAATACTTATCCTGGACGAACCGACCGGTGAGCTGGATCCGAGGAGCAGCCGTCAGATATTCCTTCTCCTTAAGGAGCTAAATGAAAAACACGGTATCACCGTCGTGGTAGTCGAGCAGAAAATAATGCTGCTGTGCGAATTTGCAGGCAGTCTTGCAGTGATGGACAGGGGAAGGATCATTCTGGAAGGGCCGGTGGCAGAGGTCCTGACAAACAGCAGGGAGATGGAGAGGGCCGGAGTCAACTGCCCCAGGGTAGTGACGCTGGCCGACAGGCTGAGGGAGGAAAGGCTGTACGACGGGCCGATCCCCGTCAGTATCCCTGAGGCAGAAGCTATGGTGAGGAGCATAACGGGATGATACTTTTTGATAACGTTTCGTACTCCGCAGGCGGCATGCGGATAATCAACGGCGTATCTTTTGAGATAAAGAGGGGAGATTTTACGGCTCTGATCGGAGCCAACGGCGCCGGAAAGTCGACCCTGGCAAGGCTGTGCATCGGTCTTCTGAAGCCAGTCTCCGGCACAGTGCGGGCAGGCGGCTTTGATACAGCTTCGGTCAGGACGAGCCGTATAGCAAAATTTGCAGGATTCCTCTTCCAGGATCCGGACAGGCAGATATGCAAAAACAGTGTGCGTGATGAGATAAGGTTCAGCCTGGAGTGCGTTATGGAAGACAGAGATGAGATCGAGATGAGATGTGAGAGGGCTATAAGTGAATTTTCCCTTGACGGTGAGAGAGAGCCCTTCAGCATGAGCAGAGGGGAGCGGCAAAGGCTTGTCCTGGCCTCCATTCTGGCTGCGGAACCGGAACTGCTTATCCTTGACGAACCCACCACGGGCCTCGACTACAGGGAGTGCATGCATATAATGGACTGCATAAGCGAGATCAACAGAAAGGGAGCGACCGTGCTGATGATATCCCACGATATGGAGATAGTTCAGGATTTTGCAAAAGATGTAATGGTGCTGAACGACGGTGTGCTGCTGGCACACGGCAGTACGAAGGAGATCATAAGGGAGAGGGAACTCCTTGCACGGGCCTCACTCCTTCCTCCTCAGATAACCGACCTTGCCCTCGTTCTTGGTGAGGGATATGAGAGCGCGGTCACAGTCGAGGATATGGTATCGGCTGTCAGGGAAAAGAGCGGGAATCCAAGGTAATGGGCGGCTTTCTCGACTACTCACCGGGAGATTCCTTCCTTCACAGGCTCAATCCGCTTGCCAAGCTTTTTTTATCACTGATGCTCTGTGTCTCATGCTTCGTGACGGACAGTCTTTATTTTTGCCTCTTCATCATCCTTCTTGACCTGGCAATGGCGGCTTCGGCCGGAATATCAGGCAGAGCTCTCGCTATGCTGAAAGCCCTGATGAAGCTGAGTGCACTCCTCTTCCTTATCCAGGTATTTTTTATAAGAGAGGGAAACATCATCCTTTCACTCCCTCTGAATATCCGGGTCACTGACAAGGGAGTCCTTTTTTCGCTGATGATGGTGCTCAGGCTGATCGGAGCTACTATGCCCCTTGCCCTGATGCTATCCATTACTAAGATGAACGATCTGTCAAACGTTCTTGTCGGGACGTTAGGAATACCCTACAAGTATGCCTTCTCGCTGACTACCGCGATAAGGTTCATTCCCGTATTCACTGCCGCAATGTCAGGGATAATGGAAGCTCAGACAGCTCGGGGAGTATCTTTCGATACAAGAAACATATTCAAAAAGATAAGGCTGATCTTCCCGCTTTGCGTGCCACTGCTCGTGACATCGGTGAGGAAGATCGAGGGCGCGGCAATATCGGCCGAACTTCGCGGCTTCAACCTCCGAACGAGGAAGAGCGGATACAAAAACTATCCGATCAGTGTGGCTGACATTGGAATTTTCCTGTTCTCCGTCACTGTTGCGGCCCTTGGCGCCTTCATTCCTTTTTAATATTCAAGAAGATCATCAAGCAGTTCTTTTGCCATATCCTTTGCCCTCACGCCATTCGTGCCGTGCCCGATACAGGAGGGACACCCCTCCCTGCACCTGCATGAGTCGAGTCGGTCTCTGCAGGCCCTTAGGATCAGTCTGACGGAGCCGTAGGCTCCTTCCGCAAGCCCTACACCTCCGGGAAACGCATCCGAGAGAAATATGGCGGGCTCTCCGAGGCTGAGTTCGCTGACGGAGGTGTTTACATAAATGTCGCTGCTGTCGCACATCAGGAAAAGGGGAGCCAGGTTTTTTAGGAGGTTTGCCACACCTTCCATCGCAGTCTGAAGGCCGGGCCTTGATATAGCCTCAGCGGGCATTTTTATCCAAAGCGAAGTGGTCTCCATGCTTTCATCGGGGAACTCTGCCTTTCCGTGTCCCATGACTTTTCGGGTCCCGATGTCAATGATTTTGTAGATGCCTGACAGGACCGTTACCCTGGTATCACCCCAGGCAAACAGGCCGGATGATTCGGTCTGTTCGGCTATAACGGTTCTTACGAAGAGTTTCGCCTCCGTATATGTGTTCGTGCATGATCTTCTGACGAAACATTTCATATCGCCGTGGTCGACCTTTTCAACAGAATAACTCGTTCCGTTGTGAAAATATACGGCTCCCGGAAAGATCATTGACGCTGCCGAGTGCCTGTCCACCGTCCCGATCATCCGCGGTCTGTGCGGAGGATCTGTCTCGATGATGTCATATTTTTCTCCAGAGGCGCTCCTTATTGAAAAGGATGAGGCAGGGTACAGGTCTGAATTCCATGAGTAGATCCTGCATCCATGGTCTTCGTATGCGTCTATTGCCCCGTTCCTGAACAGGAATTCCAGGATGGCTGAGATGTTTTCTCCTCCGAAGGCCTCATCCTCCCTGAAAGGCAGTTCGTATATTGAACATTTGATATGTTCAAGCCTGATATACGGATTTGTCGGGTCTATCCTCGCCCTCTCGGGGGATGCTCCGAGGAGCCATTCCGGCCTCTCTGCGAGAAACCGGTCTGCGGGAAGGGCTGACGGGATTATGACTGCAGCTGAGACGCTGTTCCGTCTTCCTGCCCTGCCTATCTGCTGCCAGACGGAGGCTATGCTCCCCGGAAATCCGTGTATAAGGACAAGGTCGAGGGAGCCTATGTCTATGCCCAGTTCCAGCGCGTTAGTGCTTACCACGGCTTTGAGTTTTCCGTTCCGGAGATCCCTTTCCGTCTCTCTTCTTTCAGCAGGAAGGTACCCTGATCTGTATCCTCTTACTGAATCGGGATTTTTGCCGTCTGCATGCAGCTGCCTTTTCAGGCTTTCTACCAGAAGTTCCGCATTTATCCTGGACCTGGTGAACAGTATTGAACTGATCCCGCACGATATAGCCCTGTAGGCCAGCCTTCCTGACTCATAGAGCGAAGATCTTCTTATCTCCCGTCTTTTGTCGGTAATCCCAGGGTCGTATATGATCAGTTCCTTTTGAGCAGAGGGCGCACCGTTTTGGTCAATAAGCACGGCGGCCCTTCCAGTAAGCAGCGCGGCATGTTCTGCCGGATTGGCTATCGTTGCGGAACAGCATATGAAGACAGGGTCTGACCCATAATGGCGGCAAATACGGAGCAGCCGGACGAAGAGGTTTGCAAGATGGGAACCAAGCACGCCTCTGTATGTGTGAAGTTCGTCGACAACTATGAAGTTAAGTTCCCTGAAAAATTCGGCCCAGGACTGATGGTGCGGCAATATTGCCGTATTGAGCATATCTGGGTTTGTTATTACTATGTTCGCATAATTTTTTATTTCTTTTCTCTTGGAAGGGGGAGTGTCTCCGTCATAGGTGAAGGACTTTATATCGACAGTCAGTCCGCTGCACAGTTCTCTGAGTTCGGTAAGCTGGTCTTGGGCGAGGGCCTTTGTCGGGAAAAGATAGAGCGCCCTTCCTGAGTGGTCTTTAAGGATGGAGTCAACTACCGGGATGTCATAGCAGAAGGTCTTTCCTGATGCCGTGGGGGTGACCACAACGATGTCCCTCCCCGAGGATGCCAGTCTGAATGCGCTGCTCTGATGCGACCACAGTTTTTTTATGCCTCTTTTGTTCAGTATCTCCACGATCTCGGGATCCAGATCTCCGAATCCGCCATAACTCGGCTCCCTGGGTTTTATGGTGTGGGCTGACCTGATGTTACCATCCTGTCTTCTGAGCCATCTTAAAAAACCTTCGACACCGTCTCTTTTTCCGCTGAAAAAAAATCGCATCATCTTAACGGAATGCGTCCAGGAGCATTTTGACCGAACTGACCAAGACAGCTGACGTCAGTATCCATCTCGTATAACGCATGTCAGCGCTCAGGTTGAACCTCGCCCCAACATTGCCTCCGGCCGCAGATCCGATGGCAAGCGTGAAAGCTGTTTTCCAGTCGACCATCCCGAATGATGCAAAAAGTGCCAGGCTAGCCATGGTGTAAAAAGCTACGACCACTATCTTAAGTATGTTTGCCTCTTTAAGGTTTTTCCTGCAGCCTCCCGAAATGGCCCAGATGAGGAGAAAGCCTACTCCGGCCTGTAGGAACCCCCCGTAGATACCTACGGCGAAGAGGGCCGCACTCCTCATCGGCATTGATAGCGGTTCGCCCTTCGGCTCATCCCACATCTTTGGCTTAGCGGCGAGTAGGTATCCCATAGAAAAGATCGAAAGTGCAGCAATTATCCGGAATGTCTTTGAGGGCATGTATACTGCCGTCAGGGTCCCCGCTGCTGCCCCTGCTGCTGCAGGGATGACATAGGAGAGGGCATCCCTGAAGTCTATCTCCCCCTTTGAATGGTAATGCCTCATCGCGGACAGGTTCTGGACCAGTATCGAGACCCTGTTGGTGGCGTTTGCCACACCTAGATCAAGTCCAATGAAGTTTAAGATCGGAAGGGTAAGGAGGCTGCCGCCGCCGGCCGTGACGTTCAGAAAGCCGGCTGCCAGGCCTGTAAGCATTGCAAGTGTCAGCTGATAAATATCACTCAGAACCATAAGCGGATGACCTCCGTATCATGTAAAATCATCAGGGGGTGGTCGGTATGCTGAAGTTGAAGGTACTGGTAGACAATAATACACTCATTGACAGATATTTTACAGCCGAACCGGGTCTCAGTTTCTGGATAGAGTCCGATGGAAAGAAGATACTGTTCGATGCGGGCTATTCTGACGTCTTGATCAATAATGCCCGTATAATGGGTACAGACCTGAACGGGATGGATATTGCGGTACTCTCGCACGGGCATAACGACCACACATGGGGACTCAACCACCTGGTACAGCACTTTGACAGAACAATGAAGACGGGCAGACCGAGGCTTATCGCCCATCCGGGAGCTTTTGAAAGAAAGCGCTGCGGCAGCCTGGAGATCGGGATGACATTAAGAGAAGACGTACTCAGTGAGTATTTCAACATTACAAAATGCTCAGCTCCGGTCAGGATAACGGAAAGGCTGCTCTGGCTCGGGGAGATACCGGCAAAGGACGGCACCAGGAGAACAATAGGCAAAACGCTGATAGACGGCGAATGGGTCCCGGATGCATGTTCTGACGACTCAGCGCTGGTATACGAAGCTGAAGCGGGAATTGTCATAATAACGGGGTGCTCACACTCCGGTATCTGTAATGTGATCGACTATGCCGTAAAGCTGACCGGAGCGACGAGGATCCTGGACGTCATAGGAGGGTTCCACCTGCAGAACGCAGACGAAGAGATAATGAAAAGGACGGTAAAGGGACTCACAAAGGCAGCACCGGAGACGATCCGCCCTTGCCATTGCACCGACCTGAAGGCTAAAATGAAGCTCGGTGCATCGCTTAAGGTCGAAGAAGTCGGCGCAGGCCTTGAACTTGACTACGAATGAGAGGTTGGACGGAATGCAGGAATCAGGCGAAAACTATCTTGAGACTATACTGATCCTAAGGGAGAGGAACGGTACAGTCCGTTCCATAGATATTGCGAATGAACTCGGGTATGCCAAGCCGAGCGTCAGCAGGGCGGTCAAACTCCTTGTAAAAAGGGGCCTGATAGTGATGGAACACAGCGGGGAACTTGTTCTGACCGAAAAGGGCCTTGTGATGGCAAATGCGATCTATGAGAGACACAAGATAATCTCGAAATTTTTCGTGGACATGCTCGGAGTCGAGAAGAAGACAGCTGACACGGACGCCTGCCGGATAGAGCATGTCATAAGCGAAGCCACTTTTGAAAAAATTAAGGAATATATCAGCAAGGGAGCTTAGCTCAGATACCAGAAAATACTGTGGTCTTCCTGATCCTGAGAACAATTACAGAAGATATGAAGGCCTTGATAATATCCCCTCCGATCGTGCTGAAAAAACCGACGGAGAGGACCTTCATGAGAGGCATGCCATTTCCCGGCATCCAAAAATTCACTATCAAATAAAGGTGAACAAGACCGAAAATATATACAGCAGCTACACCTGCAAGAGCTGCTGCTGCGTATTCCTTTGCCGACGGCGCGCGTCCGTCTGCAGACATTCTCTGCGTTAGTGTTCCGGTCACCCATGCGCATGCAACGAACCCCACAACATATCCAAAAGAGGGCATAAAGATGGACGAAAGTCCCCCTCCTCCTGTGAAGACAGGTATCCCCACAAGCCCCATCAGCATATACAGCCCCTGTGAGGCAGCCCCGTACTTGGGCCCCAGAAGCAGTCCGGCGAGCATGCAGAACATCGTTTGCAGCGTAAAGGGCACAAGGGGAAGTGGAATTGCGATCCTGGCTCCTATTGCAGTGAGTATGGCAAATATTGAGATGTATATTATCCGGCGTGTTTTCATGGAGGAGATGATATCTTCAAACGGGAGACTTGTCAACTAATATTATTTTAACAGTTGACAAGTCTCCCGTTTGTCTCCTGATATCTGGGGCGATGCCGTCTGTGGCCGTCAGCTGAAAAACTGTACAAGAAGGACAGCTATGACAAGGCCGGGAAGCATGTTCATTACACGGATCCTCATGAATCCCAGAAGATTGATCCCGATCCCTACGAGCATCAGGCCTCCTGTGGCGCTCATTTCCAGGACCGCAGCTTCGGACATGAAGGGCTGTATCCAGACTGCCGCGAGGGTCATGGCTCCCTGGTAGAGAAACACCGGAACAGATGCAAATATGACTCCGAACCCAAGGGAAGCGGCCAGCGCTATCGATGTCAGTCCGTCGATGAGGCCCTTTGCCAGCAGCAGAGAGGGATACCCCCCAAGTCCCTCTTCAAAGGAACCCAGGACTGCCATGGATCCGGTGCAGTAGATAAGGCTTGCCGCGATGAAACCTGAAGAAAAGCCCTTTGCGCTCTCACCGAACCTGCATTCCAAAGCAGCACAGCCTCTTTCCAGCTTTCCTTCAAGGTCAAGAAGTTCTCCCAGAACAGATCCCGCCGCAATGCTTGCGATAACTATAAGGGGCTGTTTTGTGCCGATCGACATGGAAAATCCCAGCGATACGACAAATATCGCCATTCCCTGTACGGGCAATTCAAGTATTTTGGGGGGAAGCTTTTTCCTTACGGCAAGGCCGATGAGGGCTCCGCATATAATAAATAATGCGTTTGCTATGCTCCCAAAAAGAGGGATACCTTTCATGAACTCCAATAAAATTCTCCTTTTTTGTAAAAACTGATCATGAATTTTACTACGAGCAGCTTACAGTGTACACAAAAGAAAGAGAGGCCGGCTGATCCGGCCGGCCTCTCTGCGATTTGGACCTCTAACCCAGGATGACTCGTTCGTTGTTGATGTAATCCCTGAGTTCCCTGCGCAGATACTCGTGGACCATCTCGTCAGCCTTTTTCTGCAGCTCTTCCTTCTTTTCCTCGAAGAACTTGGCGCAGGCATCTTCATCAAACTCTTCTTCATGTCCCTCGGCCAGTTCCTCAACGAGGCATTCAATGCAGTCCGCACCCAACTCAGGCAGAGAGGCCCAGCGTATCGAGTCCTCCTCCATGGCTCCGCGGCTGTTGAGCACTGACTCAACTACACTGTAAGTCCCGCTGTTTGTTGCCGCCATCTCCTCAGCATAGTTCGCTGCATCCGCCTCACTGTCAAATACGCTCGCATCAGTAACTTCCAACCCCTGTATGTGAGTTACCACCCAAACTTTTTCCTGCATATGAAACGCCCCCCATAATGATTATCTTAGAATGGCAATTACTATAGACATAAAATCAACGCTTGTACAGTAAAAACGACCGGTTTTCTGAACATTGACCGCCTTTGTTGACTTTATTATAGGTGAAGATTAGAATTTCCGCTAATATCGCGGACTGAATTTGAGTATGTTCCCTGCCGGACGCCATTCTTCAGCAATAAATCCAAGAAAAGCCAGCTGTCTGATCGTCGGGGGAAAACTATGACTGAGACAGGGCCTGCTCATTATGAGCCCCGGTCTCTATTCTCCAAAGGGGAGGAATGGGTATGTCGGAAAAAAAGAAAAACTTCGGAATGATGACCAAAGCACTGCACAGCGGATGGAAGTGTGACCCCGCCACAGGAGCGTCGGGACTCCCGATCTACATGACCTCTGCGTATCAGTTCAGGGATACGGACCACGCCGCGAGACTCTTCAGCCTGGCTGAAGAAGGGCATATCTACTCCAGGCTTTCCAACCCTACTGTATCCGCTTTTGAAGAGGGACTCAACTCGCTTGAGGGAGGGAGCGGATGCGTAGCGCTATCGTCGGGGCAGTCAGCCTTTACTCATCTCATAGCCGCCCTCTGTTCCAAAGGAGACAACGTGGTCGTTTCAAGAAAGATATACGGGGGCACTCTTACCCTTTTGCAGAACGTCTTCTCGAGGTTCGGCATCGAAACCATACTCGTTGACAGCGACCATCCCTGCCAGGTGGAACAGGCGATAAACGACGGAACAAGAGGGATAATAACAGAGACCATAGGCAATCCGATGATGAACGTGGCACCTTTGGAAGCACTTGCCAGGATAGCTAAAAGGCAGGGAGTCCCGCTGATAATCGACAACACATTTGCCTCACCCGTCCTCTGCAGGCCGATAGAGTGGGGTGCAAATGCTGTTATACACTCGACAACAAAATATATTTCCGGCAACGGCAACGTTATTGGAGGGGCGATAATAGACGGAGGCAATTTCGACTGGTCGGCATACCCAGACAAATTTCCAGGGATAACAAAGCCTGATCCTGCCTACCATGATATAGTATTCGCCGATAAGTTCGGACCCTCTGCCCTTTATGCGAAGCTGCACATGGCGCTGATCCGCGACCTTGGAGGGTGTCAGTCGGCCTTTGACGCATACCTTCTCCATCTTTCGCTGGGCACTCTGCCGCTCAGGATGGAGAGGCACAGCAATAATGCTGTGGAAGTCGCTGAGTACCTGGAAAAACACCCCTCGGTCGAATGGGTAAGATATCCCGGTCTCGCAAGCCACCCTCAGAATGATATGGCAAAGGTATACCTGAAGAATGGCTGCGGCGGCATGATGGCCTTCTCGATCAGGGGAGGAGTCCGGGCAGGAAAGAGGTTTATTGAGAGCCTTGACCTGATAGGGCATATGGCCAATCTCGGGGACTCCAGGACTATCGTCATCCATCCTGCCAGTACTACCCACAGCCAGCTTACACCTGAACAGAGGGCGGCTGCGGGGATAGGCGAGGGCCTTATAAGACTGAGCGTGGGCCTTGAGGATTTCAAGGACATCAGGGAAGACCTGGCATCGGCACTCTCTGCTGCATCGGCGCAGAATGGGTGAGCGGGTGAGCGCCTTTAAAGGCCGCAGCATCGTCATCCTTGCAGGATGCTAATGGTATGAGGCAGGGACAGAGTGCTAAGCTTTAATAATTTTTATGAAAAAAAAGATGAGGATACGGGGGTCTCCACCGTATCCTCATCTTTAAAGGATCTCGTTCAGTACCGGTAATTTAGCCTTGTGCCCGTTCAGCTGAGTGGTATGTAGGAACACACGTACTGGACAGGTACGTAGCAGCGGAACCCGAACTTGCTGTTGCCTGGCAGGTTGAAAGTCTCGCCTGCCTTGATCTCCATATATTCTGTCGTTCCGGGAAGGCGTACCTGACAAACACCGTCGATGATCTCCATGATCTCCGCGTCGCCTGTTCCGAATTCGTAATCGCCGGGGAGGAAAAGTCCGAGTGTCTTGCGGTCGCCCTCTGCAGTGTAGATGGTGTGGCTTACTACCTTACCGTCAAAGTATACGTTCGCCTTGGCAATTGCTGTAACATTTTCGAGCTTTTCTATCATCTGGTAACGACCTCCTGAAAATTGAATGTTTGATTATGATAGTGTCATTTTGCACATACGTCTAGTACAATGGGGGCAGTTTGGGAGAAACAACATAAACAGACTCTGGAGGATGCGTCTTGAGCAAATATTATATTTTCTGCAATGGGAAGATCCTGCTGAAAAGCGGAGGCAAAGAGCTTCCTGATACGGTATCAGACAGGGAACTGGAACCCTTTTTCAAGGCGAGCGGAAGTGTTGACAGGGAACATCCGGATATGGATAGGTGGGCGGAGATCGATCCGGAGTCAGAGCTGTCCGACAGATACGTAATAATGGAGAGAAGATCGATCTGGCCGACCTTTGAGGAGAGGGAATTTTTCAGGGCGGGCAAGGCATTCCACCTGATGGACTGGCAAAGGACCAACAGATACTGCGGAGTCTGCGGGACCGGAACTGAATATGATCCGGCAGAAGGAGCCATGAGATGTCCGGCCTGTGGTGAGATATATTATCCGGTGATCTCCCCTGCGATAATAGTGGCGGTCGAACGGGAAGGAAAACTTCTGATGGGTCACGGAGTCAATTTCCCTCCGGGCAGGTTCAGCGTCCTGGCCGGGTTCGTCGAACCGGGTGAGAGCCTTGAGGAATGCGTGAAAAGGGAAGTGTATGAGGAGACAAGGATCAGAGTCAGAAATATCAGATATTTTGGCAGCCAGCCCTGGCCCTTCCCGAGATCACTTATGCTTGGCTTTACAGCGGAATGGGAGAGCGGGGAGATAGAGGTCGACGGCAGGGAAGTCACCGAAGCAGCATGGTTCGCACCTGACGAGATCCCGGATGTATTCCGTGGACTGAGCATTTCATGGAAGCTGATAGAGAATTTTATCAAAAAGCATTCGTAAACTACCGATGCGGCGACAGCCTTATCAGATGACAATATTGACAATATGTGTGTAAAAATTATGCTTTTAGGGCACGGAGGCGAAATTAATGGCATTTACCGATAAAAATAAATTGCTTGCAGTTTTAGCGGTTTCTGTGCTCTTGTTGCTTACCCCCGGCCTTTCAGAGGCAAAACTGAGCGCCGAGGATGCCAAAGCCGTATGGTCTCGCGTTGCAAAGGCGACAGAACTTAACGGACTTCCTTTTAACGTGAAGGAGGAAAAGATCCCCAACGCTTGGGTCACGAATGGCAGCTCAGTAACAGTAACGACCGGACTGCTTCAGATCCTTGACACCCAGGCCGAATTGTACGGGGTGCTGGCCCATGAAGCCGGGCATGCAAAGCTTGACCACTATGAAGACACAGTAAAGAGAGGGGTAGGACTTTCAGTAGCCGCCACTCTGCTTGGCAAGCTGCTCGGGGGAGGCATCGCTGAGACTGCGGCAGGGGTAGGCGCAAACCTGGCTTACTCCGGCTGGAGCAGGGAACAGGAAGTTGAAGCGGATGACTATTCTGTCCGCCTTGCCCACAGGATGGGAGAGGATCCGGTAGGGCTTTACAGCGCGTTGCTCAAGCTTTCAAAAGTTGGCAGCAGGCCTCAGCCAAGCGGATTCAATTCACACCCTCCTGATGACCGGAGGCTTCTGCACCTCAGAAACGAGATACTCGGCCTTGATCCAAAAGCCAAGTTCCCTGACGGTTCCGAGAAGGGTACAGTAATTCAGCCGAAATCGGAGATAGAAAGCGAAACGGACGGAACTGTTGCCAAAAAGGGCGGTTATGACATAGACGCCGCCATAGAAAGACTGAAGAGGGAAGAGGCTGCAAAGGCGCAGGCCGGAGGACAGAGCAGCTGATGTTCGGCGAAAGGGGCCTTGTCCACATATATTCCGGAGATGGAAAGGGAAAGACCACATCAGCGCTTGGACTCGCGATGAGGGCACTGGGGCACGGAGCCCGTGTAAAAGTGATCCAGTTTATGAAGGGCTGGAATAGTTACGGAGAACTTAAGACGGCACTGAAGCTTGAAGGGCTGGAGATCATCCAGACCGGCAGATCCGACTACGTCTACAAAGGCAGGGAACAGCCGGAGGACTATGAAGAGGCTGAAAGGGGCATGGAAAAAGCGCGCGAAGTCATAAACGGAGGCTGCTGCGACATGCTCATACTTGATGAAATTAATGTTGCGATCGATTACGGACTTGTTTCCCCTCGATCTGTAGCCGAACTTGTAAAAAACAGACCTTTCGGAATGGAACTTGTCCTGACCGGAAGAGGAATGCATCAGGAGCTTATTGCCCTTGCAGACCTTGTTACAGAGATGAGGGAGATCAAACACCCCTACAACAGGGGGGTCCTGGCAAGAAAAGGGGTAGAATTCTAGTTGACATTGACCTTATTATGGGTTAATCTAAAATCGTTTTAAATTAAATCGGAAGACTAAAAATAATATAAATACCAATAGGAGGAAAAGATCAATGAAGACAAATGAAAATCTCGCAACTGCATTTGCAGGTGAATCACAGGCCAACAGAAAGTATCTCTGCTTCGCGGCACAGGCGGAAAAAGAGGGTTTCACCAGTGCGGCAAGACTTTTCCGGGCTACGGCTGAGGCCGAGACCATACACGCTTTTGCGGAGTTCAAAGCGAAGGGCGGAATAGGAACAACAGCCGAGAACCTTGTTGCGGCAAAAGAGGGTGAAACATATGAATTCACCGAAATGTATCCCCCGATGATCGAGGATGCGAAGGCAGAGGGAAACAACGAAGCAGCCCGTATTTTCCATTACGCCAACGAAGCCGAAAAAGTACATGCGCGCCTCTACGATGAAGCGCTGGCAAATCTCGGAAATGAACCGGAGGGACAGGATTACTATCTTTGCCCGATATGCGGCTATATCCACAAGGGCAAAGAGTCGACAAGCCCCTGCCCGATCTGCGGAGCCAAACCTTCAATATTCAAGAAATTCTAGAGAAATTTTCAAAACAGAAGGTAAAGAGGACATATTCAGGGCCGTTAAGCGTAAAGCTCCAGCGGCCCTTTTGGTTTTTCCTTATCAAATAAAGAGAAAAGAGGTGAAATGTTTAAACTGCTCAACGTCAGAGGTTTTTAGCCGCTGTTGTCCATGCTATAATAAACCATTATCTTCTTTTTGGGGAATGAGGAATGCTCAATGTGGCTTATGATAGTTAAGTTTTTTCTGAATCTTTTTTTTCGGATAGAGATCAAGGGATGGGAGAACTGGGAAAAAGCAGGAGACGGAGTGTTGATAGCTCCAAATTATGTCTCATTCATAGACCCTCTTATTTTGGCAGTATGCCTTCCTGAAAAGGTCCCTTTTGCAATAGAGCGAAGGCTGACAAAAAAACGATTCATAAGCCTTTTCCTTCCGCTGGCAGAGACTCATATACTTGACGCAGACGCACCGCTGACACTGAAGTATTTCCTGAATCACCTCAAGAATGGGGGAAGATGCGTTATCTTCCCTGAACTCCAGCCCACCACGATAGGCAATCCGATGAAAGTTTCACAGGGCGTCGCAATGATAGCCGACCACACAAAGGCAAAGATCCTTCCGATAAACATAAAAGGCACTGAACTTACCCCCTTTTCACGCATCCAGCACAAACCCGGCCTGCGTTTTTTTTCCAAAGTCACCATAACGATCCTTCCGGCAACACAAATAGATATTCCTGATGACATGTCAGGTCCTAAAAGGGCCGCAGCCGCCGGCAGGGCCCTTGAAAAGATCATGGATGAGGCATCTCTCGCAGCAAGAGTGAAGGAAAAGCCCTTCTTTGACGTTCTCCTCGACGCAAGAAAACAATACGGAGGCAAGTTCAGGATCTTCTGCGACCATGGGCAGAGGCCTATAACGTACAACGGATTTATAACCAGGGTGCTTCTCATCGAAGATGTGCTGAAAAATGCAGACATGGCGGGCGACAATATCGGAGTGCTTCTGCCGACTTCTCTGGGAGGGGTAGTTACAATGTACTCACTCCAGAAAATGGGGAAGATACCTGCAATGCTGAATTTTTCTCTTGGCGGCCGCTCATTGGTGAACTGCTGCCGAACTGCCTGCGTAAAGACGGTAGTCACGTCAAGAAAGTTTATTGATCTTGGAAAACTTGAAGCTCTCATAACCGCAGTTGAAGAGGAGGGTCTGAGGGTCATATGGCTGGAGGACCTGGCTCCCTCGATAACCAAATTTAAAAAGATATCCGCTGCGTTAAAAACTATTTTTATTAGATCGAACCCGGTAGTAGAAGGAGAAACGGACAAGCCGGCAATAATCCTCTTCACATCCGGATCGGAAGGGGCGCCCAAAGGCGTTGTGCTGAGCTACAAAAACCTTCACACCAACCATGCGCAGATGTACACCAGGGTCGACTTCTACCGGTCAGACAGGATACTCAACACCATGCCTATTTTTCATTCATTCGGGCTCTGCGGAGTGTTCATGCCTGTGACTCTCGGAATATTCGTCTACTTCTATCCCTCTCCGCTGCATTACAAAACGATATCGACCATCTGTTACGATGAACGGATAACTTTCCTTTTCGCCACGGATACCTTCCTTGGAGGCTATGCGAAGGCGGCATCGGACAACTATGACTTCGCGACGATACGCATGCTTGTGCAGGGAGGTGAGAAGCTGAGGCACTCAACACAGGAGATATGGTTCGAAAGGTTCAGCATAAGGATAACTGAAGGATACGGGGTCACAGAGGCATCTCCGGTCGTTGCCAACAACTACTACGCTCACCACAGGAGCGGTACCGTCGGACAATTCGTTGCGGGAATAGAATACAGGATAGAGCCGGTAGAGGGAGTGCACGAAGGGGGAAGGCTCTGGATCAAGGGACCCAACGTGATGCTCGGTTACCTCAGGGCAACGGACCCTGGCGTTATAGATCCTCCGAAAGACGGCTGGTATGATACCGGAGACATAGTCAGCGTCGATGAAGACGGGTTCGTCAGGATACTGGGCAGGGCGAAAAGGTTTGCTAAGATAGGCGGCGAGATGATATCTCTCGCTGCAGTGGAGGAGGTCCTCTCTGAAGTATGGCCGGAAGACAAGCACGCCGTGGTTATGATAAAGGGAGGCCCGAGAGGTGAGACGCTCTCGCTGGTGACCTCAAAGCCTGAACTGAAGAGGGACGAACTGCGCCAGACGCTTTCGGATCTCGGAGTCGCAGAGATAGCGGTACCCAAAAAAATACTGACGATGGAAAATATCCCCTTGCTTTCAACGGGAAAGATAGACTATGTCTCCCTTGAAGAGATCCTTAAAGACATTGACCCCGATTCCTGATACAGCTCTTTTTATTTGTAACGGGAAGTGATATAAGTATCTTTGACGATACCAAGATGAGTATCAGGTGTAGAATGCTTCTGTCCTGAACTTACAGAAATTTCCGGAGGTGCGTCCTGTTGGATCTCTTTTCAAATATGATCGCGGCGGTCACATGGCAGAACATGGTAATGATGCTTGTCGGCGCGTTCCTGCTTTACCTTTCGATAGAGAAGAACTTTGAACCGACCCTTCTTCTGCCAATGGGATTCGGGACCCTTCTTGTCAATCTGCCGCTGTCATCGGCACTTGACCAGATGGCCGGAACAGAGATGGTGGAGGGCGCGCTCTCCATGCTCTTCAGGCTCGGCATCGCGACTGAGATACTTCCCCTGCTGATACTTATAGCGGTCGGCGCCATGTGCGACTTCGGACCTCTTTTGGCGAACCCGAAAGTCTTTCTTTTCGGACTAGCGGCACAGATGGGGATATTCCTCACGATGGGTATAGCGCTCCTCCTCGGCTTCAACGTCTATGAAGCTGCTTCGATCGGAATAATAGGAGCTGCGGATGGCCCAACGTCGATATATGTCTCGACCAGATTCGCTCCCCATCTGCTGGGTCCGATATCCGTGGCCGCATATACTTACATGGCGCTGGTGCCTATGATCCAGCCCCCGGTCATACTGGCCATCACGTCCGAAAAGGAACGGCGAATGAGGATGCCGGCCCCAACAAGGACTGTGACGAAAAGGGCAAGGATAATCTTCCCGATAGCCGTTACGATGCTCGGCGGGATAATTGCGCCCGCTTCAGTATCGCTGCTTGGCTTTGTTATGTTCGGTAACCTCCTCAGGGAGAGCGGAGTCACGGAAAGGCTTTCACAGGCGGCCCAGAACGAGCTCGCAAATATTGTGACCATCCTGCTTGGTTTTTCTATCGCCGCAACTATGACGGGTGAGAAATTCGTAAACGTAAGCACCATGATAATAATAGCGATGGGCCTTGTCGCCTTTGTCCTCGATACTGCAGGCGGGGTCATGACCGCAAAGGTGCTGAACCTTTTCCTTCCGGAAGGCAAAAAGATCAACCCAATGGTAGGAGCCGCAGGGATCTCTGCCTTTCCGATGTCGGCAAGGACGATCCAGAAGCTAGGGCAGAAAGCTGACCCCTCAAACCATCTCCTGATGCATGCAGTCGGTGCGAATGTCGCAGGTCAGATCGGCTCCGTGCTTGCGGGCGGAGTGCTCCTGGCGTATCTCGGCGGCTGACATAGCCCGGATCCAAAACTTTCTGCAGCTTTTATCTGCCGGTCCCTTCTGTATTGGGACCGGTATTTTGTTTTTGGGTAAATTTTAAATATTATTATGAATTTTTTTTGTTTATCGTGTCTGATTATTCTGATATAATTCACAAATAAGGAGGTGGAGCGATTCCCTAAAACAGCCAGAAACATTTCCCTCTTCGTGATCCCTTCTGCATTTGGTGTCTGTGCTTTTTTAGTCCCTTTTGAATGGCACGGAAATGTCAACACGCTTATCGGACACTGCAAAGAATATTTACTGGCACTGCTGAAGGATGATCTCGGCGGTCTGGTCGTAGCTATCTCTCTTGTCACTGTGATACTCAGCGTAACAGCGACGGCAATAAGACCGGAGTGGATCATGAGGAATCAGATCTTCAGGGAAAACCTCATCTGCAATCCCTTCTGGTTCATAGCGAGGTTTTCAAGCATCCCAATAGCAATGGCAGCTGCGTGGGGGAACACCGACATCTTCGGTTT
This sequence comes from Synergistaceae bacterium UBA1037, assembly GCA_002316795.1. GTDB lineage: Bacteria > Synergistota > Synergistia > Synergistales > Synergistaceae > Caenicola > Caenicola nitritireducens. The sequence goes on from DCEE01000020.1 coordinate 76,779, forward strand.
CGTCATCAGGGATGCACAGCTGATAGTCCTCAACCTTGCCCCCAAACTTATTATTCTGACTTTTATAATTGCCATGGCGGTGCCCATGTTGCTTGACTTTGGCCTGGTGCAGTTTGTAGCCGTTTACGCGAGCCCTGTCATGAGGCCGCTCTTCAAAGTCCCGGGACGTTCGGCTGTAGACTGCATCGCTTCCTGGCTCGGGAGCAGTTCGATGGCTGTAGTGATCACGGCAAAAATGCATCACTCCGGCTATTACAACGACAGGGAAGCTGCAGTGATGGTTACAAGCTTTTCCCTCACTGGGATATACAACATTTACGCCATCGCGACCCTTCTGGATTTCAGATATGCCTTCCCTCAGATAATATTCTCCGTTTACCTGACAATGTTTTTCCTGGCGGTATTGCTCCCAAGAATATGGCCCCTGAGATCGATCCCCGAGAATTACCACGGGGGGATCGAGACGTACGATGTATTGCCGACAGAAGAAAGACATGGGCATTCCCTGTTCGCCTGGGCGCTTCTGAGAGGGGTAAACAAGGCGCGCCATATGACTTTGAAAATGTATTTTAACGAGACGCTTTCAGTTGCTGTGCCCCTCCTCTTCGGTACTGTCCCTCTAATGATAACTTTCGGCACTGTACTCATGGCTGTAGCGGACATGACCCCCATCGTCGATATGATCGCGTATCCTTTCTCATGGCTGATCGGCCTGTTGGGTGTACCGGAAGCAAAAATCCTTGGCGGAGCAACTGTATTCGCCTTTGTTGATCAATATCTTGCTGTAGCCTACGGACAGATGCTTTTTTCAGAACAGGCCAGATTTCTCTGCATCTGCCTGACCGCAACAGGACTGATAAACCTGACTGAGATCGGGCTGCACGTGTGGCACTCTTCAATTCCGGTAACATTCCTGCAGATGTCGGTCATCTATCTGATCCGGATAGTGATCTCTCTTTTCATACTGATACCTCTCGCATTATTATTTTTCTGAAGTGATCCGTGTCCCATTTAAAGGCATTCCGTGAACAACGACCGGAGCTTATCATATATATCCGGCTTGTATCGGAGGGGAAAAATGTATACAATATATCAATTTGGCAGGGGGTGCCGGAATGCCTTTATGGGGTTTTCTTCTTAGTTTCGTTGTCGCTATAATGTGGGCCGCTTCGCCGATAATGGTGGCCCGGGGCATGGCGCTGTCGAAATGTACCTCCAACGAGATAAATCCCATCAGGTCAATATCATTTTTTGTTTTCACCCTGGCTCTCGCCCTGATACATACAAACGGAAGCATACCGATAATCCTCTCTCCAAAAGCGCTGCTTTACATAGGCGGCAATGTGCTTCTGGGATATCTTGTAGGAGACGTGCTCTACTTCATCGCTATAAAAAAGATAGGAATAAGTCTTGCAGTGCCGGTTTCCAACTCATACCCCATGCTTGTCGTCCTTACGTCATGGCTTTTGCTTGGCGAACCGATAACAGTACAGATCGTCACAGGGATAATCGTAGTCATAACCGGTCTTCTCCTGCTGAGATTCGGAGGAGTGAAGGAAAAAGAGAATGAAGGTGCCCCTGCCCCTGATGAGATCGGCCTCTCAAACCTGATGAAAGGGTTCCTATTCGCCATCGGAGCCGGACTTGCGTGGGCGATCGGAGCTCCTCTGACAAAAATGGCCATGGAGGCTTCCGGACTCGGTCCTGTCGAGATATCCTTCTACAGGGCGGCCGCACTGCTGATAATGGCTTGGGGATACAGGCTCATCCTTGTAAAATTCCGGCCCGCAGTCCTGATGCCTCTGAAAGCAGTCCCCCTCAAAGCGTGGGGCTACATGCTGGCAGCCGCTGTGATCGGTCTTGCAATGGGTTCTATACTCTACACCACATGCATCAGGGTAATGCCTGTCGCAGTTGTTACCGCCATCACCTCGACCAGCCCGTTCATAGCGGCTCTCTTCGGTCACTTTGCGCTTAAGGAAAGCCTGACAAGGCTTCAATGGGCAGGGGTGATGCTGATAATTACCGGCTCCGTAACAGTGAGTATTTAGGATAGTCTCTGTGAAGATGGTCGTCCCCGATTCTCTTCGGGCACTTAGAAGCAGGAACTACAGGCTTTTTTTCATGGCCCAGGCGATATCGCTGACGGGCCTCTGGATGCACCGTGTAGCCATGGGGTGGCTGGTATTCAGGCTGACGGGACTTAACAGCGCTCTTGGGATAATTGATTTTGCTGCCTCCATCTCAGTCTTTTTATTTGCTCCGTTTGCAGGGGCTTTGATAGAGAGATGGGATCTGAGGAAAACATTGTTCTGCTGTCAGGCAGGATGCATGATAATAGCATTCATACTGGCCTTTCTTACCCTTACAGGCCTTGTGACTTTCCACATAGTGGTATTCATGAGCCTGATGCTGGGCCTTGTAGATGCCTTTGAACTGCCATGCAGATATTCACTTGTCTCTTACATGGTAGACAGAAAAGAAGATGTATCAAACGGGGTAGCTCTCAACTCAATGAATTTTAATATCGCCAGAATGATCGGACCATCGATAGCCGGGTTTGTGATACATGCCGTCGGTGAGGGTGTTTGCTTTCTTGTAAACGGTTTTGCCTATTCCTCGACTCTTTTGGCTGTAAAAAAGATGAAGATGGACCGTCCTCCGATCGGGAAAAATGACGGAAGCAGATCAAGGCCCTTGAAAGATACTGTCGAGGGCTTAAAGATGGCCAGGAAATTTGAGCCCAGCCGATATCTGCTGATCCTTATCGCTTCTACCGGTTTCTTTTGTTTTCCAAGCATAGTCCTGATGCCTGCCATGGCAAAAAGTGTGCTGGGCGGGAACTCCGAGACTCTGGGATTTTTGCTGATGGGGGTAGCGATAGGGGCGCTTTTGGGATCATTTATAATGGCATCGCTGAAATCTTCGCAAAGGTTGTACTGGTGGTGTACCAGGGCATGCCTTGCTTTTGGAGTTTCAGTTATCCTTTTTTCGTTTTCAGGAAACATATACGCCGGGATAGCGCTTGCCGCTCCTGTCGGATTTTGTATGGTGACAAGCACTATTTCGTGTAATACACTGCTTCAGTCTATGGCACCTGCCGCGAACAGGAGCAGGATAATGGCGCTTTATACCATGGCTATCCTGGGGATCCCGCCATTTGGCAGTTTGCTTTCGGGAAGGCTGGCTGACCATCTCGGTACTGACTGGGCACTTTTTATATGCGGATCGATAAGCGCAGTGATAGCATTTTACTTTATGAAGAAGATCGACAGGGTCAGAGATCAGATTTCAGAAGCTCTGGAAGACCCGGAGGCAGTTCAATGGGAGAACTAAAAACAGAATTCAATGCGAAACAGATATTGATGGCAGATATGCTTTTGGTGCTTGTCGCCCTGATATGGGGTGCCGGCATTCCCATGAGCGCATTGCTGGCCAGAACGATCACCCCTCTGTGGGCAGTCGCGCTAAGGATGCTTTTGGCTGCTTTTTTTCTTATATTGATCTTTCCTCAGAAAATAATAACATCCACAAGACGGGACTGGGCGATATCTTCAATTCTTACAGCTGTCCTCACCGGAGTATTTATATCCATGACCTTTGGTCTGGTTTACAGCACTGCAAGCAAGCAGGCCTTTATTGGCGGGCTGAACGTAATTCTAGTTCCTGTCTTTGTCTGGATCATCTATAAGACAAAACCAAGTTTGTGGATATTTGCAGGTGCGGGCATAACCACCCTGGGACTGCTAGTAATGGGCTTTACCCCCGGGATGGAATTCAACAGCGGAGATTTTCTTTCTTTCATAATGGCGATCTTTTATGCGTTCCAGGTCCTGGCTGCAGGATTCGGCGCAAGAAGGGTCGAGCCATACCGTCTCGTTGCCCTTCACATAATAATGCTTGCAGCAGTCATGACAATATTAGCCTGCATATTTGAGCCACTGCCTGAAATTGGATCATTCAGCATCAAGATATGGGCGACTCTGCTCTGTGTTTCTCTTGGAAACACGATATTGTGTTTTATTATCCAGTTCAAAGCCCAGAGGATCACTCCTGAGTCACACGTCGCAGTCATCTTTTCGCTGGAGGGCCTTTTCGGGTATATGGTCGCAGTGCTGAGCGGGCAGGACCCATTCCATCTCCAGGGAGCATTTGGAGGTATGTTGGTCATAGCCGGAATGATGCTGACTGAAACCGAAACTTTTCTTAAACAGAGGAGATCCCCGAAGCAACTTTAACAAAAGTTTTTTCCGGACCCGCCTATTGCATTATTAATTGACCGTTTTACCCTGTACCGGTGTACTTATAAAACATAATGAAAGGACCGGTCGATGGAAATGCCGGTCCTTAGTCTAAATATAAATCAGAATTATAAGCGAAGCTTTTCAATTACATCCGGTAGTCCGGTCCGCAGTATTTTGTCGGGTTCAAAGCTGACTCCACGTGTCTTATCATCGTTATGAAATCAAATACAGGCAGTCCGGTGTGTGCGTGTACTGCTGCAGCAAAGGGAGGAAGATCACTGCATTCGAGCTGTATAGCCGCCACTTCGGGGTGGTCTTTGAGCATCTGATTACATACTTCGAGTATCTCTTTCTCTATTACGTCGGTATCCATTGTGCCTTTTTCTTCCAGAACAGAGGAACGGAATTCGTATTTCCCCTCCATGCCGTAAAGCACTACCGGCATATCGGGCGTAATGCCCACATTTCTTAGATGCTGATCAGTCATTACAGAAGCGTTTGCCGAGATTATCCCGACTTTCTGCCCACGCTTTAAAGTTCTTGTAATAAACGGGACCTGAAGCATGCTTGACATGAAGACAGGGATGTCGACCGCGTCGGCGATCTCCTGCTGGAAAAGGGCCATAAAGCCGCATGCGCCTGTTATTGCGCGAACCCCTTCGGCTTCGAGCTTTCTCGCGCCTTCAAGGAAGGGTTCCAGAAGGGTAAGGTCCCTCTGATTCAGAAGCCTTTCGATCGAGGCTCCCTTTACTTCATGGTAGCGGACAGGAAATGGATAGGTCGTAGCATTTCCGACGTTTCCCGGAACGCAGGGATATGCAGCATCGAGTATGAGAATACCTATGGGTTCACCGTCCCACGAGCGCGATTTGCTTCTGATCTTGTAAAAAGGCATACTTACTCCCCCCAAATGGAATGTAATCATAGTATTGAAAATAACAGTGACATGACCTAACTGTCAAGGAGACATCAAAATAGTTCAATTTTTAAAGCAGTTTTAAAAATACGCCGCATCACGTAGGACAGCAGTAAAATTTAAATATAGAATGATAAAATAATAATGTAAATCAACTTTCCCACCGTTTTTCCCGCATGCTTCTAAGCGGGAAACCAGTGGCTTCAGTATTTTGGAGCAATTGGGGCTCCGCTAAAAAACATGCGGTCGAGGCGAAAGAAGGGATTTAGTTCTACTTACTCGAACTGGTGGGAAAGTTCAGTAATGTAAATCGAAAAATGGGAGAGATGCAACATGAAGAAGTCGATTCTGACCATTGCCGCAGCTTTTGTTCTGATATTCAGCTTTACACAGGCTGTTTGTGCCCTCGAACCGGGCACTGCAGTAAGCGACTTTGAACTGAAGGACATAGAGGGGAAGGCGGTAAGGCTGGGTGACTACAAAGGAAAGACAGTCGTGATCAATTTCTGGGCCACGTGGTGTCCGCCGTGTAAAAAAGAGATGCCCGACTTCGACCTCCTTGACAAGGAACTTAAAAAGAGCAAGCAGGCGGTGCTCCTTGCCGTGAATATGACTGACGGGAAGAGAGACACCAAAAGCAAAGTCGAGGCATTCATAAAGGAAAATAATTTCGGCATGAAGGTACTCCTCGATACAGAGGGAAAAGCCGCCAAGCTTTTTGATATAAGATGGCTTCCCACTACAGTTGTAGTTGACGGCAAAGGCATACTTCGCTGGCAGGTCCTCGGGGAAACCACCAAAGAGGATGTTCTGAAGGCAGTCAGGGATATTAAGTAAATGTGGGCAGACCTTCCGCTCCTATTCCTTGAAGGCTTTCTTGCCTTCATCTCTCCATGCATGCTTCCGATGCTGCCTGTATACCTGATGTACCTTGCGGCAGAAACAGAGCATGGAAAGAGGGCCAGCATCGTAAACACGATAGGATTCGTCTGCGGGTTCACTGTGGTCTTTATGGCGCTCGGAGCCACTGCTACCGCGATAGGATCGCTGATGAATGAACACAGGATGCTTCTGCAGAGAGTCAGCGGAGCGATCATCCTGGTCTTCGGACTGCACTTTCTCGGTATCCTGAAGATAGGCTTCCTTGATGTTGAAAAGAAGATAGATCTGGGTCTGAAGAAGCGAGGAGGCTTCATAGGAGCCCTGCTCTTCGGCTCAGCTTTTTCGCTTGGGTGGTCGCCATGCCTTGGACCCTTCCTGGGTTCGGCCCTCATGCTTGCTGGGAGCGGCAAAACAGTTATGCAGGGTGTATTTTACCTGTTTGTGTTCTCAATGGGGCTGGGAGTGCCCTATTTGCTTGCGGCTGTATTTTTCACGAACATAAAGGGTGTCTTCCAGTGGCTGAAAAAACATGGCAGGCAGATAAAGACCGTATCCGGCTTTGTCCTTGTACTTGCGGGACTGATGATGCTCTTTGACCTTTTCGGTTATTGGGCAGGACTCTTTGCCTGATTTGAAAAGACAACAGATAAAACTGAACCGGAAAGACGGGCGTCTCCGGCTCAGTTTTGGTGGTTTTTCTTCTTAGTAATTGTGTATCCTCAGCAGTCTCCAGAGGCTTTGGAGCATCCCCTGCCCAGCAGGATAAGGCTCATCCCGCTGAAGACAAGATTTATCCCGAGTATGATCCCTATCATCGCGGCTCCTGTGAAAAGGTTTTTCCACATCATGACGGAGAGGATGATCCCGAGAAATCCGGAGACGAGGATCCAGATCGAGCCCTCTATCTCCCTTACTCGGAAATACTCAATGACCTTGGTGGCCCCGTCAGCCATAAAATATGCCGCAAGTATTATGCTTAGGGTCATAACTCCTGCCATGGGATGGACCAGGAATATGAAACCGGACGCCATGGCGGCCACAGCCATTATCGTCTCCTGCCACGGGATCCCGCCGTCACTGAAGCCTCTGAAGGCACTCCACCCCTGACTGAAGGCTACTGCTATCAAAAGCATGCCGACAATAGTTTCAACTGCGAACGATGCGATAAGAGGCATTGAAAGAGAGATGAGTCCCAGGAGAAGCATAAGCCCTCCTATAAAGTAGAACCGCCTCTTGTTTTTTTTGAGGTCCTCTTTGGAAAACTTTCCGGTAAAGAGCATTGTATCGCCTCCTCTTATTCTTTTTCCTCAGATCCCTTTGAGCCTTTTGCAAAATCTTTTATTTTCGATACGATCCATGAGAATGACGCGGCGACCGCCACGATCGGCAGAAGCAATATTCAGGGAGGACATCCCCCGCGACGTTTTTTTAATGTCAATTCGAACACCTCCGGTCATTGATATTGGATCGATCGTCTCACACCTATACCCTAAACGGGAGGGGGTAATTACTGTATTATCTGTAATCATTCTATTTTACATATGATCCGGAGGTCTTAATTTCCGACAAACTCACCGCTTGGGTAATTTCTTGGTTTCTCTTCCTTCATAAGCACCCTTTCTGCGCCTTTGAAGAGGGCCTCAAGTTCGTTTTCTCCTGGCACGACTCTTATAGGGGCAAGGAATCTGATCTTTTTGATAAGCATTCCGGTCAGGATGTCGGAGTATGCCATCCCGCCGGTGAGTATTATCGAGTCGATGTCTCCGTCGAGGACGGTGGACATCTCCCCGATACCCTTGGCTATCTGATAGGCCATGGCCTCTAGGACAAGTTTTGCATTAGGGTCATGTTCAGCAATTTTACCGGCCTCCCTAATGTCCCTTGTTCCCAGATATGCCACCATGCCCCACCCCGAAAGAAGTTTTTTCTTGAGTTCAGCCTCACTGTATATCCCGCTGAAGATGAGGTCGACCAGTTCCCCCACCGGAAGCCCGCCCGCCCGTTCGGGAGAGAAGGGTCCGTCAGCCTTTGCGCCGACCACGTCAACTATTTTACCGCCGCAGTGAGCTCCGATCGTTATACCGGTACCCAGGTGGGCAACGACGAATCTACAGTCTTCATATTTTTTCCCGAGTTCAGCCGCCGCTTTTCTTGCCACTGCTTTCTGGTTGAGGGCATGGACGAGGCTTGACCTTTTTATTTCAGGTGCACCTGAGATCCTTGCTACTTCAGTCAGTTCGTCCACAGAGACCGGATCGACTATGAAAGCCCGGCAGCCCGACATCTCTGCGAATCTTTTGGCGATGAATGCTCCCAGGTTTGATGCATGTTCCCCGCGCGGAGCCTCTGCCAGGTAATCCGTCATCTCTTTTGTGACAAGGTATGTGCCGCTGGGGATCGGAGCAAGTATGCCGCCTCTTCCGACAACGGCATCAAAGCTCTCCGGCAGAATGCCTTTCTCGAGAAGGGTTTGCCTTATTAGTTCGAATCTATGGTCAAGCTGATCCAGAACGCATTTATATGCAGAGATAAGGTCTTGGTCGACAGGTATGTTTTCCTTAAGGATCTCTTTACCGTCCTCGTAAACCGCTATTTTTGTAGAGGTCGATCCGGGGTTTACTGCCAGGATCCTGCTCATGGCTATTTCATCCCGCCGGAAATAATGCATGCAAGGGCCATGCTGAGGAATTTTGATTCAGGCGGATCAGACCTTGATACCAGAACTATGGGCACCATTGCCCCAAGGACCAGTCCTGCCATCTGAGCGTGACAATAGTGGACAAGGGTCTTGCAGTGGACATTGCCGCACTCGATGTTCGGAACCAGTGTAAGGTCGACCTTGCCTGCTATCTTGCTCTTTATCCCCTTGTGTTCCGCATATTTTTGGGATGCCACGACATCGATCGCCATAGGACCTTCGACCGTGCATGTGCAGGGCAGGTCGTTGAACTCGCCCTCTTCCCATGCCTTTACTATCCCGGCTGCATCGACGGTAGACTGTATGTTGGGATCCACTTTTTCGTTAGCTGCCAGGCATGCCGCGTTTACATGGTCGTATCCGAGAGCGCTTATAGCTTCAAGTGCGTTTCTCAGTATCTGTTTCTTCTGGTCAAGGTTAGGTGCGACGTTGAAGCCGCTGTCCGTACAGAAAGAGAGGTGGTTTTCACCTGGTATCTCCATTATCGCCAGGTGGCTCAGCAGGCGTCCTGTCCGAAGGCCGTTTTCCCTGTCAAGGATAGCCTTCAGAAAATCGGAAGTGTTGATGAGTCCCTTCATGAGGGCATCGCCCATTCCGTCCCTTACGCTCTGCACCGCGATAGCCGCTGCCGCAGGCAGTGAGCCTGCGTGGATGATATCCACCTTGTCCGAGATGCCCGCTTCCTTTACCTCAGGCAAGATCACTTCGCTGTCTCCGGTCAGTATCGCCCTTCCGAGCCCCCTCTGCATGGCAAGCCTTATGGCCTCTATGCTTTCATGATCCGCCGCAGCAAGGACAACTTTGCTTCCTGCAAGACAACCGCTGCTGTTCATTATCTCTATAAACCTTTTATACATAAACACACCCCCTTTACGTAACATTATAATATCTTGAACCGTTTTTGCATTATAATGGACCGAACATTTTTGCAAGGGGAATCCAAATGAAATTTATGAAGGCCATTATGAGGATGACCAGGCTCAGAGGCAAGGCAGATCTGGGTAAAGGCCCTGTCCTGGGTACACTTATAAAACTGTCGATACCATCCATAGCGATGGTGCTCTTCCATACCCTTTTCCATCTTGTTGATACGGTCTTTATCTCATGGCTTGGTGAGAGCCACATGGTGGCGATATCCTACACCTTCCCCGTTCAGATAGGAGTATTCGCTATCCTCGAAGGGGTCGGCAACGGTATGACGTCTCTCTGCGGAAGAAGGCTGGGTGAAGGCAACCTTGAAGAGGCAAGAAACACCGCGCTCGCTGCCATGGGCTTTGCTTACCTGCTCTGTTTGATATGGATACCATTCCTCTTCCCATACACCTCGAACATCTTTTTCAGGACGCTTGGCGCATCTGACCCGGATACCCTGCGGCAGGCCTGGCTTTACAATATGTGGATACCGCCGACTTTCATCCTTATCAGCTTCTCGTATGTAGTGAACTCGGTCTTCAGGTGTCAGGGAAACACGATGATACCCCTCAAATATTTCCTGATCGCCAACGGCCTTAATATCGTCCTTGACCCGATATTCATTTTCACTTTCGGGTGGGGGATAACGGGCGCTGCCGCTGCGACATTCGTGGGCAGGGCGGCCGGGATCGTCTATCTTATAAAAAAATTAAAAACGGACAGTGAAATACAGCTGCCTTTCAAGCCCTGCATAAAACTTTCGATGATGCCCCTGTGGGGAAAGATCTCAGCAATAGGATTCCCCGTCACCCTTTCTACAGCAAGCGTAGCCCTGGGGATGGGAAGCGTAAACAACATACTCTCAGGCACCTTCGGACCTCAGGCTGTGGCTGCATGGATGGTGGGGCTTAGGGTCGAGGACCTGGCCTTCAATACTTTAATGGGAATAAACGACGCGCTTGTCCCTTTCCTCTCGTTCAACTACGGCAGGCGCGACCTTAAGAGAATGAAGAGGGGAATAAGGTCCGGACTTATAATAAGTACCGTGATCACCGGCGGGCTCGGACTGATCGTCTGTCTCTTCCCCTTCCCTGTCATTCAGCTTTTTCGGCCTTCGGAGGATATAGCAAGGATCGCCGCAAATGCGATACGGATAACCATATCAGGATATCCCATGGTCATTTACAGCGTCATATACAACGCTCTTTTTGTCGCGACCGGGTTTTCGACATTCGGGCTGCTTACTCAGATATTCCGTTCCCTGATGATCAGGGTCCCTGCGGCTCACTTTTTGTCGGGCATACTTACCATTGACCATATTTGGTGGTTCCAGCCGATATCATTTTTGGGAGCAGCTTTAATAACAGGACTTTTTTCATGGATACTTCTGCGCAAGTTAAAGCGGGATATGGATGATCCCAAGGTTTCCCCCAGTGTAAAGATTTTTTGACTTGACTTTATTTATTAAAATGATATAAACATTCTGGCAGGAAGAGGGGAGCCTTTTCCGGCGAGAGAAGAGCAAAGATGAAGCTCCACAGAATAGAATAGAATAGACAAGGCAAGGAAAACTCTTAAACTTATCAGGAGCCTGTCATTTCTATGGCGGGCTTCTTTTGTACATTGAGGAGGGCTGTTAATGTCCAAACGAGTTTGTATGGGTAACGAGGCGATAGCACTCGGAGCTGCGAGGGCGGGGGTCAGCGTCGTATCGGGCTACCCCGGCACTCCGTCGACCGAAATTATTGAGACTTTGATCCGCGAAAAGATACCCGGTATTGAAGTCCAGTGGTCAACAAACGAAAAAACAGCTTTGGAAGTGGCTGCGGGAGCCGCATACTCCGGGATCAGATCGATGGTCACGATGAAGCAGGTCGGACTGAACGTCGCTGCAGATCCTTTGATGAGCCTTTCGTACGTTGGTGTTGAAGGCGGGATGGTAGTCGTAGTCGCGGACGATCCGGGTCCGTGGTCCTCACAGACCGAGCAGGATACCAGGCATTTTGCCAAATATGCGAACTTGCCTGTATTTGACCCGTCATCGCCTGAAGAGGCATATGAGATGGTCTCATATGCATTCGGCCTCTCCGAGGAATTCAGGCTGCCCGTGTTCCTGAGACCGACCACGAGGGTCTGCCATGCCAGCGCCACAGTGGATTTGGCGGATGTACCTGCCCCTAAGCCCGCCTCAGGTTTTGTTAAACGATCCGACTGGATCATTTTTCCCGCGCTTTCTTACAGAAAACATGGCGAACTTGAACAAAAGCAAAAACTGATATCTGAAAAATTAGGGACCCTTCCCTTTAACAGGGTCATAAAAGGCGGAAGGATAGGCATAGCCGTATCGGGAATATCCTATCTCTACCTGATGGAAGTCATAAAGGAGTTCGGACTGGACCTTACAGTATTCAAGGTCGGCACCCCCTATCCGATCCCGGCAGAGCCGGCAGAGGAATTCTTATCATTAGTCGACCGGGTCATGGTGATCGAAGAACTGGATCCGGTGATTGAGGAACAGCTCTTGCTGCTCTCTGCAGGCAAAAAGGAGATACTGGGCAAAATGACCGCCCATCTTCCCTGCAACGGCGAATACGGTTTTGAACTGATCAGGGATACAGTTCTCAAATTTGCTGGAGTCAAGGGTGAAGATCCACTGATGGCAGAAATCCCTGTACTTCCCGTCAGACCGCCGGTGCTCTGCGCCGGGTGTCCCCACAGGGCATCCTTCTATGCGGCCAAGACAGCTGCCAAAAACTTTGAAAAGACAGTCTACTGCGGCGATATAGGCTGTTACACCCTTGGCAACGCCGCGCCGCTCAACACGGTCGACACTTGTCTCTGCATGGGCGCAGGAATAACGATAGCACAGGGGATAAAGCTGGCGGAAAAAGAGACCAAGTGCATTGCCTTCATAGGTGACTCGACCTTTTTCCATACCGGGATACCCGGAGTTATAAACGCAGTTTATCAGAACACCGACATAACGATAGCGGTGCTCGACAACCACACGACTGCAATGACAGGAGGCCAGCCGCACCCCGGAACGGGAAGGACCGCGATGGGCATGCCGGCAAAGCCGCTTGATATAGAAAAAATCTTGAGGGCATGCGGAGTGGAGCACATATCGACAGTTGACCCGTTCAAATACGATGATACTGTCGATGCCTTCAAAAACGCTCTTGAGCACACAGGGCCTTCGGCTGTTATTGCAAAAGCGCCCTGCATTGCCCTCATAAGGCTTCCGAAAACCGTACGAAGAGTCAACGGAGCCTGCATTGGCTGTCTCAAATGCATAAAGCAGCTGGGGTGTCCCGCAATGTCTGCAGGTGAAGACGGAAAAGTGTCGATCAATGAGCCCATATGTACAGACTGCTCCCTTTGCGTGAATGTCTGCCCCGTGGGTGCCATAAAGAGGGTGGACAGAGATGCTTAGCAGTATAGTCATAGCAGGTGTGGGCGGCCAGGGAACGCTGCTTGCCTCGAGAATACTTTCGGAGGCGGCACAGAGAAGGGGCCTATTTGTCCGGACTTCGGAAACTATAGGGATGGCGCAGAGGGGCGGATGTGTCTCCAGCCACCTTAGGATAGGCTCTGAAGAGATCTCGCCCGTAATACCGCTCCGTCATGCCGACATCCTTATAGGATTTGAGCCTGCCGAAGCAGCAAGACAGATCAACAGGCTTAAGCCCGGCGCATCGGCTGTAGTGAACACAGACTGCATAGTCCCTACAAATGTTGCCCTGCGCCTGGGAGAGTATAACTGTGATCAATACATAGATGCCATCAAAAGGAATATCAGGCGGGTATTTTTTATTAATGCCGCCTCCCTGGCGATCAAAGCGGGAGACGCAAAGACCCTCAACATGGTGCTCCTAGGACTTTCATCCGGCGCTGGCATGCTTCCGTTCAGCGATTCAGAGATAGCCGCGGCTATGAAGTGCTGCATCAAACCGGGGCTGCTTGAAATGAACAGAAAGGCCTTCATGCTGGGGGCTGAGACGGCGGGAAATCTGACATGAGAGGTATATGCATTAAATAAATAAAAATTAGAATTAAGAAGAAACAGTATCAAAAGAAGAGCGGAGCTGAGAGCAATGAACGAATTGTCAATAATGAGCCAGTGTTTTGCCCAGGTGAGAAGAGTTGCGAGATGCAGTCCGATGTATATCGAAAAGTTTAAGGATATCCCCGTCGATACCATGATGACGAAGGACCAGTTCGAGACGCTGCCTTTCACCACAAAACAGGACCTCCGGGACGCATATCCGATGGGGATGCAGTGTGTCCCCAACGGACAGATCGTGAGGGTGCATTCTTCATCCGGAACTACGGGCGTTCCTGTGATCATTCCTTACAGCAGCCAGGATATTGAGGATTGGGCGGTAATGATGGAAAGGTGTTACCAGTTCGCAGGAGTCACAAGGGAAGACAGGGTCCAGGTCACGCCCGGATTTGGCCTGTGGACGGCCGGGCTGGGTTTTCAGGCAGGTGCGGAACGTCTGGGAGCCATGGTCATCCCGACCGGAAGCGGAAACACGGACAGGCAGCTCCAGCTGATGCGGGACCTTCAGTCGTCAGTTCTTATCGGTACATCGTCCTACGGACTCCTTATCGCCGAAGAGGTCGACCGCAGGGAGATGAGAGACGACATTAAACTGAAAAAGGGCATTTTCGGATCCGAAAGATGGGGAGACAAGGTGAGGGAACGTATCTACAGGAGCCTGGGCATAGAGTTTTTCGACATCTACGGCCTTACAGAGATATACGGACCCGGCATAGCCATAGATTGTCCGGAACATACAGGTATGCACTACTTCAGTGATTTCATCTACTGTGAGATCATCGATCCGGCAACAGGCAGGGTGCTGTCTGACGGAGAGCAGGGGGAGATCGTGATCACTACCTTCAGGAAGGAAGCTGCTCCGCTCATACGTTACCGGACCCACGATATTTCACGCATCGTCCCGGGAACCTGTCCCTGCGGTTCGCCGTACCCCAGGCTTGACAGGATAGTCGGCAGAAGCGACGACATGATCAAGGTAAAGGGTACGAACATTTACCCGGCGCAGGTGGAGGCAATACTTAGAAATATTGACGGCTTCTCGAGTGAATACAGGATAATCCTCGACAACGAAGACCTGAGGGACAGGATGATCGTTCAGGCCGAAGCTTTTGACGGGACCGAGACGGAAGAGCTCGAGAGGGAGCTGGAAAGAGCCTGTAAATCGGGTCTGGGGATCAAGATCATACCTGAGGTCATGAAGATAGGAGACCTCCCGAGGAGCGAGAAGAAGACCAAAAGGGTGATAGACAACAGGGGATAGCGCCAGGCAGAAAAAAACAACATATGCGGACCCCGGGGCAGTTGGTGGAATCAGCCCGGGGTCCGCTGAGATATAATAATAAAAATCACTTTGCCCCGTCGATGCCTTCATTGGATAACATGTCGGCACGCTTGTTCTCTTCCCTGGGTATCCAGTTGTAGGATATATCCATCCCCTCGGCAAGATCCCACGCTTCCCGCGCAAGGAGCCTGAGGTGAGGAAGGTTTATCTTCCACTGCCGCGAGATCTGGCTGACTACAAGCTTGCTGTCCCCGAAAACCCTAAGGGAGCTCACCCCGTGATTTTTTGCCGCTTTGAGCAGCATTATCAGAGCCATGTACTCGGCTTCGTTGTTGGTCTTATCACCAAGGAAACGTGATGCCTCCCATACGACCTTTCCCTCTTCATTTATCAAAAGCGCTCCGGCTCCTGCTTTTCCGGGGTTGCCTCTTGAGGCACCGTCAAAATAACCTTCCATCAATATCCCTCTCCCACACTCAGATAGATGCGCTATACTTTATTATTATATATTACTGCATCGGGGGAATAATATGGCTTCTCTTAAAAAGACAAACGCTGTAAGGATCCTGGAAAACGCAAAGATCCCCTTTGAACTGATCGAGTACGAGGTCGATGAAAGCTCGCTCTCGGCGGAGGATGCTGCCTTAAAAACAGGTGTTCCGGAGGAACAGACGTTCAAGACGCTTTGCGCAAGGGGTGACAGGACGGGTGTTATGATGGTATGCCTGCCCGCCGGCAGGGAACTGGACTTCAAGGCTCTCTCCGCTGCAAGCGGCAACAAAAGCTCCGAACTCGTTCCGCTAAAGGAAGTACAGCCGTTAACCGGCTACATCAGGGGAGGCTGCTCCCCGCTGGGGACAAAAAAGAAGTATCCGGTTTTTATTGATGAAAGCGCACGCATGTTCGAATTCATGACTGTGAATGCAGGGCAGAGAGGGCTTCTCTTTAAACTGAAGCCTGACGACCTTATCGCTGCCACCGGAGCTAAAACAGCCGGGATCGTAAGATAATATAAAAGAGCAGGGCACCCAAAAGAGGATCGCCCGGCTCTTACATTTTTGGCCTGTTTTATTTGCCCTATTGGAAGCCTACAGGCATTATTGCAATTATTCTTGATAGCGGGCCGATGTTCAGCAGGTTTATCAATGTCTCCCTGTTGAAGGATTGAATGTAACGTGTCTTCATGCCCAACGCTCCCGCTGCAAGGTAAACATTCTGGGTCATAGCCCCTACAGCTGTTTCCGCCCAGCCTTCTATGCGCGGTCCGCTTCCTTTTGTCGCGAAAATAAAAATACACGGCGCCGAACCTACGAACTCCTGCCTTGCGGCCCGTGAGATCGAATTTTTGTCTGATAGCATCTTAAGCATATTCTTTTCAGGGTCGTATACATAAGATCCGCTTTTAAGAAGCACATAGAGGCTTATGTATGGATCCGACCCCATTGCGAAGGCCACGGTCCAGCCCTTGCCGTTCCTGTTTCTCCCAGTTGCAGCCCAAATCAGAGTGGAGAGTTCCTTATGCGAGGGCTCCCTCTCTTCGAATGCCTTCTGCGCAGCGGAAGATCTCTCCTCGATCGCCCTGAAGAGGCTCATCCCTCCCTCTTTTTCCGGAGATGTGAGCATGATGTCCGAAGTGACCGCCTCCGACATTCCGGCAGAGATCCCAAACAACAGAAAAAACATTACTGACAGAAATATGTTTTTCATAAGAGCCTCCTTTCAGGGCCTGATGCCCTTTGACAGGATATTGTAAATTTATAATTGGTCTGAAGCGGTGCTACCAGGCCTTTTCATATAT
>DCEE01000020.1:93923-114576 GCA_002316795.1 Synergistaceae bacterium UBA1037
CAGCCTTCCAGGCTGTACTCCATGACCCATCTCAGAAGTGCTGTATTTGCTTCGCCGTGCGGCACATGGTACTGCCCGCCGAGAGGGTATGCCATCGCATGTACCCCCGCTGTCCCGGACATAGAAAAAGCCATCCCCGCCGTCATGCTTCCGTAGGACTGGGCCTCTCTTGCATAGAGGTTATGTCCGTTGAGGACGCACTCTGTGAGGTTGGAATAAATGTTTTTTATTGCGATCAGTGCCAGGTCCTGCGTGAAACGATTAGTTCCGAGGGAGAGAAAAGCTTCGACGCCGTGAACTAGGGCGTCCATCCCCGATGCCGCAGTTATATGCGGAGGAAGGTCAAGGGTAAGTTCAGGGTCAACAATTGCAATGTCTGCGACCAGGAACCTGCTGGATATTCCCTTTTTCATCTTCTCCTCAGCGAATGAAAAAACGGCAACGGCGGATACCTCCGATCCGCTCCCCGATGTAGTCGGTATCATTATTGTCGGGAGACCTTTTCGGGGGATCTTCTCGCTCCCTACCATCTCAGAGACTTCTATATCAGGATTTTCTGCCATCACGGCAGCCATTTTTGCAAAGTCCATGGAACTTCCGCCCCCAAAGGCGATAAGAGAGTCGAAAGAACCTTCTCTGATGTAAGAGACGGCATCTTCCAGAAGTTCCACAGGGGGCTCCGGTTCCACCCTGTCCCAGTGCCCCGGCATCATCCCAAGTTCAGAGCACCCTTCCATCAGGCATGCGAGACGGCTGCTTTTTGCCATCTGTGTGCCGGTTATGAAGAGCGGCCTTTTCGACCCGAGTCGCAAAGCTTTTTCAGGCGCCTGACGCGAAGAGCCTGACTCAAAGATCACTTCCTGCGGCATCCTGAATCTGAACGGTTTCATTAAATTTGTGTCACAAGCCGAAAGAACCATGTAATTTACACCCCTGTCATATATTGGACCAGGGCCAGCCGAGGCTGAAACCCAGGTATTCAAAGATAAACCGCCCTGTGAATATTGCCAGGATGCATCCGGCTGCCAGATAAGGGCCAAGTGCCACCGCATCCTTCCTGCTGAGTTTTTTCGCGGCCAGTAGCGGGATCACTATCGCTCCGCTTGACATAAAGCCAAGATAGAGGCTGAGAATGGTAAGCTTCCATCCCAGAAGGGCTCCGACCCCAAGCATCATCATCGCGTCTCCCATGCCCATGCCGCCGCGGCTCAGCAAAACGATAGCATAAATAAAGAGAAATCCCAGCGCTGCTCCCATCGCTCCGTCGATCAGGGCGGAAAATCCTCCCGAAAGCCTTGCAAGCATTGAGACAGCGGTCATTGCGAGGGCCCACGGATCGTAGATGTAGCCGCTTTCGATGTCTGTGAGAGAGTGGAAGAGCATAAAGAAGAGAGCAATGAAAGAGAAGAGCAAAGGTGTATCGATGCCCCAGTACCATACCGAGAGCGCTCCTATAACCCCTCCTGTAAGCTCGGATATGAAATGCCGCGGAGGTATCGGGCTCCTGCAGGTACGGCAGTGTCCGGCAAGCACCAGGTAGGAAATTATGGGAATAAGGTCGAAGAAATTAAGCTTTCTTCCGCACTTGTCGCAGACGGAGCGCTCGTTGCCCCACCATTTTTTCTCTGACACAGTACGCATAGCCGCGGCATTGATGAAAGAACCTATGACCGCCCCTGCGGCAAAACCCATGAATATGGTTATACTTTCCATGTGGACACCCCTCTTGGCGGAGGTTAAAATAAGCCTGCAAGCGCAAGATCATAACTACATTCTGCAGGAGATGAAAGCCATGCCCATCGTAGTAGTGAACATCAAAGAGGGTCGCACACTGGAACAGAAGCGCGACATGGTGACGAAAGTCACCGATGCTCTTTGTGAGACTATGGAGGTCCCTAAAACGTCAGTCCGCATAATCATCAACGAAATGGCAAACGACAATTTTGCGATCGCCGGCACCCTTATATGCGACAACCCGGATGCCCAGGTCAAGAAAAAGAGTTAGCCGGAAAAGAGCTCCTTGAACCGCTTGTGCTGCCATAGGTACTGTTCAGGCGCTCTGCGAATAATTTTTTCCAGCTCCAGATTCACTTTGGCTGTAAGTGATCTAAGCGTTGCCTCCCGGTCCTTTGTTTTTTCCCATTCGATCGGGGGGCCTATCACCAGTTTGAAACGGAACGGCTCTATCCTGATACACTGGTACGGCAGAATGGGAGCTCCCGATATCCAGGCAAATACTGCAGCTCCCTGAAAAGTGCTCGTCTCGTGTCCGAAGAAGGGGACCAAGATCCCGTCTCCCCCGCCGTGTTGGTCTGCCGCAAGACCTATCAGTTCATTTTTCCTAAGTATGCCGACAGCTCTCGTCATCGGCTCATCTTTCCCCAGTGTACGAAGACCGCCGTTTCGTCTCAGCGTATCTATAAGCTCCCGCTGGAAGGGATCGTCGGAATGACGGACCACGCCTACGCCCCTGCAGTTCCTTCCCAGCCAGGCCGCGGCATGTTCCCAGTTTCCGCAGTGGGCTGAGACAACAATTACTCCTCTGTCGCCGGCAAAAGCCCGGTCCATGTGTTCTCTTCCTTCGATCTCAACGATCCATTTGTCAACGAGGGAGGGATCTCTCTGCCATGAGAGCATTTCTATGCCTGTCCATATCATGCTCCTGTAAGATCCGTCAAGCATCTTCCTTTTTTCGGCGTCAGTTTTTTCCGGGAAAACGAGTTCGATGTTTTTTTGTGCGACCTTTTTCCTTGGCGCGATGAGCCTGACAGGGATGAAAAGGAAATAAAAAAGAGCCGTGGCTCTCCATCCCGGTTTTATCATTTTTGCAAAACGGATAAAATATCTGAGTTTCCGATCCATATCAAAGCTCCTAATAATTTACATCTGACTTCAGGTGGCGGCAAAAAATAAAGGCGGCAGGATCATCAGTTTCAGTCCGTTTAGATCACGGTGCATCCAGGGACATGGCATGCCGGCTGCCCGTTCAAAGAAGGTCCCTCAAAAACTGAAAAACGCTGGAAAGGTCTTCTGTTTTTTTTCAGATCGCAACGATCCCCGCGCTGCATGCTCCTGAAATGGTTCTAAAGGTAAAATCTCAGTCTCCGAATTTGACCAGTCTGAAATCTTTCTTGCCTACCCGCAGCTGAACATATCCACCGCTAAGGAGGTCTTCTGACGAAAGCTGCCTTGTCTCTTCTGTGACTTTGTCTCCGTTGAGGTAGACTCCGCCCTCTTTTATTTTACGTTTTGCCTCACCCTTTGAGGCGCATCCGCCTGAAAGCACAAGAAGATCTGTGATCGGGCCGCCGATCGCCAAGCCGGTCTCTGCAAAAGGGATCTCTGCAGACAGTGTGCCAAGGAGTTCGGCATCTGCTTCCCTTATGTCCATTTCTCCGAAGAGTATGGCGCTTGCGTCCTTTGCCCTTTTCGCGGCATCTTCTCCATGAACCCTGCAGGTAAGGTCCAATGCGAGCTTTTTCTGGGCCACCCTTAAATGCGGATTTTTATTGTGATCTTCGATGATGGCGCTTATTTCATCAAGTTCCATGAATGTGAAAAGCTTATATAGCTTTTCAAGGTCGCTGTCGTCGACATTTATCCAGAACTGATAGAACTTGTATATGCTTGTGCGGTGTGTAGAGAGGTAGACGGCTCCGCTCTCAGATTTTCCAAACTTCTGTCCCTGTGCGTTGAGCAGCAGCGGGAACGTAATACCGTAGCACTGGCCCCCTGATTTTTTGCGCGCGAGGTCCATGCCCGCGATGATGTTCACCTGCTGGTCGTTCCCCCCCATCTGGAGGGTGCAGTTCAATTCGTTGTACATGTGGTTGAAGTCGTATGCCTGCAGAAGGATGTAGGAGAGCTCAGTGTAGGTTATCGACTTGTCGGGGTCGAGTACCCGGTTCCTGACGTAATCCCTGTTGACAAGAAAACTTACGGAGAAGTATTTTCCTATGTCCCTGAGGAACTCTATGTAATTGAGTTTTTTGAGCCACTCGTTGTTGTTTACAAGGATCGCGCTGTTCTCCCCGCAGTTGAAATCAAGGAAGTGCTCCAGCTGTTTTGCTATCCGGCTTACGTTGTAACTTATCTCTTCCTCGGAGAGAAGGTTTCTCTCCGCGCTTTTGCCAGAAGGGTCGCCGATCCGCCCTGTGCCTCCGCCGGCAAGGGCTATTGGACGATGTCCGAGGCGCTGCATCCAGGCAAGCCCCATTATCGCCACGAGGTTCCCCACGTGGAGGCTGTCGGCGCTTGGATCAAAGCCGATATAACCTGTTACCATGCTTTTCATAAAGTGCTCCTCAAGCTCTTCGTTGTGGCTGCTCCACTCGACGAATCCACGTTCCTTCAAAACATTCAGCGCATTGCAGTACATTTATTTTTCCCTCCGGTTATATTACAGTCAGTTTATTGTTTTTTTGGACATACAAACTTAGTCCCATAACACCAAGTATCTCTGCCCGAGTGGTCAGGGCATAAAAGCCTGCTATTTTGAGTCGATGTACCAGTCGATCCTTCCCGACTCCGCTGTCTCCCATACAATAAGGGCCTTTCCCATTCTCTTCAGGACATTTCCAAAAGAGTCCGAGATCCCCTGATCAAAGGGGGAGAAAGATGAGTCAGGCTGGAAGATGTCCTCCGTGTCACCTTCGTAGTACCCTTCGTCGTTGATGTCCGGCTCGTTCATGAAGGCATTCATTTTAGTCATGTCGCTCAGGGCGGCACCTACCTTGGGCAGGTCTGCAACCAACCATCCCACTGCCTTTTCGTTATCTTTCAGGAATCTGCCCAGACTTACCTTTCCTTTGAGAGATTCGGGCGAGAGGAGGCCAAGGACTGCTATGTTTTCTTTGCCTGCACCCACCACAGAAAAAGGCAGGTTCGTGCTGCCGCCCAAATCGAAACCGGCAAGCGGTTTAGGTTCGGCGCCGAAGAATAATTTGTTCCAAAAAGCATCTACCAGTTCTGCCATGAGAGCTTTGTCACCGGTAAATTGCACCATGATACCCGGCAGAGAAAACCAGAGAAGCTTGTTGTATCCGCCAACCGAGAAAATAGTCTCCCCTGACAGTATCTTCTGTATTTGTTTGTCTTCCAGTCCCATTGATGAGCCAAGTTCGCCGATCGTCTTGAGCGGGAAGGGCCACTCTTTCGGTGATCCCTTCAGTTCAGGGAGGTTCATGCCCGCTGAGAGAAGAAGCGGGTCAGGGATGATGGAGTTTGCAATATCCCACGTCTTGGGCTTGAGTGACTTAAGAAAGATCGGAGAGATCCTTTTGTCGAGTCCTTCTGTCCTCCAGACAGCTTCACCTGCTTTGCCGGACTCTTTGTCAGCCTTCTGCGACCTCCAGGAGACCCTCAGCGTCAGAGGTTCTTTTCGTTCCTCCCCAGCAAAAATGAGTCCCCCGTCAGATATGATCATATGTGCCGGCCAGGATTTTTCTTTTTCCCATATTTTCTTTGGAATGCCCTTTACAGAACCCGATCTCACGTCGAGCATCCTGGAGAATGAATCCCTGTCATGGGTGATCAGTGCAATATCCCTTTCGGTCCTGTAGAAGACTGAGCTGTCCCTTGTCCTGACCTCCCACGAACTTTTGTCTCCCGCTTTTATGGCCTCGGCGGATCCCAGCTCCTTTTTCCAGGAAGGTGGGAACTCACCCTTTGAGAGCGAAGCAGTATCTTCCTTATCAAGCCTTACTACGGCAAAGATGTCAATGATGCCGTCTCTGCTGTTTTCTATAAGGACAGCACACTCTTTTGCGCTTCTCGCAAGAGAGAGGATAATACTTCCTGAAGATCCTTCCCTGAAGAATGCATACTGACCCTCCGTAAGGAGAGCGGAAAGAGAAACAGGATAATATCCTTCTTTCGCCTCAAAGAACGCGTAAGGATCGGATCCTGAAGGGAGCGGCAGCCTTGATGCAAGGACTGCAGGACCTTTTGTGCCGATATATGCAAACAGGCCAAAGAGCACGGCCGCCGCCGTACATGTGATCAGTACAAACAATTTGACCTTCTTTGACATCGGTCTCTCTCCTCTTCTGTGATAATTCTCTGTTGCTCATGGTCTGCTTACCGCGACCAGGGTATTATATCCCTATTGCCGCCAAAAGTGGAAAGATCACGCGGTTTTCCTGTCTTCCTCTCCCAGCGACGAAGCCGCTTCCAGCAATGTTTTTGCAGATACGAGAAGCGGCATTATCTTGGCATAGTCTTTGCTGTCTATGGTCAGCCTCTGTATTTCGTCTGCCTTTAGCGTTATCGAGGCAAGCAGCTGCGCGATGTCCTGCGGACCGAGTTCGAGCCTGTCGATTATCCGCTGTGAGATGACTGGCATCCTGACCGGCTTTTCCTCTGCAGGGGCAAGCAGGTCTATAGTGTCATTGAGAGCGGGCACCATTGCAGCGTATCCCTTGTCATTGAGTCCCATTGCGAGGGCTTTTGCAGACTTGGGCTCACCATGGACCACTACGAACCTGGTCTTTTTGGGGAAGTTTGAGGCCCATTCCAGGAGATCGTTCCTGTCAGCGTGGGCAGAAAAGCCGTTCAGTGTGTGGAACTGGGCCTTTACCGACACATCTTCCCCGGCGATCCTTATCTCCTTGGCTCCGTCGACAAGCCTGCGGCCAAGCGTTCCATGGGCCTGATATCCAACGAAGAAAACATGCGTGTCCGGTTTGAAGAGGTTGTGTTTAAGATGGTGCATGATCCTGCCGCCCGAGCACATCCCGCTTCCCGCAAGTATTATCCCGCTTTTCTCTTCGTTTATCGCCCTTGATTCGTCAGCGCTCCTGATAAACTGGAAATTTTCTGGTTCGAAGGGGTCGTCACCCTTCAAGAACATCTCTTTAAGTTCCCTTGAGAGGTGCGGAATGTACTTGCCGTATATTTCGGTCACTTTTACCCCCATCGGGGAATCAAGGTAGATCTTCGGCATCCTGAGATCCGGGTATTTTTTCTGAAAACGGTCGAGTTCGTAGAGTACTCTCTGTGCCCTGTCCACAACAAATGTCGGCACGAGGACTTTCGCGCTTGTTTTGAGGGCCTCTTTAAGCGCTTCTTCAAATTCTGTCCTGGTGTCCTCAAGTGATTTATGAAGCCTGTCTCCGTAAGTTGATTCGATCAACACGAAATCTGCCTCTTCGATCAGGGTCGGAGGTTTTTCAATGACACCTTCATGCGGCCCCAGGTCTCCCGAAAATACTACCTTAACAGCCTTGTCGCCGTTGTTTTCGGATACCCATGCTTCAATTATGGAACTTCCAAGTATGTGGCCGGCCTCGCGGAAGCGGACTTTGAGGCCTCCCATGATCTCAATAACTTCGTCATAAGGGATGGGAGAAAGGAGACCCAGCGAGTCCTCCACTTCATTTTCTGTGTAAAGAGGCTCGACCGGAGGAAGTCCTTTCCTGCTGTTTTTTCTCGTCCTCCATTCAGCTTCTTCTCCCATCAGCCTCGCTGAATCCCTCCAGAGTATCTCGACAAGCTCCGACGTGGCAAATGTGCAGAAGATCTTCCCCTTGAACCCTTCTTTGACAAGCAGGGGTATCCTTCCGCTGTGGTCGATGTGGGCGTGTGTCAGGAGAAGCGCGTCGATCGAAGAGGGGTCGAAAGTGAAGGATTCCCCCTCATGTTTCTCCTCGTCCTGTCCCTGGTGGAAGCCGCAGTCCACAAGGACTTTGTATCTTCCTGTCTCTATCATGTAATTTGATCCGGTAACCTCTCCGGCCGCTCCGTGGATTTTCAGCTTCAAATCATTCGCCCCTTGGGCTCCCACCTTTCGATCTTTTTGGAAAACGTATCTGATTTATTGTACTGTCACTAACGGCAGTTCACAACGAATTACAGTTCCTTTCCCCGGGGCGGAGAATATGCTGAAATTGCCCCCGACAATGGACATTCTTTCCCGCATGTTTGAAAGACCCCTGTGTCCCTGCACGCGAAGTTCGGTGAAGTTGTCCGCAACCTCGAAGCCTTTTCCGTCGTCCTCTATCTGTAGGAGGATCATTTTGCCCGTATTTTTCAGCGAGATCGATACATTTTCAGCCGCGCCATGCCTTGCCGAATTGTTGACTGCCTCCTGAGCGACCCTGAAAAAAGCGAGGGTGACATCGTCTGTGAGGTCCGGGATCTCCTGCAGATCAAGGTGTATCTTTATTTTGAGCTGGGCGCTCTGTCTCTCGGAAAGTTCGGTAAGAGCCTGAACTATTCCCAGGTCAAGCCAAGGCGGAGTCAGGTTGTTGCAGAGCTCCCTCATCTCCCTTACCCCTGCCATAGCTACTTTTTCTGCCTCTTCAAGTTGCTTTTCCCTCTCTGCCGGTGAGTCCATGTCAAGAGAGAGGAGCCGGAGTCTCTGTATCAAAGCTGTAAGATCCTGCAGCGGACCGTCATGTATCTCGCGGGATATCCTCGCGCGTTCCTCTTCCTGCACCTTTACCAGATCATTGACGTATCTGCGTGAAAGCCTGACCTTTTCTATCGCCGAATTAGCCAGGACTACCAGGGCCTCTCTGAGTTTCTGCAGTTCCGTAACTGCTTCGGGAGCGTTTTTCAGGGGGACCTCTTCTCCCCACTTCAGCATCGAGACCTCCTCTTCGAGGTCTTTAAGGGGCATTATCACTTTCTGCCACATTATGTAGACCGAGAAGATCCCAATAAGCCCGAGGATACCCATGATAAAGGGCCAGAAAGTTGTAAGTGAGACCATGGGGCCGAGCAGCTTGTCCCATGAGACGGCTGCGAGGACAAAGAGGTTCCTCTGCAGCATGGGATAGACTGCTATCGTGTACCACCTTCCGTCTGGTCCCCTTATTTTCTGGGGTGACATTACTGAGATAGGCATGTCCCATATTATCGAGAGTATCGTGACGTCCGGTGACCCGTATACCAAATTGCCGTCGCTGTCAAAGACAGCGAACATTCCGGGCACTGCCATCTCGTCGGCCATCATCTCACCGAGTCCCAGTATCCTGGATCTGTACTGGTTTGGCTGCCATGTTCCGTCAGTTCTCAGATCCCACTGCGAAGATTCGAGCCTTGCCGCAGCCCCCCTTGCCAGATTTTGTACATAAGAACCTGCGATCCCCTCCATGGTATTTTCGAACTGACAGAAGCCTATCCACGCAAGGAGAAATGCTCCGAGGCTTGGCAGAAAAACGGCTACGGTCAGCTGAAGGAGAAGGTTTCTCCTCAATCGAGCAGTTCCTCCAGTGTGACTATTCCGTATTTAAGTGACAGGAGCATCGCTTCTGTCTTGTTTTTCGCTCCCAGTTTGTCATATATCGAGGCCAGGTGGGTCTGAACGGTCCTTTCGCTGATGAAAAGCTGGGTGGCTATCTCTTTTCCGGAGAGTCCCCTCGCTGCAAGCAGAAGGACTTCCCTTTCTCTGACCGATACAGGTTCCGGTACGAAATCCCCCTCCTGCTCCACAGCATTTGCAACCTCACTGTCAAGGTAAAAGCCTCCGCGGGCTACTATCCTTATAGCCTTGGAGAGGGTGTCCATGCTGGCAGTTTTCAGGACATATCCCCTGGCCCCGGCCCTGAGAGAGGCCATAACGTACTGCTGGGCGTCATATGAAGTCAGCATCAAAGATGCGACTGGAAGCGAGGCATCTTTGATCTTACGTGCAAGAGCGACTCCGTCGATGCCCGGCATCCTGATGTCAAGAAGTGCGACCTGCGGTTTGAGCTGTTGGATCCCTGCCCATGCCGATTCGCCGTCTGCGTAGCTTCCCAGTATGTTGAAGTCCGTCTCCTTGGCCAGATATGCTTTCATTCCTTCCCTGGTAAGCGGATGGTCATCGGCCAGTACCAATGAAATTGACATTTCGTATCCTCCCTCCGTTATTTTTGATTCTTCCAACAGTTCAGGAACCAAGTCCTATCTCTTTTTCTACAGGCCTCAGGGCCAGTATTGTCTGTTCTATGAGCGTTTCGATAGGGATGTCCAGCAGCTCCGATCCCTTTTCGATGACCTCCCTGTTGACGCCCCTTGCGAATGCCTTGTCCTTCCACTTTTTCCTGACTGATTTTGTCTCCAGGTCCTGGAGCGATCTGCTTGGGCGGACAAGGGCTACTGCCGTTATGAATCCGGTAAGTTCATCTATGGTGTAAAGGAATTTTTCGCAGAGGGTCTCAGGTCTTATCCCGGAGTACTCCCATCCGTGGGCAAGCACCGTGTGTACGAAATCTTCAGGATAGCCTTTTTCCCGGAGCATTTCCCCGCCCTTCATCGGATGAGTCTCTGTGCTGGGAAATTCTTCCCAGTCGATGTCGTGCATGAGACCGACAAGGCCCCAGTAGTCCTCGTCCTCCCCGTTTTCCCGGGCAAACCACCTCATTGCCGCTTCAACAGCGTATGCATGGCGGATATGCATATCTTCCCTGTTGTGTTCCTTAAGGAATTCAAGTGATTCTTCTCGTGTGAACATCTATAAGCTTCCTCCTGTTGAAAAATTGTTTTCAGTGATACTCTCTTCGGGTATACAAAGCGTTTCGACTCCGGATTGGGATATTATCTCCCGGGAAATTTTGTCCGGGTATGGGTTCAGATATACTATACGGGTACAACCGCAGTTGATAAGGGCTTTGGTGCAGTATACACAGGGTTCGTGCGTACAGTAAAGCCAGCATCGGGCTGTTGAGACTCCCGCGTAGGCGGCCTGTGCTATGGCGTTTATCTCGGCATGCGACCCCCGGCAGATCTCGTGTCTCTCGGCTGATGGTATCCCGAGCTTCTCCCGAAGGCACCCCGCCTCCTCACAATGGATTATTCCCTTTGGCGCACCATTGTAGCCTGTGCTGAGGATCTGGCGGTCCCTGACGAGCACAGCTCCCACCTTTCTTCGCAGACAGGTGCTCCTGCTTGCGACTGCCTTGGCTATCATCAAAAAGTAGCTGTCCCAGTCCGGACGGTCCAATATATTTTCCTCCCCGGCAGATATTCATCTATTGCATAAAGTATAGTTTATATTGGGACATTTATGTTGATAAAAGGGTGCCGGCCGATTAAATTTCATCTCTGCAAGGCATGTCCCGGCGTTAAGCCCCCGGCATCCGTTATCTATGGAAGCAGGGAAATGCTAACTTTACGCACACCTAATTGAATTTACACGCAGGATCGATTTTTTGCGACAGGAAATTACGGAGATATCAGATGTTTTTGATAAGTTTTTTAACTGCGGCCCTAAGGTCACTGTAAGCGTGGCTCATCTCCCTTGCACATTCCTTTGCCGTCCTGCCGCACAGTATGCAGCTTCGGGCGGGAAGACCCAGGTCTGACCTTGAGATCGATTTTCCGCACACTATTATGTCGATGTCGAGGATACGCCCTTCGGGAGAGCATTCCTCCAGATCTACAGCCACTTTTTTTGCCCTTTGCGTGTCAGATCCCCACCCGCGGAAAAATCCGATCCAGCACAGGCCGGCTTCATTTGAGATCATATCCGTGCGAAAGGGATCAGATCCCCATCTGAGGGAAAAGAGGAGAGCAAACTTTTCTATAGCCCGACAGTCATTTTTGATCCTTTTGGGGTATCCCGGGATGTTGAGGGTGATCTGGCAGGCAAATACGCCTTCAGAGAGGTGATGGTCCCTCGCTTTGGCCCTCTCTTCCCTTCCGGAAAGGATTCCGGAAAGGGCCTCTCCTGTGTCAGTTTTCATTATGTTCATGGATCAGTTTCTCGGCGACGGTCCTGCCTTTTTCGGAAGATAGGTAGTCCATTGTGACAGAAGGGAGCATTTTTTTTAGTGCTTCAATGTCGTTTTCAACGATTGCCCTTCTTGCCCTTGAGGCCGAGACAGCTGTTCCCGAAATGTCGTTCAGCCGAATTATCTCCACAACTTCAACTCCCCGGGGAGGAAGCACCTTTTTCATCATCTCATTGTACTTTGCGGTAGTTGGACAGAAGGGTTCTGTCCCGACAAAACGTTTTTTTATCAGGAGCTCTGGCACGAAAAGATTCGCAAAGAGCGTTGCGTCAAGTTCTGCCTGTCTCTCTGCAACAGATGCCAGCCCCTTATCCTTCAGGAAATAAGTCGGGAAGGTGGCCCTTGAGACGGCGTAGTCTCCGCTTGGAATGACCTTGACGTTCCTGAGGTCTCTCGTGCCCTCTTCCACAAGCTGCAGCCGGTCACTGAAGGGGAAGAGCGAGACGTCTTCCTGGACTATGATCACATAGAGGCCGTCACATTCTCCGGCCGCCTTCTCAATAAGATATCTGTGCCCGAGCGTGAAGGGGTTGCAGTTCATGACGGAAGCGCCGATATTTTTACAGCCTGCGAAGGTCCTGTTTTTCCTGAGCATCAGACGGTAATCATCTGATGATGGATGCCCGGACTCCATAAGGACTATGGTATCTGTCCTTGCCAGTTCGCTGAATCCCAGGGAGGCAAACTTGTCTGCCATGTCACGCTTCGTGTAGACGAAAAGGTGGAAGATCCCGTTTTCTCTGGCGTATCTCAGCAGATCCGAAATGACCATTCCGGAAAGCCCTGCCTCCTGCCATTCCGGGTCGGCAGCGACCATCTTTATCACCTTGCCCTGAATGCTTGCCGTGGCAATTATCTTTTCGTCAGTATTTTCGACGACTGCAGTACAGTCAGGCGAGCCTTCAAATGTCAGTCCGTTTATCCCAAGCAGCGATTCCACCTGTTTTTTTTCGTTCCTGCTGAGATCCCTGATAGTCCTTGTCTGAAGGCCAAACATCGGGTCCTATTCCTTCTCAAGCTTTCTTTTGAGGATCTCACCGATGCTCGATCGGGGCATTTCTGAAAGGAAATCGATGATCCTAGGTACCTTGTAATAGGAGAGTTTCTTCTTGCAGTGTTCGGTCAGGTCCTTTGAAGTTGCCTTATCATCCTTTTTCAGAACGACAAAGGCCTTTACGATCTCTCCGCTTATAGACCGCGGGACCCCTATGACTGCAGCTTCTGCGACCGCGGGATGCTCAAGGAGGACTTTTTCCACTTCCTGTGCGTACACCTTGAATCCCCCTACAAAGATGACCTCTGTCCTCCGTCCTACGAGATAGAGGTATCCCTCATCGTCGAATCTCGCGATGTCGCAGGTATCGAACCATCCGTCGACGAACCTCTGGGAGGTAAGTTCCGGATTGCGGTAGTAGCATTTTGCAACATTGTCCCCCCTGATCCAGAGGTGTCCCTCCGAACCGGCCGACAGGGCTTCGCCTTCATCGTTCCTTATCTGGGCCTCCACACAGGACAGAAGCGTCCCTACACTCCCTGCTCTCCTGTTTTCTATTCCCGGGGCTATAGATACAACTGATGCGGCTTCGGTAAGTCCGTAGCCCTCTATTACCGGCACTCCCAGAGCTTCCTGCGCCCTCTTGTCGAAATCCAGCGGCAGCCTGTCACCCCCCGACAGTATGTATCTGAGTGTTCTGGGCGGGGTTATGCCCCTGGCGGCGGCTCCCAGGAGGAGGGAAATTATGGTAGGGACTGCCGGCACTATTGTCACAGCGGCATTCCTCATGGCGTCCATTGCCGCTTCTGGAGGCATGAACGTCGGAAGGACAACCTGACAGGTCCCTTTTACAAGGGGAATAAGAGAACCGCAGACGAAACCGAATGCGTTGAAATTGGGAAGGGCGTTGAGGAAGACGTCATCGTCGGTCAGTTTGCCAATGTGATCGACACACGCATTTATGCTTGCATAGAGGTTGGAATGCGACAAAGGTACTGCCTTGGGTTCGCCGGTGGTGCCGGATGTGTAAAAAATGACTGCAGTGTCAGAGGATTCTTCTTCGGACGTTCTGCCGGCGATGCTCTCGACAGGCGCATCCAAAGCAGTGACCACACATGGTATCCCTTCCTCTGAGATCAGAGGCACTATGCCGGAAGACCCCCTGTAAGTAATGGAAGCAAACACATCAGCGTGTTTCAGCTGTTTTATAAGCGAAACGTAGCCGCTTCTCGGATCTATCGGCACCACGGTGCCGCCAAGCTTCCATATGGCAATTACGGATGCGAGAAGAATAGGACTGTTCGGAAGAAGGAAAGCCATTCTCTGTCCTGCCTTGAAACCGCTTGCCCGAAAACCTTTTTCGCACTCTTCGATCAGTTCCAGGAATGCGCCGCCGGACCACCATGTCTTCTGCCACCAGATAAAAGGTTCTGCCTTAAGTGATTCAAGGTTTGATATTATGATATCTTCAAGTCTGGGAGCCAATGCTTCCCCTCCACTCTATTAAAGCGTCAATCCCATGTATGCTTCCCATGCCGCCGAGAAAGGCAGCATACTCTCCGGGACGTCATATCTCGGATGATGCAGGCCGTACTCCAATCCAGTCCCCATCAGCATAAAGACAGAGGGTACACAGGAACTGAAGAAGGAAAAATCTTCCCCTGAGAGCAGCGGCCGTTCAAGCATCTTAATACCATCCTCGCCGAAGAACGGAATGCCCGCGGCAAGGATCTTGTCTACCATTTCAGAGTCGTTGTCCACCTGACCGTAGTTTCTCGTGTATTCGACCGAAGCCAGCCCCCTGAAGGCTTTCGCGATCGCAGGAGCCATGTTTTCTATCCTTCCCTGCACGAAGTCCCTCGTTTTCGGGCTGAAAGCCCTGAGAGTCCCCCATACGTTGACCTGCTCCGGTATCACATTATAAGCGAAACCTGCCTCGACGTGTCCGAAAGATACTACCACGGGTTCTCTAGGGTCGATCTCTCTGGTAAGCATAGTCTGTATCGCTATCACGATGTGCGATGAAATAGTTACGGGATCAACTGTCATGTGGGGTTCGGCAGCGTGGCCGGCAGTGCCTCTGATGTCGATGTGTATCTTGTCTGAGAGGGCTGTAAGGACTCCCCTGCGGAGGAAAAGCTCTCCGTACGGAAGCTCTGACCACCAATGCAGCGAAGCAGCGCTTCCTATGTCGAAAGTCTCAAGAAACCTGTTTTCTACAAGGGTCCTCGCTCCGCCCCTTCCTTCACCGGCAGGCTGAAAGAGCAGGACCACTTTTTTCTTAAGTTTGTCCCTGTGGAGAGACAGTACCTTTGCAGCGCCGAGCAGGGAAGCCATATGAGCGTCGTGGCCGCATCCGTGCATGAGTCCGGGCATGCATGAGGAGAAGGGAAGTCCCGTCTCTTCTTCAACGGCTATCGCATCCATGCAGGAGCGCAGCAGTATGGCAGGTCCGGGAAGGTCATTGCCCAGTATTCCGATGACTGCGGTGGGTATGGCAAAACCGGAGACGACCTCCATGCCCTCGATCGACTCAAGGACTTTGGTGATTTTGGAGGCGGTAATATTTTCTTCGAAAGCAAGTTCGGGGAACTGGTGGAAATCCCTTCTCCAGTCCTGCATTTCCTCTGAAATGTTCTCTGCATCGGCCAGAAGCCTTGCTCCCAGAGCAGAGAGTCCTGAATCTTCAGACATATCGTATACTTCCTTTCATCTCCGGAAAGCACTAGATGAATAATGGCTAAGTTTATCACAAATATGGGATATAGTGTACAATTGGTCAGTCGGAAGGCTTTTCGGTTCTATGAAAGACGGAGGATGCGGATAATGTGGACCAGAACTCCAAAGGAATAATCGCCCTTTTTTCAGCCTACATCATCTGGGGGGCAATGCCAATATACTGGAAGGCCATCGAAGCTGTCTCTTCGTTTGAGATACTTGGACACCGCGTGGTATGGTCAGTTGTTTTTACTTCCGTTCTTATCGCGTTCAATAAAAACTGGCAAATCTTTAAAAAAATGCTCAGATCTGGGAAAAGAGATCTGTTCTGGCTGGCTGTAGGAGGCTTCCTCATCTCTTTCAACTGGGGCCTATATATATGGGCAGTCAATGACGGAAGGGTCCTTGAGACAAGCCTTGGATACTTTATCAACCCGCTTCTGAGCATGTTTTTGGGGATGATTTTCTTTAAAGAAAAACTTAACAGGATACAGACTCTGGCACTGGCACTGGCTGTCCTCGGCGTATCCATCGAGCTTGCCGCGGCAGGCTCACTGCCTCTCGTCTCCCTTGGCCTCGCTCTCTCTTTCGGCCTTTACGGCGTCCTTAAAAAGACAGTCAGAGTGAGCCCTGAAATAGCTCTCTTCACAGAGACTCTGACAGTGACCCCATTTGCGATGGCCTGGCTTATTTTTCTGCAAAAAGAGGGTGCTTCGTCTTTCCCATATGACAGCATGACGAACCTTATGCTGGCAGGCTCAGGGATAATGACTTCAATACCCCTGCTCATGTTCGCTTACGGGGCGTCACGCGTTCCGCTGACGACCGTAGGCTTTGTGCAGTACGCCACCCCCACGCTGAGCTTTGCGGTCGGATTGCTGATATTCAAAGAAGATATCCATATAAACAGGGTCTTTACCTTTATGTTTATATGGGCTGCCCTTGCCATGTATTCGGCGGATCTCATCTTTTCAGGCAGAAAGAGCGCTAAGAAAGACAACTCCTGACTTTTTCTTTTCAATTTCTTTCCGGCCCGGGTAAGATCGACCCTTTTCTGCTATTGACTTACATACCCTAGAGTATGTATAATTCGCTATGCAATTTTTTATAAGGATGTGATGTGTTGCCTAGAAAGACCAAGGAAGATTCCCAATTGACCAGAAGCAGGCTCCTTGAGTCGGCCCTTGATGTCTTCTCAGAGAAGAGCTTTGCCGATGTGACTCTGAGCGAGATAGCGGAGAGGGTCGGCATGACTAAGGGAGCTCTCTACTGGCACTTTAAAAACAAAAACGATATTTTTCTGAAGCTGGTGGCAGAGATATGCCTTGATGCGGAGAGGCAGTTTTCGGAAAAATACGGCGAACCGAAAACATTGGCCGACCTCAGAGATCATTACAAGAGAAGACTTGTTCCACCGGACAAAAACGACAGGTTTATGAAGATCCATGCGCTGATGCTGAGGAGGTTCGAATGGCCCGAAGAAGTGCAGTCGAATATATTCAACATCCTTAAAGACCAGATAAAAAGGGAAAAAAAGATGGTGAACGAGATCCTTCTGAAGTCACGGGAGGAAGATATCATCAGGCAGGACATACTGACAGAGGATGTCGCCGGAGCGATAACGTCGGTATTTTACGGCCTCTTCATACTGGCGCTGAATGAGATAGTTGCCGAAGACCTCTCAAAGTACGCTGATTATATCTGTGACGCTTTCAGGAAAGACCTGACAGCAAAAGAAGACTGAACATTTTTATTAAGAAAGAGCAGGTGCGCATATATGACATCACTTGGTGAAGATGGAAAGATTCGGATCAACAACCCTAAACACAGAGGCGGGCTGATCAAAACAGCGGCAGTCCTGGCAATTGCGGTCCTGATCGGATTCGCGCTCAAAAGCCACTTCAGCCCTGACGCTTCGGCGAAGCGGGCAAACATGCAGCCGCAGGCCCCTGCCGTAGTACTGTACAATGTGAGCGAAAAGACTCTCTCATCGAGCCGCAGTTTCATTGGCAGGGTCGAAGCCATACAGAGCGTTTCCCTAAGGCCACAGGTCTCGGGGGAGATCATGAAGGTGAACTTCAAAGAAGGTTCTTTCGTAAAAGCGGGGCAGATCCTTTTTACAATAGACAGCAGCAACTATCAGGCTACCGTCGACCTGAGAAGAGCGGAGCTTGAACAGGCCCAGGCGTCTCTGACCAAGTCAGAAAAATATCTTGCCCGCGTAAAGTCAGCGGACAAACGGAGCATTTCAGCCAGCGACATAGATGCTGCAGAGAGCGCATTCCTCCAGGCAAAGGCGGGTGTTTCGCAGGCAAAGGCAGCTTTGAAGCTTGCTGAAATAGATCTTGCCCATACCCGGATCTTGTCTCCTATCACAGGCCGGACAGGCGCAGCGGCCTACACTAAGGGCAACTACGTGACACCCGCTTCGGGAGCACTTGCAACGATAATACAAACCGATCCCGTACGTGTTTCATTTGCCCTTCCTGACAAAGACTACCTGGATCAGCTGGAACTATTCAGGAAAAACGGGCCTGTCTACCGTACCACCCTTGTGTTGTCCAACGGAAGAGAGCTCGACATACAGGGTGAAAGGGATTTTGAAAGCAACAAAGTGGACGACAGGACCGGGACCATTGAAATGGTGATACGCTTTCCTAATCCGGAAGGGATACTTATCCCCGGCTCTATGGTGCGGATCGGGACAAGACCGATTGAGAACGATCCCAGCATGATCATCCCGCAGGAATCCATTCTTGCAGACTCTCAGGGAAGCTATGTCTACACGGTCGATGAAAAGAACATTGCACACCAGACAAGGATAGAACTCGGAGAAGAGGTCGGGACGATGCGCAAGGTCACTAAGGGGCTGAAGCAGAATGACAGGGTGATCCGCATCGGACTCCAGAACGTCCGTCCCGAGACCCCTGTGGCTCCTGCAAAAATTGGGACTGAGACCAAGACAGCCGCTGAGATAGCCGGAATGTCGGAGGAAGAGGCCCTGGCTTCGGAGACAGCTTCTTCGGATAAAAAAGAAGGAAACTAAGATGTTTTCGAAATTTTTCATCAAACGACCCAGATTTGCAATGGTCATAGCCATAGTACTGGCTCTGGCCGGATCGATAAGCGCCTTCAGACTGCCGGTCGCACAGTATCCTGATGTCACACCTCCGCAGATAAGCGTCAGCACCTCATACCGGGGAGCAGATGCCGCCACCCTTGCGAACACTGTCGCCGCTCCGCTTGAAGAGCAGATGAACGGTGTCGACGGGATGATCTACATGAGCTCGACATCAGACAACAGCGGTAATTACGAACTGGCGATAACTTTTGAGATGGGTACCGACCCCGACATGGCCCTTGTCAAAGTGCAGAACCGTGTCCAGCAGGCAACGCCTATGCTGCCGAGCGAGGTCACGGCACAGGGTATAACTGTTGAGTCAAGATTCTCAGACACACTGGGATTTGTAGGAATTATCTCGCCCAACGGAACCAAGGACGGGGCATTCCTCATGGACTACGCTGAAAATAATGTAAAAAACGTTTTTAAGCGTGTTCCGGGGATGGGAGACTGCAGAGTATTCGGATCCAAATACAGCATACGCATCTGGCTCGATCCCGAGCGTATAGCCTCGATGGGGATCAGCATCAACGATGTTTCCTCCGCCATAAAGAGCCAGAACAGACAGGCTTCGATCGGTTCGATCGGGACTGCGCCCGCAAAGACTGATCAGCCTCTTGTCTATTCATTGACTGCCAGGGGGCGCCTCAACTCAGTAAGTGAGTTTGAGAACATAATCCTGCGTACCACAGCTGAGGGCGGACTGGTAAAGCTTAAGGACGTCTCCAGGATCGAACTGGGTTCCGAGACATACGCATTTGACGCGACATTCAACGGCAGTCCGGCTGCAATGATGCTTCTGACCCAGTCCTCTGGCTCCAATGCACTTGATGTAATGGCGGGAGCCAAGAAAACGATCGAGGAGCTTAAGCCGCAGCTGCCGAATGACACTGAATTCGTTCTGGGCTACGACTCCACAGAATACGTGACTTCAACGATCAAAGAGATCATAATGACGCTGTTTATGACATTCTCACTTGTCGTTTTTGTCTGCTACATCTTCCTTCAGGACCTCAGGGTCACTCTTGTCCCTGTCGCGGCGATCCCCGTTTCTCTTCTGGCAACGTTTACCGGCCTGGCAATGTTGGGCTACAGCATCAATATCCTTTCGCTCTTCGGCCTTGTCCTTGTCATCGGAACAGTTGTCGACGACGCGATCATTGTTGTCGAACGGGTCCTTTTTATAATGGACAGAGACCACTGTGACACGGAAACGGCAACATTGCAGGCGATGAGGGACGTAACCGGTCCTATGGCGGCGACAACGCTGGTCTTCCTGGCCATATTCGTTCCGGTAGGTTTCATGGGAGGCATAACGGGGCAGATATACAGGCAGTTTGCAGTGACCATATCATTCTCGGTAGTCTTTTCCCTCATAGTGGCGCTTACGCTCAGCCCGGCGATGTGCGCCCATTTTCTCAAAAAGGTGCATCCTAAAAAAAGCGGTCCGCTCAAGTGGTTTAACGACGTGCTCGGCGTGTCGACCACGAAATACGTATCCGGTTCTGTCTGGCTTGCGAGGAGAAAGGCGGTCACCGTTGCAGCCCTTGCCGCAGTGATCATTGCGGCGGCATTGTCAGCCAAGTATCTGCCCACGGAATTTCTGCCTACAGAGGATCAGGGCGCGGCATTCGCGGCCATCCAGCTGCCTGAAGGGGCAAGCCTGGGAAGGACACAGGCTGTAATGGACAAACTCATCCCCCAGATAAAGGATATACCCGGAGTAAAATTTGCAATGGGAATAAAAGGTTACAGCATAATAGGCGGATCAAGCGAAAATATGGGTTCCATAATAGTTCCGCTTGAACACTGGGAGGATAGAAAGAGGAAAGAGAAAAGCCTTCAGAACATCGTCGGCAGGATCGTAGCGATAGGAGCGTCAGTTCCCGAGGCTCAGATAAACGTGTTCACCCCCCCGGCAATACAGGGTCTTGGAGTTAGCGGAGGCATCGATATGCGTCTTCAGTCACGCATGGAGAATGACCCGGAGAGGATGGCGATGGTCCTAAGGGATTTCGTAGGGAAGGTAAACCAGATCCCGGAAGTTCTCTATGCGTACAGCACTTACACGTCAAACACGCCTCATCTGTTCCTGGACATCGA
>DCEE01000020.1:114768-135316 GCA_002316795.1 Synergistaceae bacterium UBA1037
GGATCGGCATACATAAACGACATCAACATCGGTACCCAGGTTAACAAGGTAATGGTGCAGTCGGACTGGAACTTCAGAAACAGCATAGGCAACGTGGGAAGCATACACGTGAACAGCACCGCGGGCGAACCGGTCCCACTCCAAAGCCTGGTGTCGGTCAAGAACACAGTTGCGCCCCGTTCCATATCAAGGTACAACCTCTATCCGAGTGCAGCCGTGACAGTGGTGATGAAACAGGGATTTTCTACAGGCCAGGGAATAATCAAGCTCAGGGAACTGGCCAAA
The DNA here is from genome assembly GCA_002316795.1 of Synergistaceae bacterium UBA1037. Taxonomy (GTDB): domain Bacteria; phylum Synergistota; class Synergistia; order Synergistales; family Synergistaceae; genus Caenicola; species Caenicola nitritireducens. The sequence continues at coordinate 115,054 of DCEE01000020.1, forward strand.
GACCTCCCGGCAGGCTACGGATACGAATGGTCGGGAATGACTTATCAGGAACAGAAGGCCAAGGGGCAGATAGCCATCATCATCACGATCGCGATGATCTTTGCATATCTTTTCCTTGTAGCGCAGTATGAGAGCTGGACTGTTCCCGTACCGGTAATACTTTCACTGCCTGTCGCGGTCCTGGGGGCGCTTGCCGGAGTCTATGTCATGGGACTCTCTGTCTCCATATACGTACAGCTCGGCATACTGCTTCTCATAGGACTGGCGGGAAAGAATGCGATACTTATCGTTGAGTTCGCAAAGGAGCAGCGTGAGGATAAGGGCCTTTCGATAATCGATGCCGCGGCTGAGGCAGCGCGTGAACGTTTGCGCGCGGTCCTTATGACAGCCTTCACCTGCGTCGTCGGGGTCCTTCCCATGCTTTTTGCAAGCGGAGCAGGCGCGGGCAGCAGAAAGGCAGTAGGTACCACGATATGCTACGGGATGACTACAGCGACTGTGCTGGGAATATTCCTTATACCCGCCCTTTATGTGATCTTTCAGACTCTGAGGGAAAACATAAAAGGCCGCATAAAGTCCGTATGGGGCAAGGAACAGGGGAGTCTATGACAATGAAAAAGATAACAATCGCGATAATAATGGCGATCCTTCTTATTTCAGGAACGGCTTCGGCACAGAACACCCGGGATACGGCCGACCAGGATCTTGCTCATGGCAAATGGATAGAGATGGCTCAAAGGTATCCGGTCCCCGCGGTCTCCCAGGACCAGATGGTCAGGCCTGACCCCAAAATGCTGTCTGAGTGGTGGGAGTCATTCAACGATGAACTGCTGACGCAGCTGGTCGAGTGGGCGATGCAGAGCAACAGGGACCTGGCCTCGGCACGCGAAAAGGTAACTGAGGCAAGGGCCGCGCTTGGAATAAACAAAGCCGCGCTCCTTCCATGGCTCGACAATACTGATTACTGGTACAACACAAGGACTCCAGTGGAAACAGGCGGTGCGGGAAAAGGGATCGGCATCTACCGCCTGGGTATCGACGCCTCATGGGAGATAGACATTTTCGGGGGTAAAAGGGAGAGCATAAAGGCCGGAGCTGCTTCCCTGGAAGCTCAGTATGCCTCGCTTCACTCAGCCTGGGTGTCGTTGTCTGCCGAGGTGGCGCTCAACTACCTTACTCTGTGTACTCTTCAGGAAAGGCTGCAGATAGCCGAGAGTAACCTTGTCCTCCAGGAAGAGACGCTGGAAATGCTTCAATCCAGGGTAGACGCAGGACTCAGTGACCATCTTGCACTCAACCAGTCGAAATATACTCTTGAGCAGACCAGGGCTGAAATACCACCTATAAAGAAGAGCATCGAGGAAACAAAAAACAACCTGGCCGTGCTTACCGGAAGAGTACCGGGAAGCCTTGGCGAAATGCTTGACAAGGCAAGGCCTATCCCTAAATCCGACCCGGTGATGATGATAGGGATACCGGTAAACAGCATCCGCCAGAGGCCAGACATATTTGCTGCGGAGCGTCAGCTTGCTGCCCAGATCGCGCGTAAAAAATCTGCGAAAGCGGATCTGTGGCCTAAGTTCTACCTTCTGGGATCCATCGGGACTGAGGCGCTCGACACAGGCAGCCTTTTTGAGGGTCCCAACAAGGCATATTCATTCGGCCCGAAGATAACGTGGCCGATATTCCACGGAGGGGCCATCCGTAACAATATCAAAGTTCAGACGGCAAGGCAGGAGCAGTACCTGGCGGCGTACGAGCAGACGGTCCTCAATGCGGTCGCGGAGGTAAGGAATGCCCTGACAGCCGAAATGGAGGAGAGAAAAAGGAACGAGGCCCTGAGGAAGGGAATAGATGCCGCGCAGACAGCGCTTGAGGTCGCAAACGATAAATACAGAAACGGTCTCACGGATTTCAACAATGTCATCAATGCCCAAAGGTCTCTTCTGATATTGTCGGAGGCCCGTGCCATCAGCGACGGGCAGATAACATCAAATACCGTCAGGCTGTTCAAAGCCCTTGGAGGGGGATGGGCACCTCTGAGCGAAGAGTACGAGTCGGCACAGGCAAAAAAATAGGGCCGTCATTTCAGGGATTTTTTCAGCGAGCTCCGTCAGTGTCAATGACGGGGCTCGCGCTGTTATAATTGTTACGTTCCAGGATAAGTATCTTTTCAGAGGGGGCAATTACATGAAACCGGCGAGATCTGCTTTGATAACGGGCGGAGCGGGATTTATCGGCTCCCACATGGCTGACGAACTGATCGCGGACGGATGGGAAGTCGCAGTGCTTGACAACCTGGAGACGGGAAAGCGAGAGAACCTGGAACATCTCCGGGGTGACCCCCGGCTGACCTTTGTGGAGGGGGACGTTTCTGACAAAGATATACTGAAAGGTCTTCTTGAGGGCAGAGATGCCGTTTTCCATTTCGCGGCCATGGTCTCGGTCCCGCTGTCGGTCGAAATGCCCGAAAAGTGTCACCGCAACAACATAACGGCATTCAGTGACCTTATCATTGCAATGAAGGATATGGATATTCCCCTGATCTATGCAAGCTCCGCAGCAGTTTACGGGAACAGGGACGAAGGGCTCAGGCACGAAGACGAGATCCCTCTCCCGATGTCGCCCTACGGAGCGAGCAAAGCGATAAACGAAATACAGGCGGCATGTGCAGCAAAGGTGTGGGGTTTGGATCCCGTCGGCTTCAGGTTTTTTAATGTTTACGGACCCAGACAGGACCCCTTTGGACCCTATGCATCCGTCATTCCCAGGTTCTGCCATGCGCTTTCGACCGGGAGAAGACCGGTGATTTTCGGTGACGGGAATCAGACCAGGGATTTCGTGTATGTGAGGGACCTGACCTCGATTTTGCTAAAGATGTGTGAAAAGGCACACATGAACAGGGGCAGAGTCTTCAATCTGGCCACAGGAACGAGCATGTCAGTTAATGAACTTCTGATACTTATATCAGGTATCATGGGGTCCTTCGTAACGGAAGAGAGGCTTCCGGAGAGGGCCGGCGACATAAAAATGAGCAGCGCCGACATAACCCTTCTGACAGAAGCGATCGGCAGGCCTGCTTTTACCGATATCGGTCCAGCGCTTTCAGTGACGGCGCAATGGTACAGGGATAACTACAGAAACTGAAGCCTTATCCCAGCATCCTGAATACCAGTATCCCTATCCACTCCTTGATGCCCATGCAGGAGAGGCAGAAGTGGTGTGCGTCCGGGAAAAGATCGGGAAGGCCGCGGAATCCGGGGTAAGTTTCCAGTCCTCCGGAGAGAGGAAAGAGATCTTTCCCCTTCAAGACTGAATGTGCCCTCAGCATTGAACGGGGGATATGGAACGCGTTGGTGACGATGACTACATCCTGCAAGTCGCTGTCGGAAAGGATTTTTGCCGCATAGGCCATGTTTTCTCCGGTAGTCCTTGAAGAAGTTTCAGTCACAGTCTTCCCCTTCCAGCCCATCTTTAAAGCACACTCTTCCATTATCTCCGCCTCGGTCCTCCGGTTGAAGCCATATACGTTCCCGCCGGAGAAGATAAGGACATCCTTATTAGGGTCTGCAGCGGTCACAGCAGTATATATCCTCTCCAGGGAGTAGACTCCGGGCATGCTCTCCCGCCCCTCCCTGTCGTAGTTTGAACCGCCCGCAAGCACAAGGAAGGCGGTCGGTCTTTCGGTAAGAGGAAGAGAATTTTCGTATTTCCTCTCCAGCCTTCCGGTTATTGCGTATGAGCCTACAGAGGTGCTCATGAACCAGATCAAAAGTGAAAACAGAAGCATTGATCCGGAGAGTTTTTTTTTGCTTTTTGTCCTGAGGAGCAGGCAGGAAAAGAGGGCCGTTATTATGACCAGCAGTCCCGGGGGCACTATTAGTGATCCAAGAAGCTTGTATGCATAGAACATTATCTCGCCCTCCGCATTTCATCTGAGAGTATCAATACACCAAGGCTGCATTAACAGGATGTCCTGCTATTTAAGCAAGAGAACGCTGGACATGCAGCTGATTTTAGTTAACAATAACTAGATACGATTGTACATTAGCTGGGAGCTGGTGACCATGGACCTCAAAAAAATTTTTGAAAGCATGTATGGCCATACTCGTCAGGAATGGACAGACGGCTCAGGGGACAATGAGAACGGATGGGATGATGCCAGGCCTAAGATACCGAACATCAGGATGCCAAAAATCTCTAGGCTATGGCTTGGCCTGGGCGGTCTGTTCCTCCTCTTCACAGTGATCCTGCCCGGACTGGCAATTTTTTTGACCGACCTCTATTGGTTTGAATCCTACGGATTTGAGGCAGTCTTCTGGAGGAGGTTCACGGCCAGGTGGGAACTCTTTTTTATTGCTCTTGTACCGGCATTTCTTATCTATTGGTACAACTGGCGTTCGGCATGGAAAAACGGACTGAGGCTTATCAGCGACGGATCAGAGGAAGTTGTCGGGCTTCGCGCCTCTAAATGGGCCATAATAGCGGCTGCTGCACTTTTTGCTGTCGTCAATGCGCTGAACGCGATGGAGTCGTGGGGCACTTTCCTCAAATTTATCGATCCCACACCATTCGGCGAAACAGATCCGCTGTTTGGCAAGGATATTGGTTTTTATGTTTTCACACTCCCATTCATAAATTATCTCCAGTCATGGCTTCAGGGAGTACTGACCGTTGCTCTGATCGGCACCTTCGCATCATATTTTATGACGAGGTCCCTTTCGCTTGACGGAGCAAAATTGACCGCCACTCTGAGGGCAAGGCTCCATATGTCCCTTCTCGGATCGCTCCTGTTGATCGTGTGGGGAGCCGGATACTGGCTTGCAAGGTATGAGATACTTTTTTCTCCGACAGGAGTGGTTTTTGGAGCGGGCTATACAGACGTAAAGATCCTCCTGCCGTCCTACAGTATCCTGGCAGCTGCCGCTGCAGCGGCGGCTGCTCTCCTGCTTATGAATTTTTACAGGCCAATGTGGAAGATGTCGGCTGTGCTGATCGGGATCCTGCTGCTGCTGGGTTGGGTCGCCAGATCGTTTGTACCTGGCCTTGTCCAGCAGTACAGGGTAAAGCCTAACGAATACGAACTTGAAAAACCATTCCTTGGTTACCATCTTGACTATACCAGGAGGGCTTTCGGACTGAACAGCGTGAGGACGATCCCACTGACGCCGGAAAATGAGGTCACTCCTGAAGAACTGCAGGCCGACCAGGAGACCGTGAGGAATATCAGGCTGTGGGATTACTCTCCGCTCCTGAGGACATACAAGCAGCTCCAGGCCATAAGGACGTATTATGACTTTGATGATGTCTACATAGACAGGTACAAGCTGAACGGAGGGAACAGGCAGGTAATGCTGTCCGTAAGGGAGCTTGACCTGTCCAAACTGCAGAACCAGACATGGGTGAACATGCACCTTGAATTTACCCACGGATACGGGGTAGTGATGAATCCCGTCAACGAAGTCTCTCCCGGAGGGCTCCCGCACTTTTTCATGAAGGACCTGCCTCCCAGATCGACCGTTGACATAAAACTTGACAGGCCGCAGATCTATTATGGATCCATGAAGGACTTTTATGTCCTGGTAAATACAGATGTCAAAGAGTTTGACTATCCGATGGGCGACTCCAACGTAAGAAGTACCTACGAAGGAGATGGAGGCGTGGAGATCGGTTCTTTCTGGAGAAGGCTGCTTTTTACGCTTAGGTTCAGGGATACCGAGATACTTTTCACAGGCGCGCTCAGGCCCGAGAGCAGGGTGCTTTACTACCGGAATGTCAGGGAGGCGCTGGGTGAAGTTGCTCCATTCCTCCTTTTTGACGGAGACACTTATCCAGTCATATTCAACGGCCGCATAATCTGGGTCCAGGACGCTTTTACATGGACCCACAGGTATCCTTATTCGAAGCCTGTAATGACAGCTGACCCGACGCTGAGACATTTCAACGGGGTCAATTACATAAGGAACAGCGTCAAAGCGACAGTCGACGCCTATGACGGGAAAATGTCATTCTACATAGTCGATGAAAAAGATCCAGTAGCGCGGACCTGGCAGAAAATATTCCCTCATATTTTCAAACCTGCTGGCGCGATGTCCGAAGAGCTTTGGAAGCACATGAGGTATCCGGAAGACTTTTTCGAGGTCCAGACGGATGTTTACAGAACATACCACATGACTGATACCAACACATACTACAACAGGGAAGACGTGTGGGAGGTCACTCCAGTCGGACGCGAGAGAAGGATCCAGCCAAACTATGTAACGATGAAGCTTTGGGGCGAAAAGGACCCTGAATTTGCTGTCATTGTCCCGTACATGCCCCTGGGAAGGGACAATCTGATAGGCTGGATGGCCGGAAGGTGCGACCCCGACAATTACGGAGAGCTTCTGGTATATGAGTTCCCCAAACAAAAACTGATCTACGGTCCGGCTCAGATAGAGGCCCTGATAAACCAGCACCCTGAGATATCTTCACAGCTTTCGCTATGGAGCCAGAGAGGGTCGGATGTTATTATCGGTGATCTGCTTGTAATACCCATAGGAAAATCACTGCTCTATGTACAGCCGCTCTATCTTAAAGCCGAGAACGGCGAACTTCCCGAACTTAAGAGGGTGATCGTCTCAACAGGGGGAAGGGTGGAGTGGAGCGAGACTTTTGCGGGAGCACTGCAAAAACTGATGGGAAAGAACGTCTTTGAAAAGGGTGGTCCGGCCGTTTACGGCGGAGCTCCGGCACCTAAGCGCGAAGAAGCGGAAAAAGAGCTGCCCTCTGTAAAGAAAATCAGCGAAAATGATATCGCCTCCCTTGCAAAATTAGCGCAGGAATTATACGATTCGGCCCAGGAAGCGCAGCGGCAGGGCGACTGGGCGCTTTACGGGGAGAAGATAAAAGAACTTGGGAATGTGATCTCAGAACTGGAAGAGAGGTCAAAAAAGTAATGTTCACAATACTTTTCGGAGCTTTGGCGGTCATCGTATTAGTCCTGATGTGCTTTGGGATCTATATTTTTGCTGCATATGTCTTTTCCAGGCTCGGGGAGAAGTTCAGGATCGGCTCTTTCCTGCAGTTCCTGATCCCCTTTTATAACGTGATGCTCCTTTGCGACTGCGCAAGGATCTCACGCTGGTTCACGGTGGCTATCATCGCACCGGGGATAGTTACGGCTGCCATGAACTTCGTAAGCTTCTACCTTTTTTCCGAGGTCTTCAGTTCAGGTGCCGCACTGGTAGCCTTTGCAGCCAATGTATATCTCTGGGGAAAAATAGCCGAGAGGCTTGGTAAAAATTTCTGGCTCTGGGGGATACTGACTCCTGTCCTTCTGGGACTTCCGGTCCTGATCCTGGCCTTTGACGGATCGATGCCGTCGAGGAACGGAGGATATTCAGGCAAAGGAGAGAAAAGATACATAGATGTCTAAGATCCATGCTGAACATCCTTATATTTTCGCAACAGAAGATACGCATAAAAAAGCCGGCAAAAGATGTTTAAAACATAAAATTGCATGGGATATCTTTTTCGCACTCCTCTTACTGCTCCTTACGGGGAGAGAGGCTTTGTGGGCTTCTGCGGCAGAGGAAACCATTTCCGAGGATATTGTGGCCAACATTGCATCCGCGGATGCAGAAACATCTCAGCCGCAGAGTGAAGAGTACTCTGCAAACTCTCTCATGCCTGAAATATTCGAAGTATCCCTGAACATGATCTATCCGCATGAAGGCGTCAAGAAGGATCAGCTGAGAAATTCCCTGAAGGAGCTCCTTGCGGCAGGAAGTGAAAAAGAGGCTGCAATAAAGATCGGTGCGGTAATGGGCAGTGAACGCAAAAAATCGACAGCCTACCTTGGCTTTTACTGCAGAGTGGCCCTACCCTATGTCAACGGAGGACTGGACGAGAGGGCACGTTTTCTTAGCTGGTTTTTGAACGGGTACGGAGGATCCGGAGTCGTTATCCTTTCTGAAGAAGGCATCGAAAAGATTATGGCGACCGGCAGAAAAAGGGGTGAATTCTGGCGTTTCGTTGAAGAGGGAAATGTACCTTCTGACAAGCTTGACAGGATCTACGGATCATCGGATGCATTTTATATCCCATTCACTGCCGGAGAGGTGTTTATATTGGACATAATAGGTTCTGACAACGGAAAAGCCGCTTTGTGGAAGGTGCTGCCCGGAGGGATAAACAAAAAGACCTGGAGTGCCGGTACCTGGGAGAGAGAGATAACGGTCAGAGGCGACAAGCTTTATTGAGACCGGTTGAATAGAGTAAAATATTTATAATCATATTTTTTTGAGGGGTGTTGTGAAGATGAGAGTAAAATGGACAGCAGCATTGATCCTGGTTTTGGCGTTTACCCTATATTCAGTGCCCGTCTTTGCAGCATCCGACTGGGACACTTTTGTGGCGGAAATGGAGAAGAAGGAGAAGATCAAAGACACAGGGGCAGCAATAGTTGCCGACATGCTTGATATCGCACCCGGGGGCACCGAGACCGAATTGTGGCAAAAACTGTGGAACGGGGAACCGCGCTGGAGAGCCGCTGCAGCTGTGGCGCTGATCAGCAGGATGTTTCCTGACGGCGATCCATCAAGGTGGCAGGAGGTGTCAGGCTTTGCCCCCCGGCAGAGCGTACAGCCGAGACAGCTTATCGCCATGGATGCGTTTTTCGTCGCTGTCGATTCCCTCAGCCGGATACCCGACGGGATATGGGGATCAGCCTATCTGCTTGACCTTTTCGGCAAGTCCGGCATGGGTAAGGTGATGTTCATTGAAGAGATACCAGAGGGCATGGACAGGGTACTGAGCGAAGTCGTCTCCTCCACGGGCCTTCCTGGCGACTGGAGCATAAAGAGGACACGAGGCAAACTTCCGGTACTGCCTCTCTACAGGGGCTACATAACGAGGAGTTCAGCCGATTCCAGAAACATGCAGTATCTTGATGGGTACGGCTCGATCGCGTCAAATGGCAAATATGCGTGGGACAGGGACAGAGGATATGTTTACCAGATCATCGAAGACAACGGTTTCAGGGATGTCTGGATAGTACCGTGATGTGAACTGTCTTTGCCGAGACCGCCGGCTGTAAAAGTTTTAAAAATGTCAGAGAGAAAGGTGCCGGCAGTTCTTTTCCTTTCTCTCTTTTCATATTTTCATCCATTTTTAAAATTGTTGTAATAGAAGCTTTAACAGTATATCATCTTAACAGACAGAGCTGCATAAAACGAATTTTTTTGCAGTAAAAAGTTAGTTTTTGTCGTTTAGCGGGGGTGGAAGTATGGAATATGGAGAGTATTATAAAAGTTTTGACCCTGAACCCTACTACAGGGAACGCGGCTGGCTGATAGGCAGCGGAAGGGTAGGGGGAAAGGCAAAAGGGCTCAGTTTTGCCTATGAGATACTTAAATCGAACGGAATGCTCGACGAAGTATGTTTGCCAAGATGCACCTTCGTTATTACTACATCCGTCTTTGAGGAGTTCATGGAAGAAAACAGGCTTTGGGACAGGCTGCTGGATCTCAGGGAACACAGCGATGCGCCGAAGCTGCACAGGATCTGCCAGGATGCCCATCTGCCCGAAAGCCTGGATATGGATCTGGAGATGATCCTGGATACAATAGATACTCCGATGTCTGTCCGTTCATCATCGATATTGGAAGACGATGTCAATCTTTCTTTTGCAGGCAAATATGCAACAAAATTCGTCTCCAACAGCGGTGACAGAGCTTCAAGGAGAAGAGGCCTTGAGGCTGCGATCAAGGAGGTGTACGCGTCGACCTACAACCCGGCTGCCAGGGAGTACAAAAGGAAGCACAACATACTTTGGGGAGGCGAGCGGATGGGGGTCCTCATCCAGCCCATAGCGGGGAAGATGAGGGATAGTAAATATTATCCGGAGCTTGCAGGGACTGCCTTCTCGCAGGTCTTCAGAAGGCCTTCGCCAAGGATCAGGAAGGAAGACGGAGTGGCAAGGATATGCTTCGGCCTCGGCACAAGAACGGTCGACAGGAGCTTTGCCAGGACCTTCTACCTCACAAACCCGAACCTGAGACCCGAAGGCAACAGGCCTGCCGAGATAGTATCCCACTCTCAGGAACAGTTCGACTACGTTGACATAGAACACAACGCCTTCATGACGGCTTATGCCGGGAACTATATCAGGATGATCATGCAGGAACACAAGATGGCCCAGTCATACCTTCAGTGGTATGACGGCAATATGTTCCATTGGCTTCTGGCGGACACCAGAGACATGGTTGCTCCCAGGGCTGTATTTACATTCGCGGAGCTTCCGCAGAAATGTCCTCAGCTGTTCAAAAGGATTAAAAAGCTGCTTCGGCTTTTTGAGGAGGAACTGCGGCTGCCATCCGACATGGAGTTTACATATGAGAGCGCAGGAGACGAATTTACGCTTGTTCAGCTCAGGCCGCTGTCAGTTTATGATGACAAGGGCAAGGTCGTCATACCTGAAGTCAGCCCCGAAAATACGATACTAAGGGGGAACCGGATGGTCGCAAACGGCAGGCTTGAGAACATAAAGCACATAGTGTATGTGGACCCTGAGCTTTATGGCAGGACACCGGACTTTTATGATGTGGCAAGGGCAATAGGAGAAATTAACGCAAAATTGGACGGGGAGAGATACCTTCTTGTGGGACCGGGGCGATGGGGAAGCTCAAATCCCGTTCTCGGAGTGCCTGTACAGTACAGTGAGCTTTCGAATTCAGGATGTCTTGTCGAACTTGGCATACCCAGCAAAGGCATGGCTCCGGAACTTTCGTACGGGACGCACTTTTTCCTCGATCTGGATGGAGACAACATACTCTACCTTCCCGTATTTGACGGAGAGAAAGGCAACGTCTACAACAAGGGATGGTTTGAGAGCAGAGAATGGACATCAGCCCACCATCCCGCCGTGAGGCATTACCGCGGGACATTCGATGTCCTGCTTGACGGTGACAGTGAGGTTGGGGTAGTGATAGACAAGGGCGATACGGAGGTGAAGGGCAAGTGACCGATCTGGAAAGGACCAGGGAAGAGTATTTCGCATGGGACCCGCACAACGATCCGGAATTTGCGCCAATGATATTCGGCAAAGGGACGATTGGAGGAAAGGGCCGTTCCCTTCTTTTTGCGCTGAGAAAACTTCGTGATTCAGGTGATCCGCAGCTATCCAACAGCAAGGTCCCGGAGTCGATATACTTCGGGATAGACATTTTTCACCGTTTCCTTGAGTCAGTGCCGTCTCTGGACCTTCTGATATCGCAGAATGACCCGGAGAGGCTGGAAGAAGTTTTCCTCCGGACTCCGCTGCCGGCGACAGTGACTGAAGCAGTAAGGAATTTTCTCTCAGAGATGCACGACCCGGTTGTTATAAGGAGCAGCAGCAGGCTTGAGGATTCAGCCAAACATTCGTTTGCCGGAAAGTACCTGACGACATTCATGAGCAATGATTCACCGTCTCTGGAAGAGAGGGTGCTAATAGTTGAAAGGGAGATCAGGAAGATATATTCAAGGATATACTTCCCTGAAGCGACGAGCTACAGGAAAAAACACGGACTTGGCGATGACGACATGGGGATAATCGTTATCAGGATGTCCGGAAGATGGCACGGAAGGTACTATTACCCCACCATAGCCGGAGTAGGCTATTCTCAGAATTTCCGACGATGGAACAAAAGGGTGAAACAAAAGGACGGTGTTCTCAGGCTTGTCTTTGGACTGGGGACCATGAGTACGAAGAGAGGTTATGCAAGGACGATATCCCTGACGAATGCGTATCTGAGGCCGGACGGACAGAGTCCGGAAAAGATCGCTATCCATTCCCAGGAAAGATTCCATGTGATCGACAGGGAAAGACCCAATGAACTGACGACGCTCGACATCAAAAAAGAATGGCGTCAGCTGATAGAATATCATCCCGACTTTGACGCCTATGCGCAGATATATTGCTATGATCCCGACGGGGGATGCCTCTCTTCTCTGATGAAATCCACTCAGAGGATCGATCTGGGATCAAAGGTTTGCCTGACCTTTGACAACTTCCCGAAAAAATACCCAAACTTTTTTGAAAGGATGAAAAAGACGCTCCCTCTGCTGGAGTCTTCGATGGGGCTGCCGGCAGACATCGAGTTTGCATATGAACCTCTCGATGACAGTTTTTGCTTGATACAGTCGCGTCCGTGCTGGTGTCAGACATGCGAGGAGGAAGGGATCCCCGACCTTGGCGGAAAGAGGGTAATTCTGAAGGCTGACAGGATGGTCACGCCCGGAGTGCTCCACAACATACCCTGCCTCGTATATATCGACCACTTGCAATACTATTCAAATCCTGATTTTTTCAAGGTCGCGCGGGGGATCGGCGAAATAAATGAACAGATGAAAGGACAGAAGTTCATCTTTGTCTCGCCCGGCAGGGTAGGGTCGAGCAACCCCGAACTTGGAGTACCGGTAAAGTACAACGAGCTTACAAACTGCTGCTGCATAGTCGAACTTGGCATACCCAGGCTCGGATTTATGCCTGAACTCTCTTACGGGACCCACTTCTTCTCAGATCTTGCAGTGGACAGTGTCCTCTACATGCCCGTCTTTGAGGGAGAATCAAACAATCTCATAGATCAGGAGTGGTTCACCGAAAACGAGTGGGAAGAGGGTCCACATCCGGCAATAAGGATATACAGGGGGAACTTTTCAGCCTACATGGACGGAGAGAGCAACCAGGGAGTAATAATCGACAACGGAACATCTGCAGAAGGGTAAAATAAATATAAAAAAGGGGCAGCCCGGAAAGGCCGCCCCTACTGCAAGTATCTCTGTCTATCAGTCAAGAAGCTTTTCCACTATTGCACCGGTCTCGCCCAGCGCCACGGCGTCTATCTCCTCGGGGTCGCATCTCTGCTGCTCCATTTCACGGATCTTAGCCTTGGCCTCTTCCACTTCTTTCAGAACTCCGGCACCGTCGTATCCTTCCAGCAGGAGCTTGATGTCCTTCTCATCCGTCAGCCTGTCGGTCAGATAGCCGAAGAGGAATGCCGGCGCGCTGAGTGCGGCGAGCCTGTTGTCGGAGGAACACCACGGCTCTGCCACATAGGTGGCGTAATTTATGGTATCTTCCATCTCTTCGTCGATATCGTCGTCAGACTCGGGGAACTCCCATATGTTCAGGACGAAGAAGGGAACATTCGGATCAAGCGAGATAGCGTAGTTCACTGCATCGCGGATATCGGCAGGGTCTGCTTCAGTCTCAATAAGCGCGATAGCGCGGGCATGCTCCCCGACGACGGATTCAAGGGGATCGCTCTCAAGCGTTTCGAAAATCTCCCTGTACATCTGGAGATCCAGCAGGCAGCGGTAAAGAAGTGTCCTGCTCGGATAGAATCCCTCATCATCAAAGTTTGCGAACTCTCTTGCGATCTCCAGAGCCTCCTCGGTCTTTTGCTCTGCGAGCAGCGAGTATCCCAGGTTCATCATAATGGTGCAGTATGCCTGCGCATCTCTGTCTTCTTCGAGGTCGGGAGGGGTCTCTTTTTCGGATATTATCATCCTGATGCCGGAAAGTGCCTCCCTGAGCATGTCAAGATTTTCGATACAGTCGTCATAAGTCATAGTTTCCCAGACTGCCAGTTTCCCGTAAGGGCTGTCAGGGTCTTTTTCAAGTATCTCCCTGCCGATCTCACTGATTTCTTCATCGGTATCTGCCGCGTCAAGCCTTTCAAGAAGCTCTTCGATATTCATTCTCTTTTCTCCTTTTATTTATTGTAATGATCCGCTATATCCTTGATATTACCATGCATAAGCATGCCGCCAGGCTGGAGTTTCAGCATGCACCTGTAGCCTTTTACCAAACTGCTTCTCTGAGCTCCGTCAAGCATATTGCCGTATACACCCATTGACTTTAAGGCACTGTCCGCTTCAGTCTCAGATATCCCGCTGTCCAGAGAGTAGATCATCTGCCTGCAAATGTTTACAAAACGGTTGTTTTCGTAGGACCCGGGTACGGGCACAGATCTTTTTTCGTCTTCGTGAGGATCCGTAAAAGAGAGCAGAGCTACGCTCATAAGTTCCTTACCCTCTTCTGAGCCTGTCAGGACCATAATCAGCTTTCCGCCGCACTCAAGGACTTTTTTTGTTCCTTCCGAATCCTGGATGCCGGAGGCTATGGCAGCGCTGGAAATCCCGTTTTTCACCCTGATACATGAATATCCCAGTCTCTTCAAAAAAAGATCGGGGCTGATCCCCATTCCTTCTGAACAGTCGGCTTGCTGTGAAAAGATGAGCAGGAAGAGCAGGACTGTGAAGAGCGAAATTTTTCTCAGAACCAAACACTCCGGTCGTTAAGGATTTTATCCATGCATTATATAGCAATTTTGCCGAATCTCTTACCGGTAAATGAGGTTAAGATTATACTAGAAATGTTGAAGGGGGTCATATGAATTGATAAAGATAAAGTTTGTGCACCGCGTGGTCTTTCTCTCATTCCTGTTTTTAGCTCTTTTGTTTAATTCAATGGCAAGCGCTGATGAAAATGACAGGTATCTCGACATAATTTTTTCTTACGGACCCTCAAGGGACCTGCTGGGGACAGCCATTGTCCGCGGAAAGGATATATGGGTGCCCGCAGATCTCCTGGGTACGCTGGGGCTGCCCTTAACGAAAGGTCCGAATGGAAAGGGCTTTCTTATTGAAGTCAGGGAACCTGCCAAAGTTTTTGGCATTAAGGAACTTGAGAGGCTGTCAGGAAGATCCATTTCTTTATATTTCCCCTCGATGGACAATGAGGGTACCTCTTATTTCAACGTAACAGGATTGGAACAACTGACAGGGATAGCTGCAGATGAGAGAAACGCTGGTCTCGAACTCAAAAGGATCACTCTCAATACCCCTTTGAACATAAGAAAGCCTGATAATGCCTTCCTGAAAAATAAACAGATCACCCTTGCGTGGGCACACATCACAAGGGATAATCCCGATCTCGGAGCGGAAGAACGCATTGATGGGCTTGATGTGATCTCGCCGACATGGTTTAACCTTACCGACGGCAGCGGAAATATGGCAAACAGAGCCTCCGCAGCCTATGTTGAGGCTGCGCGCGAAAAGGGATACCGCATATGGCCCCTTGTTTCAAACGGCTTCAGCAAAGAGAACACGTCAAGGTTTTTCAACGACACTGCTGCCGTGAATATCTTTATTGCACGAATTCTATGTTATTCGAAGCTCTATGGTTTCGACGGCATAAACATAGATTTTGAAAATGTTGATGCTGCCGACAGGGACAAATATGTGCGTTTCATCTCGCTGCTCAGCGGTTATCTCAAAGGGGAGGGTCTTGTAAGCTCTGTAGACGTCCACGTACCCGGAAACAGCAATCTGTCAAGGAGCCACGACAGGGGGGCACTTTCAAAACACGTTGATTACGTTATGCTCATGGCCTATGACGAACATTGGAGGACCTCTCCGAGGGCGGGTTCTGTCGCTTCGATGCCGTGGGTCGAACGTGCGGTGCAAAAAACAATAGAGGAGGGCGTGCCTCCTGCAAAGCTGATATTAGGCGTTCCTTTTTACATGAGGAAATGGGAGGAATCTCCGACGGGTCAGGGCAAGGTAAAAGTCAAAGGTTCCACCCTTACTATGGCCGAGTCAGATTCTATTATTTACGAAAGAGGACTCTCCCCGGTATGGCTCAGTGACAAGGGGCAGTATTTCTATTCGTATCTTTCAGAGGGAAAGACCTATAAGGTATGGGTAGAAAACAGGGATTCCATAAAAACCAAGCTCTCGATCCTTGATAAGTACCGCCTTGCCGGGGTCGCGGGGTGGAGGAAGGGACACGAGACTCCTGATGTCTGGGATACGATAAGAACTTTAGTAAAGAACAGGTAAGAAGTTTGTCCCGGCAGGTCAATGAGAAAGGGCTGTGTGAGATCTTACGATTTCACGCAGCCCCTTGATTTATCAAAAAGCTGATGATTATTTTGCTGTAAGAAAGATCGACCAATGACTCAGGACTAAAAATTACCAGCCCTTTGCTCCTCCGCCGCCTCCGCCGCCTCCCGCAAAACCGCCGCCTCCCATACCTGAAGATGTCCCGGGGGCAGACTGCGGAGCCATGCTTTGCCCCAGGCTGCTGCCTAGGCTTGACGAGAAATTATTCAGGCCCGAACCATTCAGGAATAGATATGGCGAAGGTCCTGAATACCATTCGGGCTTATAACTGGCTTTTGTCAAAACACTTTCGAACCTGTTGCCCCAGGTTTTTGCAACATCGAGTGCGAGTGCGTAAGGAAGAAGCTTTTCAAAGAGCTCCGGAGTCTCTTCCGGAGGGTTGAACATTTCAAGCCTCTCTTTTTCTGCTGTGTCCATGTATAGCTTGAGACCTTCTGCCTCGCTCAAAATATTGCTGCCCTTTTGAGTCCTTGAGACCATAAGAGGCCTCATAACAGCAATGATCGCTGCCGAAGCTACGAAAAAGACAAATGTGAATGGGGAGAGGCCCTCTCCCCCAAGCGCTATTGCTCCTACAAGACCCACAGCAAGCGCAGGGAAAGCTCTTCCAAGGAACTGCCTTATATTCTGTCCGCCGGTATTTGCAGCTTTGCTCAGCCTCATTCCCAGCCCAATGATAAGAAGTCCGCAAACCCCGGCCAGCATGGTGTTCAATGGATATTCCCCGCTGAATGGGTAGCTTGCTGCTATTCCAAGCCCATACAAAGCAAGGCCGGGCAACATCTTATCTGTGTTTCTTGTAAAAATTGCAGAGTTTGTGTTTCTGAGATTTCTTGCAAGACTTCTCATTGCTCCGGAAATTATGTCGCCGTTATCCTGAACTAAAGATACGCTGTCTATGCTTCCGGGGAAAAGCTGCATCATTAGAGCCTCTTCTTCAGGCTGAAGTTTTTCCGGTTCGGTCTCTTTCTCATGCAACACAAAGTGGCCCTTGCCCTTTCCAAAGAAAGTTTCTCTTCCTTCAACTTCGACGATTTTAATTGCTCCCTTAACAGCCAGCCCTATTATTGCAGCAGTGAAGCCTGTCTGATCGAGCCGCATGTCCCTTACGTACCTCAGGAATGCGGGAGATGCACCATCCGGTGCGTAGAAAAGCGGGATCACTGTCTTTTTATCCGGGTCTTTGCCCCACTTTTTCCAGGCAAACCAGAACCAACCGGAGATCAAAGCAAATGTCGCTGCTGCTATACCTCCCTGAGCCTTTTGATTGTCCCTGGCAGGAGGGGGCGGTGGAGTTACCAGATCTTTCGGCCATGTGTAGACTACGGTGAAAACTTCTCCCGGCTGAAGCGGCCCGACTGTGAAAACGCTTCCGGAATCCTGTCTCGCCCTGCTGTTGTCTCCCTTTGTACCATACCGGCCCACATACCACTCTATCGTGTTGAATCCTTCTCCGAAATTTTTTCCTGGAAGCGCGACCCTGCATGATGCTTCAAGAACCGGGAAAGAAAAATCTTTTCCCGTTACATTCCAGTAGAGTTCGTCGTGGTCCTCAAAAAATCCTATGTGCCTTTCGATCCGGTATTTTATCAGAAATGTATGGAGTCCCCTGGGTATGATCTTATTTGGATCTCCGATCTTAACATCAACGTTTACCCCTGCTCTCACAGAACTCCATGGGATGTTTTGACCGTCAAGCTTTATATCTGTTATCTCTAGTTTGAGTTCTGTTGAATTGCCTTTTCCGTCCCTGTATTCCACAGGGAGCGAACGGATTATGCCCCTGTTGATCTCGATATTCTCAACGTTGACAAGAATTTCTTCAGTAACTTCTACAGAGCTGTTCTCATTTATTATTATGTCAGCGTTGAACCTGTTGAAGGTTTCTCTTGCTTCGGTCACTTTAACTCCTGACAATATAACGAAAACAGCCGCGCACAGCAGTGCCGTAATTTTAATAAGACAGTCTCTGGTGTTCCTCATATTTTCCCTCCCTCAAGTATCACAAAATCCTGTTTAAAATGAAACCTTCGGGTTTTCTCTCGCCTCTTCCTCCGCCTCGAAGAACGGAGCTTCTTTAAAACCAAACTGTCTCGCGATCAAAACAGCAGGAAAACGCTGGATGGCGGTATTAAGGTTTCTTGCAGTTCCGTTGTAGTAACGTCTGGACATCTGTATCTCATTTTCGATAGTTCCAAGCTGTTGTTGAAGGTCAAGAAAATTGGTATTAGCCTTCAGTTCCGGGTAGTTTTCTGCAACAGCGAAGAGAGATCTCAGCGTCCCTGTCAGTGCGTTTTCAGCCTTGAGCCTTGCTTCCGGATCGTTTCCCGCCTGCATTACAGCGGCACGCGCGTTGGTTACTCCCTGAAGAGTTTCCTTTTCGTGAGAAGCATATCCCTTGACTGTCTCAACGAGATTAGGAATAAGGTCGGAACGTCTTTTCAATTGTACGTCTATGCCGCTCCACCCTTCCTGCATAAGGTTTCGAAGCTTGACGAGGCCGTTGTACGTGGTCATAAGCCATAAACCTAAAACTGCAGCTGCCGCCAGTAGAAACATCATCATTGTTAATCCCCCTCCTGTAGATTTGATCCATGCAAATTATACCTTTTTTATAGCAGCCCTGTGGTATTATTTACCAGTATTCCGTATATTTCTCAAAGGGTGGATGTTATGACACTTCGTACGGCCAGGTTGATCAACAGCATCTCAAAGGTATTCACAGCGGCAGCGGCCGCCGCACTTATCATCTTTTTTATCGCTTATCTGAAGGGAAGCATCGAGTTCAAGTATATCTCACTACCGATGATGGCTTCGTTAATTGGTGTTACATGGTGGGGAACGTCAAAAGCGGCGATCATGGCTTTTGAGAAAGAGGGCAATGAAGAAGGAGAACGATAATGCTTATAAGGCTTGAAGATCCTGCCGGACAGCTAAGGACAACAAAAGTAGGATTCAGCTGGACGGTTTTCTTTTTCGGGTTCTGTGTGCCGATATTCAGGGGCGACGCGAAGTGGGCCGTTATAATGTTTGCTGCAAGCGTGCTGACTTTGTGGCTGGCAAATCTGATATTCTGCTTCACATATAACGGGACATACATAAGGGATCTCCTCAGCAAAGGCTACCGCCCTGCCGATGAAGAGTCCCGGAGCATTCTGGTCGCTAAGGGATTTATTTCAGGCTGATACTGTCAGAGGCGGGAGCTTCCTCAACGTATGGCGATCTCTGCAAGTGCGTTTACTGCACGGCAGATGTCATCGGCAGTATTGAAATGACCCGGGGAGATCCTGAGCGCTCCTTCCGGAAAGGTACCTAAAGTTCTGTGTGCAAGAGGTGCACAGTGAAGGCCCGGCCTTGTCTCTATGCCGTATATGTCTGAAAGGTCGCGCGCTATCCTGGCGTTGTCCATTTCCTTCAAATTGACGGAATATACAGGGAGCCTTGGGTCATCAGACGAGGGCCCGATTATTTTGAGGCCGTTGATGCCCTTCAGTCCCTCTTCAAGCATTTTCCCAAGATGTTCCTCATTTTTTCGGATATTGTCCATTCCCTCTTTTTCGATCCATTCAAGAGCGGCCAGCAAACCTGCAATGCCCGGGACGTTTGGCGTCCCTGCCTCAAATCTGTCAGGCATCTGTGAAGGCTGGTACTCTTCGTGAGAGAGGCTGCCAGTCCCGCCTTCGATAAGGGGCGAACATCTCTTTGCAAATTCAGGATCCCAGACTATACCTCCTGTGCCCTGGGGGCCGAAAAGCCCCTTGTGTCCGGTGAAGCATACAGCCGCTGCCCCGAGCTCCTTGGCGCTTATCTTGACAATTCCGCCTGTCTGGGCACAATCTAGTACGAGTGGAACACCTGATCCCCTGCATACTTCGGCAATGTCCGCGATGTTCTGGAGGGACCCGCTTACGTTGCTGCAGTGGTTGATTATTGCAATATCCGCTCCCTGGGAGAAAGCTTTCTTCAGGGTCGCTGGGTCGAGATATCCCTTCATACTGCACTGGATGATCTCGAGCCCTGTTCCATCTCTTTCCGCTCTCCGCAAAGGCCTCAGTACCGAATTGTGCTCCATTGAGGAAGTGACAGCTTTCATGCCGGGTCTGATGAAACCCTTTATGATGATGTTCATCGATTCTGTTACGTTTGATGTGAGGGTAACGAACCTGGGGTCACACTTTTCATACCCGCCAAAGAGTTCGGCAAGCTTTTGCCTGCAGGTAAAAATATAGTCCAGGCTCTGCATGTCCCTCATGGAGGCCGAGCCTCTTGCTACATTTGCGCCGCGGTTTACAATGAAATCATAGATAGCATCGGGCACAGACTGAGGTTT
>DCEE01000034.1 GCA_002316795.1 Synergistaceae bacterium UBA1037
CCTGGGGCAGTAAAAAACTGGTGCCGGGAGGGTGGGTCGACCCCCCACGGGTGTTTCCCCGGGGGATTTTGAGTCCTCTGCGTCTGCCATTCCGCCATCCCGGCAATATTCCGACGCGGATATTCTAGCGGAATTATCCCTTGACCGCAATGCCCTTACCTTTCAAAATGTTGTAATATATACAGGGAATTCCAAAGCGGCGATTAGGGGGACAAATTATGAAAAATATTATTCTTTCGCACTATACAGTCAGGGACATCGAGCCCGAACCATGGAAGGAGACATGGGAGAACCTCGTCGACTTCGGTGAGAGGATGGCTCCGAAGCTTGAGCCAATAGACATAAAGCTGAAGCTCAGGAAGGTGATCCTTGACGAGATCTCCCAGGATACCCTGATGGCGGGAAACATGGTAACTATACAGTCGCCGGAGATCGACGTGGAGGAGACGCCCATCGAGGAACTGATGATGCTGGAGGTCGGGTTCGCTGAGTGTGATTCCTGCACGGTCCCGGACGGAGGCGGATTCCCCTGCCGGACGCTGAAGGATTTTGACGGGAACGAGAGAATGGTCCTCCCTGAGGAGTTCTTCATGGAAGCCACTCTCCGTGTGGCATTCAAATCCCAGCACGAGAGCAACTGCGGCTGTTCCGACTGTTCTTCCTGCGCCAGCGGATGCGGCGATGAAGAACGTGGGATCCGCCACTAAAGCCGGAATCCACAAGGAGAACATGATGGCGGACATAAAGGTAACAACAAAGGGCGGAGATAAGGGAACGACTTCACTGGGTAACGGCACAAGGATAGCAAAGGACGACATCCGGGTGGAACTATACGGGACACTGGACGAATGCCAGGCAGCTCTCGGGCTTGCCCGCGCAGCGTGCAAGTCTCCGAAGACCTCCGAGGACATATTCTTTCTTGAAGATTATCTTTTCAGCGCGATGGCATATTTCGCGGAATGCGATTTCCCGGAACCCGACCCCATGATACTGGAAAACGTATCCTCCAGGGTGGCGGCATCGATAAAAGAGGCCCAGATCTTCGTCAGACCTGGAGATTCTTCATGCGGCGCGGCTCTTCACCTTGCAAGGACTATAGCGAGGAGGGCGGAGAGGACAGCAACGCCACTTTTCAGGGATAATGGGATCACGGAAAAGAGTTACGCCTTCCTGAACAGGCTTTCGGACGTCATCTACATGATATCCCTCAAGGTCGACGAGGAAGAGCGAGAGATGAACAACTGACGCAATAAATGATCGGGCGGCTTATGCCGCCTTTTTTTGTCCCTATGGTCTCCGTCAGCGTTCCGGTCCCTCTTCCGGGTCGTCCGCAAACCTTTTCCAGAAGAGTTTGAGCCTCTCCCTTATCCTCGCCTCGGCCCCGATCCTTCCCGGATGGTAGAAACGCCTCTGTTCGGGGAGGTATGCCTGAGGAACCCAGTGGCTGGGTGAGTCATGGGGGTAAATGTAGCCTTCGCCGTCATTCCTTAAGTGATATGGGACTTCCATGAGATCTCCCTCTTCCACCGCTTTCAGTGCGGCCCTTATCCCAAGGTAAGAGCTGTTGCTCTTGGGCGCGGAGGCAAGGTAGACGACTGCTTCACCAAGTATTATGTCGGCTTCGGGAAGCCCGACCCTGTCGACCGCGGCGGCAGCGTTCTGAGCTACGACAAGGGCCATCGGCTCTGCCAGGCCTATGTCTTCTGATGCGAATATGCAAAGCCTCCTGCAGATGAATCTGAGGTCGTCCCCCGCGGCGAGCATCCTCGCAAGCCAGTAGAGGGCAGCGTCCGGATCGGATCCCCTGAGGCTCTTTATCAGCGCGGATATTACCGCGTAGTGGTCGTCCGCGACCCTGTCGTAGCGCTGTGTAGCTATTCCTGTGCTTTCGGCGATTATCTTCAGGGTGATCTCGCTCCCGCCGCCAAGCGCAACAGATGAAGCTGCAGCCTCAAGCCTTGTCAGTGCCTGTCTGGCATCTCCTCCGGCGAGCACAGCCAGTTTGCCTATGACGGACTTTTCAGCCGTTACGCCAAGCATGCCCAGACCTTTCACTTGATCTGAGAGTGCTCTTTCAAGCAACGATACGATATCCTGCTCTTCAAGGGGTTTCAGCGTATAAACGACCATACGCGAGAGGAGCGTCTTGTTTATCTCGAACCAGGGGTTTTCAGTCGTGGTTCCGACCAATATTATGTCTCCGGTCTCGACCGACGGAAGAAGCACGTTCTGCTGTTTTGTGTTGAAGTGGTAGATCTCGTCCACGAACGCTATGGCTGACCTGCCTGTGATCCTTTTGGAGGTCTTTGCGTTGTCTACAAGGGTGCGAAGTGTCTCGACCTTGGCGCTTACCGCGTTTATCTCAAGAAGTTCCCTTCCCGTAGCCCTGGACATTATGCGGACGAGGGTGGTCTTACCCACCCCGGGAGGGCCGTAGAGGATGCAGCTTGGGACTTTACCGCCTTCAAGCATTACACGCAAGGGTTTTCCTGGACCAAGTATGTGCTTCTGACCGGCGTAGTCGTCCAATGTCTCCGGTCGCATGCGTTCGGCAAGGGGTATCTCATAAAGTGCCGTCTTACGGTCATTTTCCCGGCTGAAAAGACTGCCCTCTTCCATTTAGAAGATCTTTCTTTCGATGAACCTCGTCAGGTCAAGAGAGTTCTTCGGCGCCTTGATCCCCTCTCCTCCCGTGCTCACTGTGGCCATGGGATAACGTGACGCAAGGTACTTTTTGGCAATGAATGATATCGTATGTCCCATAAAGTACGGCTCAAAGGACTGGCTGGCCTTCCATTCGACAGGACCGAGCACAAAATCGTCGGAGATCGTTATGGTCCCGATACCCAGGGCGGCGGCCCTGACAAGCCAGCAGTCCAGGGTGGGAGATGTCGTGTCGGGAAGCTCCAGCGTAAGGTCGTAGGCAGCGTTAAGCCACTTGTCGCCGCGCTTTGAGTGTATCTCCCTGTATTCCCACGGCGTTATTGGCTTAGGGTCGTCCAGGTCTGCCACAAGATCTGTCATTTTGGCGTAAACAGCGTCTGCCCATTCATCCCACTCAGGCTCGTTCCTCTGCACTAGGACGGCCCTCATTCCGGCTCTCCTGGCTCCCTGCAGGTCGTAAAGAAAATCTCCGATCAAGACACAGTCGGAAGGTTCCATACCTATAGAAGCGGCGGCCTCCTTAAGGGAACGGGGGTGAGGCTTCACCTTTTTCTGTTCATCCCTGCTCCACGTATGTTCGGGAAGTTCAAGGCCGATGGTCCTGGCTGCAAGTTCGATCGACTTACGGCAGTTCCTGGATACTATCGCATAGGGGATGCCTTCGGATCTCAGCCGTTTTATCAGCTCGAATGCTCCTGGTATAGGCTCAGCCCTGCCGGCCCCCTCCATTTCAAGATCGCACAGCTCTTTCATGAAGGAGACTTGATCTTCAGGGGAAAGTGTGTGAACATCTTCAAGCAGCATAGCCCTTCTTCCTCCGTAATATCGTTCCCTCAGTCCGGAGAAATCAAGCTTAGTATCCGCAATGACACCGTCCCAGTCAATGATGAAGCCCTTTGATGCTGATGGATGCCAGAATGGTGGTTTGATGTTCATAAATTTGCTCCTTCACTTAGTTTGACAGAGGCTAAAAATACCCCGCAAGAGCCGTGTACGGAAGGTCTTGACCCGCTCCTAAACAGGATTAGAACCCCACCCGCAAAGCTTGGTCGACCGACGAGGTCTCCGCCGCTGACGGGAAAAAAGTTCAGCCGGGATTTATTGTTGGCTCAAGACACAACCCGTATTCCACGCACTCCGCAGGGTCGATTTTAGGTTCCTGTTCAATTATATCGTTAAGACCAAAAAAAACAAGCGCAACAGCAGTTGTGCCCCCTGCAGCACCACCCGGCACCGTGGCATTTGCCCCTTGTCATAGTATAATCATATTGCCGGATCGACCGGCGGAATCTGCGGAGGTGATCGCCAGTTGTTTAATATTGCGGTACATGGACACTTCTACCAGCCGCCGCGCGAAGATCCATGGTCAAACGCGGTTTTGAAGGACCCCACAGCATCCCCCGCTCATGACTGGAACCAAAGGATAGCCAGCGAATGCTACAGGCCGAACTGCGCGGCAAAGGTACTGGGACCTGACGGCCGCATAGCATCTGTCGTAAACAACTATTCACACCTGAGCTTCAACTTCGGACCAACCCTGCATAGATGGATCGAAAAGGAAGACCCGGTCCTCGACCTGGCCCTCAGGGAGTCGGGCAGGAAGGCCATTGCCCAGTGCTACAGCCACATGATAATGCCGCTCGCCTCGGCAGAGGACAAAAAAACCCAGACGATATGGGGCATCAAGGATTTTGAATACCGTTTCAAAAGAAGGCCCAAAGGCATGTGGCTTCCTGAGACGGCGGTCAACACCGCTGCACTTGAGATCCTCAGCGAAAACGGCATGAGCTTTACCATACTGGCCCCGAGCCAGTGCGAGGCTGTCATCATCGACGGAGTGAGAAAAGAGACCCCGTACGGCAAAGGACTTGATGTCACCCTGCCATACCTTTGCAGGCTTCCTTCCGGAAGAACCATAACGATCGTCTTTTACCACGGCGGGCTGGCCCATGACATTGCTTTCGGAAAACTGCTGGAGAATGGCGACAGATTCAGGGACGCGCTGGTCGGAGCAATAAAGATCCGCTCGGAAGAGAGGCTTCTGGTCGTCGCCACAGACGGTGAGACCTATGGCCACCACCATAAGTTTGGTGAGATGGCCCTCGCCCGCCTTTTTGAAAGGCTTGAAACAGATCCTGAGGTACGCCTCCCGGATATCGGCACTTTCCTTGAGGACCATCCCGCAAAATTTGAGTGCGTGATCAGGGAAAATACATCATGGTCGTGCGTGCACGGCATTGAGCGCTGGCACAGCGACTGCGGCTGTAGCACGGGGGGAAAGCCCGGCTGGAAACAGGCATGGAGGGGACCTCTGAGAGAGGCGTTCGACAAGCTCGCAGAGAGGGTGGACGGAGTATTTTCCGAAACCGTTTCGCCCTATTTCGACCCATGGGAGCTCAGGAACCTTTCGATAGAGCACTTCCGCTCTGCAGGCCACAACAATAAGGAGGAATACGAAAGAGGGCTTGAGTTCCTTTCAAAGCATCTGGGAAGCATCGGTGAAAGAGAAGGGGCTTCGATCCTCTCCGCACTTGAGGCAGAGCGCATGCGGATGTTCATGTACACTTCCTGCGGATGGTTTTTCAACGACATTTCAGGCGTGGAGACAAAGCAGGTCATCTCTTTCGCCATAAGGGCCGCCGAACTTGCCGGGAACCTCTCTGACTGGGACATTATGTCAGACCTGCTCACAGACCTGGAAAAGGCAGAGGGCAACAGCAAGGAATACCCTAACGCGAGAGTCACGGCCGAACGTGAAATAATGCATAAGACCCACTGCAACGGAAACGGCAGGAACGGAAAGTACACCAACGGAGCGGCCTCCCTGGTCTCCGATCTTGAAAGCACCGGATTTGGAGGAGAAAAAATGACAGATATGAATTATGGCGGCAATCTTGCCCAGTCGATCCTGTCTACGCTGGAAAGGGATCCCGCATTCAGAAACGTAGCCTATTTTTCGATGGAGATAGGGCTTACCCCGGAGATCCCGACCTATTCGGGAGGGCTGGGGATACTGGCAGGTGACATACTTAAGAGCGCGGCCGACCTGGGTGTTCCCATGGTGGGGATCACCCTCCTTTACAAGAAGGGATATTTTGCGCAAAAGATAAACAATGAGGGAAGACAGACCGAGAGGCCCGTGGACTGGGACCCCTCAAAACTGCTCACATTCCTCCCCAACAGTGTAAGCATCATGATGAACCACAGGGAGGTAAAGGTAGGGGTATGGTCTTATACCATAATCGGAAATTCGGGACATCCCATCCCGATACTCTTCCTCGATACGGACCTTCCCGAGAACACTCCCGAGGACAGGGCGCTGACGGATGAACTGTACGGAGGCGACAACAGATACCGGCTATGCCAGGAACTGATACTGGGCATAGGCGGACTCAGGATACTCCGCGACCTCGGTTACAGGAACGTGAAGACCTTCCATCTGAACGAGGGACATGCGGGCTTCATAACGCTTGAGCTCCTGAGGGAACAGGGTTACCCTGACCTTCAGAAGATCCGCAATCAGGTCGTCTTCACTACCCATACTCCGGTGGAAGCCGGTCATGACTTCTTCTCATACGACCTCATCAACGAAGTCATAGAGAGCACCTTCATAGAGAAGCTGAGGAACACTGTCGGAGGCAGCGGGCTCTCGATGACGGACCTGGCGCTGAAGTTCAGCAGGTACGTCAACGGGGTCTCACGAAAGCACGCAGAGGTGAGCAGGGCGATGTTCAACAACGATTCCATCGATTGGGTGACCAACGGGGTGCACTCTACCACATGGACATGCGAATCGTTCGCGGCCCTCTATGACAAGTACATCCTGGGATGGCGAACGAATACAAGCAGGCTGATGCAGGCTATACAGATACCCAACGAGGAGATCTGGGAAGCACACAGGACCGCAAAGCTGAAACTTCTCGACATGGTGTTCGAGGAGACCGGACAAAAGCTGGATCCCGATATTCTTACAATAGGCTTCGCAAGGAGGGCCGCGACATATAAGAGGGCAGACCTCATATTCACCGACATAAAAAGGCTCCTCGAGATAGGCGCAGGAAAGATCCAGTTCATATTCTCAGGCAAGGCGCACCCTCACGACGAACCGGGGAAGGACATCCTGCAGAAGATACACAACATATCGAAGGAGCTGGGCACGGCCATGCCCGTGGTGTTCATCGAGAATTACAACATGACACCGGCGAAGCTGATCACCTCCGGAGTGGACCTATGGCTCAACACTCCGGTGAGGCCCAGGGAGGCCTCGGGCACGAGCGGCATGAAATGCGTCCACAACGGGATAATGAACTTCTCCGTCCTGGACGGCTGGTGGATCGAAGGATGCCTGGAAGGGCACACGGGCTGGGCGATAGGACCGGAACCCGGACCGAATGACATGAGAGGATACGATGAGTCGCAGGACGCGGAAGATCTGTACAGGAAGCTGCAGATCAAGATACTGCCGCTCTACTACAACAACAGGCCAAGGTGGATAAGAATGATGAAGCTGGCAATTTCGATCAACGCGAGCTACTTCAACACACACAGGGTCGTCAGAGAGTATTGCGAGAAAGCTTACGGAACAGTCTTCAGAGGTCTTTAGGATATGATCGCCTATAAAAATTTTACGCTCAAGGTGCTTCATATAGCTCCCGAGTGTTCTCCGATTGCGAAAAAGGGCGGACTCGGAGATGTTGTCGGCACTCTTCCAAAGGCGCTGAAAAAGCAGAGCATAGACGCCAGGGTGCTCATTCCTGCATGGCCGGGAGTACTTGAGAAGGCAGAGGAAATTGGCAGGCTGAAAAGGGAACCGATAGGCGAGATAAGCGTTGCGCTGAACTGGCGGGCCTACACCGCATCTGTCCTCGAAGCGGAGGTGAACGGGCTTCACATATATCTGCTGGACCAGCCGGAACTTTTTTCCGACCCCTGCATATACCCTGAGAAGCTGGATGCCGTGACCGTGCTGCCCTTCATCTTCCTCTCCTTCGCCCCTTTTGAACTGCTGAGGCTCACCGGATGGAAACCGCAGTTCCTCCATGCGCATGACTGGACCACAGCTCCGGTATCCGCAGCTCTGAAGTGGCACAGGTACTACTCTTACTTCAACGGCGACTACGACACGGTCTTTACGATCCACAACCTAGCATTCCAGGGAATAATATCCCCCTCTGTGCTTGAGGGCTGGGGATTCAGCCCCAGAGCGTTCTCAAACCTGGACACGGACAGCTTGGAGTATTTCGGACAGGTGAACATGATGAAGGGCGCAATTACGACAACTGAGGCCTTCACGACCGTAAGCCCCAACTACTCATGGGACATCCAGACGCCCAACGGCGGTCTGGGGCTTGACGGAGTGATAGTCGCCCACAAAAACAAACTTCGCGGGATAATCAACGGGATAGACTACGACATCTGGAACCCGAAAACTGACTCCCTCCTGCCCGCCAATTACAGTATCGGGGATATGGGCGGTAAAGAAGAATGCCGAAGGGCGCTGCTGAAGGAGTGCGGGTGGAAAGAGGACAGGAGGCCGATCCTGATCTTTGTCGGGAGGCTGACCGAGCAGAAAGGGATAGACATAATGCTGGACGCGGTGAGACCCTTTCTGGCAAAGAAGGCGAGGTTCGTGATAGTCGGCTCGGGAAACGACCTGTACACCAGAAAAGTCTTTGAATTCAGGAAGGAGTATCCTCACTCTGTGCATGAGATCCTGGAGTTCAACGAGGCCAAGGCACATCTCGCATACGCAGGCGGAGACATGCTTCTGATGCCCTCGCTCTTCGAACCTTGCGGACTTTCACAGCTGATAGCCTTCGCCTACGGAACAATCCCTGTTGCAAGGGCAACAGGCGGACTTGCAGATACCGTTATCGACGCAGACGGATCGCCGGACGGTACGGGATTCCTTTTCAAGGACTTTTCCCACGAAGAGCTTCAAAAGGCGATCGACCGGGCTTTGGCGGCCAAAGACGACGGCACGAGATGGGACGGCATAATCAGAAACGCCATGGGCTCCGATTTTTCATGGGACAATTCTGCAAAGGCCTACGCGGAGCTCTACAGGGACATCCTTACGTCAGACTGATTTTTTACATTACTGAAACATAAACTTTATGATCTCCTGACCAAATTAAAATATAATAAAATAGTTGTAACGATTACAGAAAAAATATCGATTATATTTTTTTATAGGCTATAATTATTTGTAATATCAGCGGTCCATCTCTGATTCATAACACTGCTCGACCTGAAAATAACTGACTTTTGTCCAAAAATGGCAAGGCATCGTCAAAAAGCTTTTTAAGGAGGGGTCAAGATGATCCATGGCAAGTACGGCCGGGTCCTCGGCATGGTACTGGCGGGAGGCAAGGGCGAACGGCTGATGCCGCTTACAAAATACCGGGCTAAACCTGCAGTCCCTTTCGCCGCAAAGTACAGGATCATAGATTTTGCGCTTTCCAACATGGTCAACAGCGGCCTTTTTTCTATCTACTGTCTTATACAGTTCAAAAGTCAGTCACTGCATGAACATATAGGCAAAGGGTGGCAGTTCGGCAGCGCCCTCCGCGGACGGGACTTTTTCGTGAACGTAGTACCGGCCCAGATGTGGGACGGGGAACGCTGGTACGAGGGCACCGCAGATGCGATCTTCCAGAACCTTCACCTAGTGACCCTCTTCAACGCTGACAGGATCTGCATATTTGCTGCCGACCACGTCTATAAGATGGATGTCGAGCAGATGCTCCAGTACCATGTGGACAACAAGGCCGACGTCACTGTCGCCGCTTATGTCGTCCCCTCTTCCGAGGCAAACCAGTTCGGATGCATAGCGACTGACGAGAACGGCCGGATCATCGATTTCGTGGAAAAACCCTCTGTGCCGCCGGAGATACCCGGAAGGCCCGGCTTCAGCTTCGTTTCTATGGGAAACTACATTTTCGAGAGGGAGATGCTCGAGGAATCGGTGCTTTCCGACAACGAAAAGAAGGACAGCTCCCACGACTTCGGAAGGGATATAATCCCCTCACTTTACAAGTCACATAAGGTAATGGCCTACGATTTTTCCACCAACGTGCTTCCGGGCGGCGACAGGCCTTACTGGAAGGACGTCGGAAGCATCAAGGCTTACTGGGAGGCCCAGATGGACCTTCTCAAACATCCCTCGGAGCTGAGCCTCTACAACCAGCAGTGGCCTATTAGGACTGTATCATATTCTGATCCCCCTGGATTTACATACCCCGCCGCTGACCACTCATGCTCGGTCGACGGCTGTCTGAGGGCTGAGGCAAGCCGCGTACTCGGCGCTTACGTAAGAAAGAGCGTGCTCTCCCGCAACTGCGTCATAAAACCGGGAGCAGTAGTCGAAGAGTCCATAATAGGACAGAATGTCGAGATCGGGGAAAACTGCAGGCTGCGCAGAGTCATAGTTGATGCACACAACATTATTCCGCCTGGGACATCCATAGGCTTCGACCCTGTCGAAGATGCACAGAAATATCACCTTGACCTGGCATCCGGAATAGTGGTTCTGGGCATGCCCAAGATACAGCTGAGGAAAAAACTGATCATCCCCGGAAGCTATGAACAGCTCTTTCGTTCTCCCGATGAGACAGGTTTCTGAAGATCTCCCTGAGCCCATAAAGCAAGGGGCGGAGGGGGACATACAGGATGCCCTGGAAAAGGCGCTGAGTGAAGGAAGGCGTTGTACAAAGACCGGAAAGGTCGCGACATACATCCCCGAACTCTCCAAGGCGGACCCGGAGCACATCGGGGCCTGTGTTAAGACCGTGACCGGCGGGACATATTCCACTGGTGACTGGCAGGAACCCTTTACGATGCAGAGCATATCGAAGACCATATCTTTGACCCTGGCGCTCCAGACAGTGGGTTATGACAAGGTCTTCAGCAAGGTGGGGCTCGAACCTACCGGAGATTCCTTCAACTCGATAGTCAAGCTTGAGACAAGGACTCCCCACCCGCTCAACCCGATGATAAACGCCGGAGCGATAGCCACTGCAAGCTGCATTCCGGGAGATGATCCGTTTGAACTCTATCTGGAGCTTACAAGGAAGGTTTGCCTGAACGAAAACCTTTCGCTCAACCAGGAAGTTTACCTATCTGAAAAGCGCGCCGGTATGAGGAACCGCTCCATGGCATACTGGATGAAGAGCGAAAACATAATCGAAGGGGACCCTGAAGAGGCGCTCGACCTTTACTTTCGTATGTGCTCAGTCAACGTCACTGCAGAAGACCTAGCCAACTGGGGAATGGTTCTGGCAAACGACGGGGTGGATCCGATAAGCTGCACAAGGCTCGCTGAAAGCTGGGCTGTAAGGATAGTCAAGACTTTCATGGTTACGTGCGGAATGTACGACGGCTCAGGAGAGTTCGCGATCAAAGTGGGCATACCCTCAAAGAGCGGCGTAGGCGGGGGGATCCTCTCAGTTGTTGAAGGCAGGATGGGGATCGGGGTCTTCAATCCCTCCCTAGACCGGAAAGGAAACAGCGTAGGAGGAATGCGCCTTCTGGAGGACCTTTCGAAAAGCCTGCGGCTACACTACTTCGCGGGAAAGCAGCAGTTCTAAGTGCGGCTGAGCTATGGCTAAGCAGTTGCTGAGCAATCGCTGAGCAGTCGTAAGGGCGGGTAAAAATCAGGCAAGCAATGAGCAATCGTAAAATCTTAAGAACTAGAGCCTCTTCCGTCGTTCCCGAATGCTCCAATCGGGAATCCAGCGTCTTTTGTTTTGGCCTTATAAAACTAGTTATAGCAAGAAGCTAGAACCATAAAATCAAATACAGTCATTTGGAATGGCTGTGCTGTTGAGCCTCCGTGGCCATTGGCCGCAATTCTCCGCGATGCAAAGCAAGCAAATTCTCCAGCGACAAATGTCGCGAATTCTCCGCGGCGGTCCCGCCGCAAATTCTCCGCCCTTACGACCGTTTGACTACTGTTTGACCACGTTTGACGACAGTTTGACCGCACTTACAACTGCTCAGCCATCGCTCAGCTATTACTCAGCGACTGCTCAGCAATTTTTTCCGCCTTTCATGTATTGACAACAAGAATAAAAAATAGTAATCTTCACTAGCTTGGTAGGGATGGTGAGGATTATGGCGATATCACAAAAATGTCAGTACGCCCTTAGGGCGATTTATGAGCTGGCGCTCCATCAGGACGAAGGCCCGTGCAAGATCGGGGCCATTGCGGAAGCGCAGTCGATACCGGTGCGGTTCCTTGAAAATATCCTTAACAGCCTTAAGGGAGCCGGGCTCGTCGATTCCGCAAGGGGAAAAGACGGCGGGTATTATCTTCTGAAACACGCGGGTGAGATAACCGTCGGTGAGGTGATCAGATTCGTCCAGGGACCGCTGGGACCGGTCGAATGCACCACCAGGGTGGACGATGACTGCGACTTTTACAACGACTGCGTCTTCAGGCCCCTCTGGGACAAAGCCAGAGCGGCGCTTGAAAGCGTCTATGACGGGACCACGTTCCAGGATCTCATCGACCAGTCAGCTAATGTTTGCAGAGTGCCTCAGTGCAGCTGCAATAGAAAAAAAGATAAAATCTAAATCCTATTAAGAGGTGACTTGTTATGACACCGCGTAAAGTATATCTGGACAACTCAGCAACGACACAGGTCGACAGGAAAGTTCTCGAGGCCATGCTCCCCTACTTTTCGGAAGAGTACGGCAACCCCAACAGCCTCCATGCCTGGGGAAGAGAGGCAAGAAAGGGAGTGGACAATGCCAGGTCGCAGGTGGCACAGCTCATCGGAGCGGAACCGAAGGAAGTCATATTCACCGGAGGCGGAAGCGAAGCTGACAACCTGGCCATCAAAGGCGCGGCATGGGCACTTAAGGATAAAGGCAAACACATCATCACAAGTTCGATCGAGCACCATGCTCTTCTGGACACAGTGAAATGGCTTGGCAAGAACGGATATGACTACACGGTCCTCCCCGTCGACGAGACTGGAATGGCGGACCCAAAGGAACTTGAGGCCGCGATAAGGCCGGATACGATACTTACGTCGATAATGTACGCCAACAACGAAATAGGAACAATAGAGCCCGTGGCCGAGCTCGGAGAGGTCTGCCGCAGACACGGTGTCCTCTTCCATACGGACGGCGTCCAGGCGACGGGACATATCAAGATAGATGTGAAGGAACTCCCGATCGACATGATGACGATGGCTGCCCACAAGATGTACGGCCCCAAGGGAGTCGGTGCGCTTTACGTCAGAAAGGGCATCAAGCTGATCCCGGTCATACACGGAGGCGGCCAGGAGTTCGGGGTCCGCTCCGGGACGGAAAACACACCGGGACTGATCGGTTTCGGAATGGCTGCGGAGCTGGCGGCAAACCGTCTTGCAAGCGGTGAGATAGACAACGAGATACGCCTGCGCGACAGGTTGATCGGCGGGCTTACCGAGAGGATCCCTGAGATCACGCTTACCGGGCACAGGACAAAGAGGCTTCCGTACCATGCCAGCATCTGCGTCAAGTATGTCGAGGGCGAAGGGATGCTCCTGCTGATGGACGCAGCCGGAATCGGAGTTTCAAGCGGTTCGGCCTGCACATCGGGAAGCCTCGAGCCAAGCTACGTCCTACTGGCGCTTGGACTCGACCACCCGACCGCGCACGGTTCCGTTAGGATGACCCTGAGCAAGGACACGAATGACGAGGACATCGACTACGTACTTGAGAAATTCCCGCCAATCGTGGAGAAGCTGCGCTATCTGTCGCCTTTCTACAAGAAAAACCAATAAATATCGAATATCCCCAAAAAGGAGATGTCAGGATCATGTACAGCGAAAAAGTAGTGGATTATTTCATGAATCCCCGCAACGCAGGAAAGCTTGAAGACGCGAACGCGATCGGCGAAGTCGGAAACCCGAAGTGCGGAGACGTTATGAAGATATACCTGAAGATAAACGACAAGGAGATAATCGAGGATATAAAGTTTGAGACTTTCGGGTGTGCGGCCGCAATAGCTACAAGCTCAATGATAACGGAAATGGTGAAGGGCAAGACAATAACCGAAGCTCTCAGCATAAACAACAAGGACGTTGCCGAAGCTCTGGGGGGACTTCCCCCGGCGAAACTCCACTGCTCACTCCTTGCCCAGGAGGGTATCGAGGCGGCGGTAGCCGACTACTTTATCCGCAAGACCGGCAGGGCTCCGGAGGGCTTCAGGCCGGCCCACTCGACATGCACGGCCTGCGGAGGTTCCTGCGGCGGAGGAGCTGCTGTCCAGGCCCAGGAAGAGGAAGAAGAAAAATTTGTGAGCGAGGATCATCGCGTTGCTGAATAAAGAAGAGGCAGCAGGGAAGATAATAGCCGTATGCACGGCTCCAAAGAAGGGTATGATCAAGCATGACGTCGGAGAGGGCCTCCTCCTTGAGGAGATCGGCATCGAGGGAGACGCCCACGCAGGCTTCATGCACCGCCAGGTCAGCCTGATCTCGATCGAGGACATAAGGACCATGATGGAAAAACTTCCGGACCTTGTCCCGGGAAGCTTCGCCGAGAACCTGACTACAGAGGGGTTCGACCTCTCTCAATTGAAGACAGGCGACAGACTCAGGGTCGGTGAGACGGTGCTTGAGGTCTCGCAGATAGGCAAGGAATGCCATACAAAGTGCGAGGTCTTCAAAAAGACCGGTGACTGCATAATGCCGCAGAAGGGCATATTCACCAGGGTCATCAAGGGCGGCAGAGTAAAGACAGGAGATACTGTACGGTTCGACGATTAGGCCATTGTGTATGACATCAGGCAGCACGGCGAAAATTATGCCTGCTGCCTTTTTTATAAGCGAGACATTCCGGAGGAGATAAAATGAGCTTCACTGAAGACGAAAACCGGCACGAGAGGGAGAGCGGACACAATGAAGGTGAATGCTCCTGCTGCTCATGTTCAGCGAATGAAAATATATTCTGCGAATGCGAAGAGGATGAAAACGAGGAAAGGGCGGCCTTTTCAAGGGAGTTAAAATTTCTCTCCGCGGCAGGCATAATATTCTTCCTGCTGCTGATCACAGAAGAATTCTACTTGGATTCTGTCAACAAAGTCCTGCTGAGTTCAGCTTTCATAGCTCTGTACATGGTCTGCGGCCTGCCCGTACTCAGATCGGCGCTGCGTGCGATATCAAAGTTGGATATCTTCAATGAGTTTACCCTCATGGGAGCGGCCACCCTCTCCGCTGTCGCTATAGGGGAGATGTCGGAAGCTGTCGGCGTCATGCTCTTTTACAGGCTGGGAGAGGCTTTTCAGGAGAGGGCCTCCTCCGGATCCAGGCGCTCGATAAAAGCCCTTCTGGCTTCAAAGCCCCTCTCAGCAAGAGTTCTGAAGGATGGTGAGGCGATAGAGGTCGATCCAAAAGAGATAGTAAGAGGCGACATCATACAGGTAATGCCCGGGGAGATGATCCCCATCGACGGCATCATAAGGTCAGGAGCTTCTGACATCGACTCATCTTCGATGACAGGGGAGTCGGTCCCGGTTCATGCGGTCCAGGGAGATCCGGTACACGGAGGCACCCTTGCCCTTGACGGACTTCTGACCATCGAGGCAGCAGGTCCCTTTGAGGATTCGACCATAGCGAGGATGCTTGAGATGGTACAAAACGCGGCAGCCAGGAAATCTCCGACCGAAAGATTTATCACCAGATTCGCAAAATGGTATACGCCCGCAGTCTTCGCCATCGCCTCCATGGTTGCCTTCATCCCCCCTCTTACCGGCCACGGGGAACTGAGGGAATGGTTTTACAGGGGGCTTGTTCTGCTTGTCATATCCTGCCCCTGCGCTCTTGTGATCTCGATACCTCTTGGATATTTCGGAGGCATCGGAAGCGCTTCAAAGAGGGGGATCCTGGTAAAGGGAGCAAATGTATTCGACGCACTTGCAAAGGTGACTACGGCAATTTTTGACAAGACCGGGACACTGACATACGGCCGTTTCAAGGTAACGAAAGTCGTCCCGTCAGAGGGTACGGCGAGGGAAGAGCTCCTTAAGGCCGCTGCCTCCGCCGAGTCAGGCTCTACCCATCCTCTGGCTGCGGCTGTAAGGGAGGCCGCAGGAGAGAGTGAGATCGCCCCTGAAGCCGTTCTTACCCAAGCTTCGGGCAAGGGAATGATCCTTACCCTTGGGGGTTCGGTAACGGCAGCTGGAAACGCAGCCCTTATGGAGGATTTCGGGATAAAGGCAGAGGAAGTCTCCACACCGGGGACTGTGATCCACGTAATGAAAGACGGCAGCTACATGGGCTACATAGTCCTTCAGGACAGCCTCAGAAAGGAATCCGGGAGGGCTGTGAGGGAACTTCGGGAACAGGGAATCAGAGAGGTCTACATGCTTACGGGGGATCGTGACAGTGTAGCCGGCCTTATTTCGGACGAGCTTGGGCTCAACGGTTACCGTTCGGAACTGATGCCTGATGAAAAGGTCGAGGCACTGAAGGAGATATGCAAAGGAGAGACCGAAAAGACCCTCTATGTGGGCGACGGCATAAACGACGGCCCTGTGCTCGTGACCTCGGAAACGGGCATAGCCATGGGCGGGTTCGGCTCGCAGGTAGCGGTGGAAGTCGCCGATGCTGTCATCCTTGACGACTCCCCGCTTAAGGTCGTTGAGCTTCTCCGTATAGCGAGAAAGACAAGGGCTATCGTCTGGCAGAATGTCTTCATGGCTCTGGGGGTGAAAGGGATATTCCTCATAGGAGGCGCGGCAGGCATCGCCGGCCTGTGGGAGGCCGTATTCGCCGATGTCGGCGTCGCCCTTCTCGCGATCCTGAATGCGACAAGGGCATCAAGAGCCTAGCAAGTTAAGAAATTGCCGGTCTCCCCTGGATTGGAGGCCGGCAGCTTTGATATTTATCACTCCACTTCTGTTCCGCACCCGCAGAGGGAACAGTCCCTGAAGAGGCACCCTCCGTCAAGGTTTGATACGTCGAAGCCCTCCTGCCTCATTATGCAGGAAGCGAAGTATCCCTCTTTTCCGTTACGGCAGTGGACAAATACGGGTTTCTCCCTGTCGAGGCCGCTGAGCCTGCTCCGAAGTTCCTCAAGCGGTATCCTTTCGAATCCCTCGATCCTTATCGTTGATACGGAGATATCGTCGCCGCTCCTGACATCTATAAAGAGAGCGCCTTCTTCCGGCATACCTTCCACGGAACTCCACTCGGCCTTTTCGACCTTCCCCTCAAGTATGTTTTCAATGACGAAGCCTGTCATGTTGACCGGATCCCTCGGAGTTCCGAACGGCGGAGAGTATGCCAGTTCAAGCTCTGTCAGGTCATGTGCGGTCGCCCCCATACGTATGGAAGCGGCAAGCACGTCACACCTCTTGTCGACCCCCGTGTACCCCACTATCTGAGCTCCCAGGATCTTCCCTGTCGGCACCTCGAATACGACCTTCATCGCCATTTCCCGGCCTCCGGGATAGTAGCCGGCATGCGGGTGATGGTAGGTAAGCACCTTGTCGTACCGGAGGCCCTGCCTTTCGGCCTCCCTCTCGCTGAGGCCTGTGAAGGCCACAGTCATGTCGAATATCTTCAGTATCCCCGTTCCCTGTATCCCTCCGTAGCGGCTCTTTATTCCAGCAATGTTGTCGGCCGCGATCCTCCCCTGCTTGTTGGCAGGTCCAGCAAGGGCTATGGAAGCGGGCTTTCCCGTGATGAAGTTCCTTACCTCAGTGACGTCGCCCACCGCATAAATATCGTGGTCCGAGGTCCTCATATATTCATCGGTCTTTATAAAACCTCTCTCGTTGAGAGCGAGCCCGGCATCTTTCGCAAGCTCGCTCTGGGGCCTCGCCCCAACGGACATTAGGACCATGTCCGTCACGACCCCGCTCTCCTTAAGCCTCAGCGTAAGGCCGGAGTCTCCCTTCTCTATGGCTGTGACTCCGTCGTTCAGTATGACCTTTATACCCTTTTCCATGACATATTTGAGGACCGGGAGGGCCATGTCGGCATCGATAGGCGCGATAAGGTGGTCGCTCAGCTCGACTATAGTCACTTCGACACCGGACTCCGCGAGGTTTTCGGCCACTTCGAGCCCGATCGCCCCTCCCCCAACTATAGCTGCTTTTCTGACACGCTTCTCCCTGATGTATTCCTTGATCCTGACGGCATCGGGTATGCTCCAGAGGGTAAATACCCCTTCGGCATCGATCCCCGGGATGTTCGGCCTGAACGGAAAGGAACCGGTGGATATGATAAGTTTGTCGTAGCTTTCGATATATTTTATTCCTGTCGTGATATCCTCGACTTCTACTTTTTTGTCCTCCCTGTTTATAGAAGTCACCCTGCTGTTGATTCGGACATCGATATTGTTCTTCTTCCTGAACTCTTCCGGAGTTCTGACTATCAATCTCTTCTCGTCATCTACGAGCTTCCCGCCCAGAAAGTAGGGCAGGCCGCAGGCGGCATAAGAGACGTAAGGCCCCTTATCGAACATTAGGATCTCAGCCTTTTCATCCAACCTTCTGAGCCTGGCCGCTGCAGTCGCTCCCCCAGCCACTCCGCCGATTATGAGCACCTTCATTTCCGCTGCCTCCTTTTGCTTTCTATGCTGCGATAATTTCATTATCGATCAGATGAACACAGCAATATATTAACATCATTTCTATCGTGTCTGTACATAGAACGGCGGATAATGGATAATCTGTATAAGCTTCTAAAAATTCAAACTAAAAAGGGGAGTTAGATCATGCTCTTTATCTGTTATCCTGCCTGAGGGACCTGCAAAAAAGCCCGTGCATGGCTTGACAAAAACAAGATCGGATACTCGGAGAGGGACATAAAGTTGGACAATCCCACAGCAGAGGAAATCAAAAAATGGCACAAAATGAGCGGAGCCGAGCTGAAAAAATTCTTCAACACAAGCGGCCAGATCTACAGAAGCTTGGAACTGAGCGAAAAACTTCCGGACATGAGCGAAGATGAGCAGATAAAACTTCTCGCTAAAGACGGCATGCTAGTCAAAAGACCCCTCCTGGTAGGGAGTGACTTTGTCATTACAGGCTTCAAGGAGGGAGAATGGGAAGAGAAGCTTTTGAAGAAAAACAAATAACTCAGACAAATATCAAAACTAAAGTTTTTCCGCAATAATGCCGATGGAAACCAACAAAACATCGTGTTAAGATTTTAAAACAAACACAAAAAAGATATTTTGGAAAGTTTATAAAAAAGGAGGTACATGCAAATGCTTACAAGTTCACGCAATCAGTTTAAAGGTACGGTAAAATCGATAAAAAAGGGTGCAGTCAACGACGAAATAGTCATCCAACTTCCCGGAGGGACCGAGCTTACCTCGATAATCACCGAGACAAGCACAACTGCGTTGGGGCTAAAAGAGGGAACAGCGGTAATAGCTCTTGTTAAGGCCTCCTGGGTGATCCTGGCAGCGGATCTTGAGGGCATCAGGCTCTCAGCCCGCAACCAGCTCTGCGGCAAGGTAAAGGAAGTCAAGACCGGATCAGTAAACAGCGAGGTCGTTGTCACGCTTGACGGCGGTGAGGAGCTTGTCGCGATCGTTACATGCGAAAGTGAGAAGAGGCTCGGGCTCGTCCCCGGCAAAAAGGTCACCGCGCTGATAAAGGCACCGCATATCATAGTGGGAGTCGCTGAATAACTTAAATTAGCAACCTTTAACAGCTCAGATAATTATAAAGCCAAAAAATACGGGGCATCCGCCCCGTATTTTTTTATTGACGTCCGGGTGGGTAAGCACTAAAAGCCCTTGACTGATCCCCCTTCAGGCATGAAAATTACATTTTCACCCAAAAACAGGAAAGTGCTGAACAGGCGCACTGAAATAAGGATCAGGAGGGCCGGGAGATGGAAAGTGAGATCAGGAAAAAGATACTTGGGATAATCGAGAAGGATGCCAGGCTGAATGCCGGCGAAATAGCAGCCATGCTCGGCCTGGATGCGGAAGAAACAGCTTCGGAGATCAGGGCCATGGAGAAGGAGGGCATAATCTGCGGATACCATGCCTTCATCAACTGGGACAAGACCGATGACGACAAAATATCTGCCCTTATAGAACTGAAGGTGACTCCCCAAAGGGGCATGGGCTTTGACAAGATAGCGGAGAAGATCTACCAGTACCCTGAGGTGGAATCCCTCTACCTCATGTCAGGCGGATATGACTTTACCGTGATACTGAAGAGGACGACCATGAAGGAGATCGCGGCTTTCGTATCATCGAAGCTCGCGGTGATAGATGAGGTACAGAGCACCGCCACCCACATAGTGCTCGTGAGATATAAGGACCATGGGACACCCTTCATTGAACCCCGCAAAGACATGAGGATGGTAGTCACCCCATGAGGGACTTTATCTGCTCCAGGATCAAAATGATAAAGCCTTCGGGCATACGCAGGCTATTCGACATAGCCAACGAGA
Source organism: Synergistaceae bacterium UBA1037 (assembly GCA_002316795.1). Taxonomy (GTDB): domain Bacteria; phylum Synergistota; class Synergistia; order Synergistales; family Synergistaceae; genus Caenicola; species Caenicola nitritireducens. The sequence continues at coordinate 20,082 of DCEE01000034.1, forward strand.
TACCCGACGTGATATCCCTCGGTGTCGGCGAGCCTGACTTCGATACCCCCTGGCACATAAGGGAGGAGGGCATCTACGCACTCCAAAAGGGCCGGACCTTTTACACCTCAAACTCCGGGCTTCCCGAGCTGCGGGAAGAGATATGCAAAAACATAAAGAGGAAGTACGGCCTCGATTACAACAGCAAAAACGAGGTTGTTGTGACGATAGGCGGCAGCGAAGCTATAGACATCGCACTCAGAACACTTATCGACCCGGGGGACGAGATCGTCTACCCCGAACCCTGCTTCGTCTCCTACCAGCCCTGTATACTGCTCTCGGACGGAGTCCCCGTACCAATAGAGCTGAGCGCAGAGACCGAATTCCGCCTTACGCCGGAGAAGCTTGAAAGCGCGATCACAGAAAAAACAAAGGCGCTCCTTATTTCATACCCGAGCAACCCGACCGGGGCGATAATGGAGAGGGCAGACCTTGAGAAGATAGCCGACGTCGTACGCAGACATGACATCATGGTGATAACGGACGAGATATACAGCGAGCTTTCCTACAAAGACCGCCATGTCAGCATTGCCAATATGCCGGGAATGCAGGAGAGGACCATACTGATCAACGGTTTTTCAAAGGCCTACGCCATGACCGGCTGGCGTCTGGGATATGCACTGGCCCCGGCCCGCATCATGGAATACATGCTCAAGATCCATCAGTTCGCGATAATGTCTGCCCCTACTATCAGCCAGTATGCGGCTGTTTCAGCTCTGCGCGACGGGGACAAAGACATTGAAATGATGAAGGAGTCATACGACCAGAGGAGACGATTCCTGATGGAGACCTTCAGGGAGATGGGACTGCCATGCTTCGAGCCCTACGGGGCCTTCTACGTCTTCCCGGACATTTCCGAGTTCGGCATGAACTCGGAGGAGTTCTGCACGGCCCTGCTGAAGGCGGAGAATGTAGCTGTCGTGCCCGGGTCTGCCTTCGGTGAGTGCGGTGACAGACATGTCAGGATATCCTACGCTTATTCGGTCGATACACTCAAAGAGGCTATGAAAAGGCTCAGCCGTTTCGTCCAGGAACTCCGGGGAAAACATCGTTCCTAAAAATCATGAGAGCCGCAGCGTGGTCTGCGGCTCTTTTTTATCCTTGTTCCGGCATGTTCTCACAGTCAAAGTGCTGTTTTCGCACCATACCTGACCGAGCTGACGATCCGCTCGACCTCTTCGCCGCTCATGTTGATATTCAGCCCCGCCATGACAGCTCTGCTTAAGATCGCATCCGTACCTTCCATCGTCTCGGGTGCGTAGGAGGGCGCCCTTATCCCGAAGATATCTTTTTCCCCCATATCTTCCAGCGCCTTCCAATGTTTGGCGAAGTGCCAGGTGTTTTCCGATATTATGCTGAATTGTGTCCCGGCTTGTGCGGCGGCGCTCCTAAAGCACAGAGCGGCTTCAGCCGAGGGGAGCATGAATATGAGGTGGGATGCGGTGTCACCCTCATCATCATGCATGGGCCTCTCCTTTATGCCCGTATCTTTTACGGCATCCAGTATCCTTTTCTTTGTCGCCCTCATCCTGCTTAGAGCAGCGTCCATCTTGTCAAGCGCGACCGATCCCAGTGCTCCCTGAAGTTCGCTTAGTCTGTAATTGACCCCGAGCCCGAACTTTCCCTCCTGTCCGCGGTCGTGCTCCTTGCTGTGGATGTGGCCGTGGTCGTGGTAGCAATCCATCATGAACCAGAGGTCCTCATCATCCGTAAAGACGATCCCACCCTCTCCGACGGTCAGGGTCTTGTTCGGATCGAAGCTCCAGGTCCCGCATTTTCCTATCGATCCAAGAAACCTTCCTTTGTAAGTCCCCCCGACGACCTCACAGGCGTCTTCGATTACAGGTATGCCGTATATCCTGCTTATCTCCATGAATGCGTCCATATCGGCCGCAGCCCCGAACATGTGTACGGGCATCAGCGCTCCGGTCCTTTCCGTGATCAGCTTTTCGGCGGACCGCGGATCAAGTCCCAGTGTGCTGTCTATCTCCCCGAGGACCGGGACTGCTCCGCATGCGACTATCGCCTCTATCGTAGCTATGAAGGTGAAGGGAGAGGTTATGACCTCGTCTCCCGGCCCGATCCCCAGACCCTTCAGCGCGACTGTCAGCGCTGCCGTTCCGTTTGCTACGGCCAGCGCATGCTTTGATCCGGTGATCCATTTTGCCTTGTTTTCAAATTCTTCGACACGATAGATGCCCTTCCTGACAGAGTGAGATCCGTATCTGTGGATCATTTTCCTCTCTACGACATCTGTAACCGCCCTTATCTCCTCTGCTCCGAAAAGCTCTGTCCCTGCCATGCTCATCCCTCCTATTTCATGTCAAACTGCTGCATGTCCTTTATGCTTCTGATATTTTTCTGTATTTGTCTGCAATGGATCCTGACAAAACCTCTTTATTTAGGCCTGTCCCGAAACAGCTCTCCCAGAGCTTTTCCATTCCAAGTGCGGTTTTCGTCATCTTTGGGATATCTTTTTCTCGGATCCCGTAGTCTGATGCCTTTGGAATCTCCATTCCGTTCAGCTCAAGGAATCTGAGGGTCTCCGCATAGCCGTCAGGATATATCTCCTCCAGGGCGAGCATGGATATCGTTACGGCAACGCTGTGAGGCAGTGTGAGAGAAGAGTTGCTGAGTCCGTACGAAAGGGCATGTGCAGCCCCGACCCTTCCCCCTATACTGCTGCTTCCGCCCAGTACTGACGCCATCGCAGCCATTATCGCAGTTTCAGTCTCATATCCTTCGAGCCTGCGGGAGAGGGCCTCCTTCGCCAGGATCACTCCCTGCGAAGCATCCGCGAGCGCCTCTGCCGAACAGGTCCTGCTTTTTGTGATCTCGTAGTGGTGGTAGTAGCAGTCCATGAGAGTGTAGAACCTGTTGAATTTTTTTGCTCCGGACGAAAGCTGCGGGTCGATGAAGGCAACAGAGGGAGCGGCGAACCTGTTGTTTATGCCAAGCTTCTTTTCCGGACCCCTGAGTACGGCTATGGGTGTGATCTCCGCTCCGGTGCCGCTAAGCGTGGGAAGGACCCACGTTTCAAGCCCCCTTTTCATTTCCATGCCGTAACCCTGGTATCGTGACGAGGGGCCGGGGTTTGCCGTACAGAGAGCGGCCGCCTTGGCCAGGTCCATCACAGATCCGCCTCCTGCCGCAACTATGAGATCCGAGCCCTCCGGATCCGACCTGATCATCCCGGTCAGGAAGTCGACATCCTCTGTTTTTGGTTCGGATGAGGTGGCGTCGAAGATCATGACCGGAGATCCCTCAAAAAGAACAGAGAAGGCCTTCTGTCCCCGAAGCGAGCTGTCCAGCACATAAAAGGGATGCCTAGACTCTCTCCGGGCCCTTTCCAGCAAATCATCAACACCTTCTTTAGTACAGACCACCTCAGTCTCGAATTCAGTGCTCCACCACGGAGCGGCATTTATAAAACTGTCCATATCAGCGGGTATTTTCATATGTACAAGTCCCTCCTTAAAACCTTCCCGCCCTTCCGCATGAGGCACCTGCACACCTGCTCATGGAAGGGTCCAAAAGACTTCCGCTTTTCGAAATTTTTATGCGGAATGTCCGGGAGGTTCAGGGCTCTGAGAGGTATTTCCCTATCCTGGTAAGGTCGTTCGGGGTGTCGATCTCTATTGTGTCCCTCTCGGTCATGATGCATCTGATCGAGTGGCCTCTCTCGAGGACCCTGAGCATCTCGAGGCTCTCTCTCTTTTCGAGGGGGGTCTGTTCCCACTTTGAAAAATCGAGAAGGAAAGAGCGCCGCCATGCATAAGGGCCTATGTGCTTATACCATATACCCTGCCTGGTACGCGGATACGGGATAGGCGAGCGGCTGAAATAGAGGGCCCTTCCCTTCGTGTCGAAGACCATTTTGACTATGTCGGGAGAGTCGATCTCCTCCCTGCGCTCTATCTTTTTTGCAAGGAGGGCCAGGGAAACATCATTGTCGGAATCAAGAGCTTCCACAAGGGGGTCTATCATGTCGCTTCCCACAAGGGGATCGTCGACCTGGACGTTTATTACATAATCGGAAGGTGTCCTTTCCGCCGCCCATGCGACACGGTCGCCCCCGCTAGGAAGTTCGGCCGGGGTCATCATCACCTCGCCGCCCTCACGGAGGACGACTTCAGCTATGCGTTCGTCATCGGCGGCGACGATCACACGGTCTACCTTTCTGCATTTGCGGACATTGTCAAGGACTCTTATGACAAGCGGGATCCCTCCGACAGGGATCAGTGGTTTGCCGGGAAGCCTGGTGCTGGCGTATCGTGCGGGTATCACTGCAAGGGTCTTCATCCCTCTAACCTCCTTCTCAGACAGCTTATGCAGTGTATGGCCGAATATCTCGGCTTTCTCAGCTGTCATCTTTTGGTTAGAGGCCAAGAATAATCCTCTTTTTTTAAATTGTCAAATATTTTTTGTGAACAAAAAGGACCGCATGAAGCGGTCCGGGAAAACTGTCTCAGGTAAAATAATCAGCGCATTTTACTGCTCAAGCTTGTATATGGTCCACCTCAGGGAGGCCGCTTTCCTCGCGAGCTTGAGGTCGCCCTTGAGATATAGTCCTTTGAACTGTATGTCCTCACCGGGACCGATCTCGGTCTCCTCGATGAACATGTCCCCTATCTCCTTCCTGTCCTCCCCAATAAAGCTGCAGGCGGCGGAAAATCTGACAGGCCCCTCCCCTTTGTTCACCAGGGTGATGTTTACTCCGTCAGATGTGACCTTCAGTCCCCTGTATTCGACAGGAGCCCCGTTCGGGATCTGCCCCTTGGAGCTGAATACCGCAAAGGCGGGCATTGCAAAGATCAATATCATGATCATCGACATGGCTATCTTTTTCACAATCAGGACTACCCCGCTTTCTTTTCTGATGCATAAATTTTATCATATCGGTCCTCTTACCAATGGTTTATATCAGCAAAAAAACCTGTATCACCATGTAAGAGTGTCGTATCATTAAAATCTAAAGGCGGCCTCCCAGTTGGGAAGCCGCCCCGGATAAAGCCTGGCGGAGAGCAGAGGATTCGAACCCCTGGGGCTGTGACACCCAACTGATTTCAAGTCAGTCACCATAGACCACTCGGACAGCTCTCCGGACAACGTTAATATTATAGCGGCCTTTTGATTTCAGGCAAGTCTAAATGAATTATTTTTCGGAGGAAAGCCATGTCAGAGAACAAAATGTCTTTTCGGGTCACAGGCATGACCTGCACAACATGCTCAAAAATAGTTGAAAGGGCGCTCTCAAAGGTAGAGGGAGTGACCTATGCATCCGTCAACCTGGCAACGGAGAGCGTCTTTGTAGCTGCTGACGACTCCGTAACATTTGAGATCCTTGAAGCTGCTGTTGAAAAAAGCGGCTACAAAATACTGAAAGAGGCACCTGCGGACATAGACGACATAAAGTACCGCGAGGCAAGGAAGGACCTCTTCTTCATCCTTCTCATAGGCATCCCGATGTCGGTGCTGATGTTCATGCACATGGTGATGGGCATACACTACCACTGGTACGGGATGATGGAAGCCGTCGCAGGCAGCATCGCTATATTCTGGGGCGGCCGAAAGACCCTCCGCGGCGCATGGATAGCTCTGGCGCACGCCCACACAAACATGGACACCCTGATCGCCATAAGTGCCGTCGCATCATGGGTCACGGCTCTGATGAACCTGGCAGGACTCGACATACCCTCCTTCGGGACTATCGGCGTGATGATCCTGATGCTGCACCTGACCGGAAGGTATATCGAATCCCATCTGCGGGACAGGGCCGCAAAACAGGTCAAGGCACTCATGACCCTGCAGCCGCGCGAGGCCAGAGTGGTCTCGGACGGAAATACTCTGATGGTACCTATAGAAGCCGTAAAACCGGAGACGATGATCCAGGTCAACCCCGGCGAGAGGATCCCCCTCGACGGTGTAGTCGTGGATGGACTCTCGGGCGTTGACGAATCCCTCCTGACAGGGGAGTCCCAGCCCGTTGCGAAGGACACCGGCTCAGACGTCACAGGGGGGGCGATGAACCTTTCGGGAGTGCTGCTGATAAGGACGACAAAGGTCGGCGAGGACACTTTCCTCTCAAAGATGCTCGACCTCGTAAGGGAAGCACAGGGGAGCAAGGTGCCCCTTCAGGATCTTGCCGACAGGATGACGCTAAAGTTTGTCCCTGCCGTTATTTCACTTGCCGTGATCAGCGCACTCGTCTGGTACTTCTTTTTTGAGAGCCTTTCACTTTATGTCGCGCCTCTGGCTGCATATCTTCCCTGGCCTACCGCATTCGGTTCGCCGGTATCGGCGGCCGCATATTCGTTCGTTGCGACCCTGGTCATAGCATGTCCCTGTGCACTTGGACTGGCGACTCCGCTTGCACTTGTAGTCAGTACGGGCGAGGCCTCGAAAAACGGCCTTCTGATAAGGAATGCCGAGGCAATACAGACACTGCATGAAGTCGATCATGCGATCCTCGACAAGACCGGTACACTTACTATGGGTGAACCCGAGGTCCTTGAGTGGGAGCTTGCAGAAGAGGCCATTCCCTTTGTCTGCGCCCTTGAGTCAAATTCCGGTCACCCTGTGGCCAAAGCTGTAGTAAGCAGGCTAGGCGCCCGGGAGTGCGAAAAACCTGAAAGCGCAGAAGAAGTGCCGGGTGAGGGTGTCACCGGAAGGTGGGGTGATAACAAGTGGTTCGTAGGAAGGCCCCTGAACAGGTCGAGATGGACCGCGAAGTCGGCACTTGCCAGGACTATCGTCGAAGTCAGGAAAAACGGAGATCCTATAGGCTTTTTTGCAATATCCGACCCGATAAGGAATGACTCAAAAGAGGCCGTCTCAGAGCTTGCAAGGCTTGGGATAACGACCATGATGGCAACTGGCGACGGCATGGAGGCAGCCCTCGAAATAGCGGGGCAGGCAGGAATAGAAAACGTAAGATGGGAGGTCCGTCCCGAGGACAAGCTCTCGATAGTCAGGGAGACCCAGAGCAGGGGCAAAAAGGTCCTGATGGCCGGAGACGGGATAAACGACGCTGCGGCACTCAAGGGAGCCCATGTCGGAGTGGCTATGGGCGGAGGCATGGACCTCGCGGTCGACAGCGCGGATATAGTGATCCTGAAGGGCGGCATCTCAAAGATAGTATCTGCTGTTAAAATATCTGATAAGACCTGGCAGGTCATTCGCCAGAACCTTTTCGGCGCATTTTTTTACAACATAATAGCTATACCGCTTGCGATGCTTGGCCTTTTGCACCCCCTGGCCGCTGAGCTTGCCATGGCTGCAAGCTCAATAACAGTTATTCTGAACTCGCTCCGCATCTCAGGTTCGGCGGAGAAATAAAAAGGAGGAGACAATAATGAAAAAATTTACGCTCTTGATACCGGATATGATGTGCGGCCACTGTGAGAAACGGATCCGTGAAGCTGTGGCATCGCTTGGAGGAAACGTGACCTCACTTGACCTTGAGACTAAGATAGTTGTCGCCGAAGCGGACGTTTCAGAAGAAGAACTGATCAACGCTATAGATGATGCGGGGTACGATGCACAGATAAAGAGCTGACATTTTTTTGCTGCACCTGGATCCTCTTTTGCAGCGTTAAGCAGGAAATGGCAAATTAAGTGAAAATACCTTAAACAACACGAGCAATATGATAGAATCATTTCAGATAAGGGGGAATCAGAATGAAAAAGACATCGATTTTAGCCATAACAGCTCTCATTATGCTGCTTTCGGCAGGACAAGTCTTCGCGCACCCCCCGAAAAGCCCCGCCATTTCCTGGGACAAGGCCTCGGAGACCCTGACCGTCACAGCTGAGCACAGCGTCAACGATCCGCAGAAACATTACATCCTCACCCTCACTGTGTTTGAAGGCAACAAACAGCTGCTGCTAAAGCAGTACGACAGGCAGGGAGATGCGGGGACGTTCAGCGACAGCGTAATACTTAAGGGGCTGAAACCCGGGTCGCCTGTCAGGGTACAGCTGGTCTGCAATATAATGGGTTCTGTCGAATCAGAGATAACTATCCCTTAACGGACACATTTAATTAAGGACGCAAGAAAAAAGAGGGAAGCCTCCCCGGGAAAGGGAGGCCCCTTCTTTTGCCTTTCATGATCTGAGTCGGTAAGATCAGCTGTCTGTGATCCTGCCGTCAGGCCAGAAGAACTTTGTGGCAGGCTTTTCTCCCGGGGCGGCAGGGAATATCCTCTTTCCCTCCCACTCAACGGAGGCGCTGCCCGGCTTACCGATCCTTACCCTTACAGGCAGATCTTTTCCTGTCTCGAATTCCCTGTACTCGCCGGGTTTCAGGGTGCCCTCGTAGAGGACCTTGTTTCCCTGGCTGATCTTAGTCCAGACGTATGCTTTTTCTGCTGTGACCTTAACGGATCTCAGACGTTCACTCTGCAGTCCAGCCGGCTTCTGTGCCGCATTCCCTGCACCTGCAGCCGCACCGCCTGCGGGCTGCGGCTGCTTGCCGTCCATCCAGGAAAGGTCTACCTGCTGATCGCCGCTTGTGTTGTCAGCCGAAACGGGCTGAACGGCCACATCTGCCGAGACGGGCGAGGAGGCGGGCTCAGGAGCCTGTTCCCTGACTGTGCCAGTAGTGCCTCCGTCTATAGGACTGGTGGCGGAACCGGTGATGTCTCCCCTGTACTGCCAGGTTATCCATCCGGCCGCACCAAGAGAGAGAGTGATCAGAAGATAAAGCCATAAAAATGATCTAGGCCTGAATATTTTCGGGGAATCGATGTAATTCGTCGCTTCTTCTGCAGAAACAGCGGGTGACGCAGCCTTCTGTTTTTTTGTTATCGTATCGTAGCTCTTCCATATATCCTGAGCGCTGATGTGATCACAATACTGTCTGATGAAACTCCTCACATAGGGGCCCTTGGGCAGACGATCCAGATCGCCTTCTTCAATGGCGGCAAGGTAGTGTTTCTGTATCTTTGTTGTGTTGGAGATGTCCGAGATCGAAAGTTCCTGGGCTTCCCTGATGCTTTTTAGACGGGCTCCCAACTCCTTTATCTGCGTTCTTATTTTCTGTTCTTCGCTGATGACAGTCTCTTTTTTATCCAACCTGCCGCCCCCTTTCAGCGTTCACGCGCATCTCCCTGATCACCGCAGCCGGGTCAGGACTGCCGAAGATGGCGCTGCCCGCGACCAGGACATCACAGCCGTGCCTGACGGCCAGTTCCGTGTTGTCAGGTCCTATCCCGCCATCCATCTGGATAAGGTATTCTCCACCGTTGGCCCTGCGCCATTCCGCCAGCGCAGAGACTTTATTCAGAGTCTCCGGTATGAATGACTGTCCGCCGTATCCCGGATCGACCGACATGATCAGTACAAGGTCCGTCATGTGGAGTATGGGCCAGAGGAGCTCTGCGGGAGTACCGGGATTTATTGAGACACCGCATGGGACACCTTCGTTCCTTATGCTCTGCAGGACCCTGTGTATGTGAGGGGTAGCCTCGGCATGGACAGTCAGGACCGAAGGTTTTTCTGCAAGAAACATGGTGGTAAATGCCTCGGGTGGTTCGACCATGATGTGAACATCTATGAACTTGTAAGGATACCTCTTTCTCAGTGCTTTCAAAAGCGAGGGCCCGTATGAAAGGTTCGGGACAAAATGTCCGTCCATTATGTCAAGGTGGAGCCACTCGGCCTCTTTTCCTATCTTATCAATGTCCCTCTCCATGTTCAGGACATCTGCGGAGAGAAGGGAGGGCGAGATTATCACGCTCCTGCCTTCCATTTTTTTTATCAGTTGAAACGATCCTGCCATACGAAATCACCTCCCAGATAGATGGTAACCGTGGCCTGTCCGGTGAAAGGCACATTCATTGAGATATATTCGCTTCCGTTGGCCATAGCGTCTCTTATCACCTTAGTACCGGTATCGTCAGTAAGCTCTATTTTAAGTGAAAGAGGCTTAGTGAGAGGAGGTACCTGATATCTCAGCTTGGCCGTCTTCTGAGGAACTGCAGGGATCGGTTTTTCAGGCTGGGGAGCCTTTACAGGTTCAGGCTCGGCCTTGGTTTCCTCTTTTTTGGGCTCCTTCAAAGAGTCCGCAGCAGGTTTATCCGGGAGCTTCGTAGGGATATCCGAAGGTTCCGTGTTCTTGATAACTACGGTCCTCACAGCGGCTGCCCTCTGCGGATCCTGATCGTCGGCAGGAGGCGTTTCGGGTGACGCCTCTCCAGGCTTGGGCGGCCTTGCTATTACCAGGTTTATCTGGGATCCTGCCGGAACGTTGGCTCCATTCCTCGGATTCGTTCTCAGCACTGTACCTGCAGGCACCTCCGCCGAGGGAGTCTCTGTACTGCTGCCGACCAAAAGACCTATCTGTTCGAGTACCTGTGTTACGACATCTATGCCCTGACCCTTAAGATCCGGCACGTTCACAAATGCTCCGCCGCCCGTCCCGCCTGCGCTTACGAGGAGGTTTACCATGCAGTTGGCAGCCACCTGCTGCGGTGCCGCAGGATTCTGGGCTATTATGGATCCAGCGGGTTTCAGCTTGTCCGTCACCCTTATGATCTTGTCGACCTTGAAGCCTGCTTCGCTTAGCCTCTTCACGCCCTCTTCAAATTTCAGGCCTCTCACGTCAGGGACCGGGAGTATCGAGCCTCCCTTGCTCACCCTTACAATGACCACTTTACCTTTAGATACCTTCTCGCCTGCCGGAAGGTTCTGCGAGATCACCGTATCGGCCCTTTCCGGAGAATCGACCTGATCGACTTTGGCGAGGAGGCCTTCCTTCTGGAGTGCCTCAACGGCATCTACCAGCTGCATTCCTGCCATGTTCGGCACAGTAGCGCTCTTATCTTCTACAAAGACCGTCCTTATACCAAAATAGGCACTGGCTATTATAACGACAAAGGCGACTGCCATGCCCCAGCGATGCACTTTACCCATAAGAAGTTCCCCTTCCCCTCTATTTGCGCTTGACAAGCAGCGCCAGATAGAAACCGTCGATCCACGGAAGACCGGGCCATATGACGGTCCCATACGGTTTGCCTTTGGACATAAGCTTATGGCTTCTTTCAACAGGCGCCTCAGTCAGTTCAGGGTGCCGGGCCATGACCGCAGCAACTACCTTCTCATTCTCTTCCCTGAACATGCTGCAGGTACTGTACGCCACGACACCCCCGGGAGCGACCAACGAGACTGCCCTCTCGAGAAGTTTCCTCTGCAGATCCGCCGCTTCCGTTACCATTTCGGGGGTTATCCTCCATTTGCTCTCGGGATGTCTTCCCCATGTGCCGCTTCCTGTACAAGGCGCGTCAAGCAGTATGGCTTTGGGTTCCGTTGAGGGAACGAGGCTGAGGGAATCGCCGCAGCGAAACTTCACCCTGTCCCGGATCCGCATCCTTATCATTTCGTATTCCGCAGCCCTGATCCTGCCCTCTGAAATGTCCCAGGCCTCGATCTCCGCTTCCGGGACCATGTCCGCGAGCTGGCCTGTCTTGATCCCTCGTCCGCAGCACATGTCCAGCAAAGGTTCTCCCTTCCACCGCCTGGAGAATGCCTCGGCGACAAACATCGAAGATTCGCTCTGGGGTGTCGCCCTTCCCTCCGAAAAACCGGGAATGTCAAGCGGATACGGGTTTGCAGGCGTCCGGACTGACCTGTCAAGTAACGGGGAAGCCCATGCCCTTTTGCCTGAAGCCTTGTATTGAGTGAGCCACTCATCCCTGTCTACGCCCCTTGAAAGCCTCAGGGAGAGATATGTCCTCATTCCGCTGCCCCTCACCAGGCGTTTTGCTTCAGGGATGGACATGTCCTTGGACCATTGGGCCGCAGCCCAGCCGGGGATACCCCAGTAGAGTGCCTGGTCCCTGAGTGCGCTGCTCTTCTTCAGTTCGGCGAGATATGGCTTTGCTTCGTCCGCGACGGTGTGCAGGACTGCGTTTACAAGGCCAATGTCGCGGTCCTCGCCGTTTGATTTTATTGCCTGAACAAGACCGTTGATAAGGACGGGAAGGGCGAAGTATCTGAGCTCGACTATCCCTGCTATTCCTACGATAAGTGCATCATGGGTGAGGACAGACATCTCTTTTGTGTTCCGCCTGCAGTATTTCATGAGCAGATGCTTCCAGAGACCCTGTCTTCTCAGTGAACAGTAGACCAGGGTCGCAGCAAGGACCCTATCGGAAGGAGCAATATCCGTGTATAACTTCCTTAGCGCTTCGGCGGCGAATGCGCCTTCGTTTACTTCGCCATAGACCCTGAGCGCTGCTTCAATGCCTCTCATTAGGCTTGATCACCTCTATGCGCGGGGACCCGCTGTTTCATGGAACGCTTAAAAATGTAACAAAAAAGGAGGCAGCCAGTATGCCACCTCCCAACATTTTACACTATTTTCCTAGTCTCTGCGCATTCCTCTGAGAGCGAGCAGCCTTATCAGCTGGAGGACCGTCATAACGAGCGCTGCGACATAAGTGAGGGCGGCCGCGTCGAGGACAGCTTTAGCACCGCCCACTTCGCTGCCCTTGAGGAGGCCCGTCTCGGAAAGGAGCTTGAGTGCCCTTGCGCTTGCATCGAACTCTACGGGAAGCGTTACCAGATGGAAAACCAGCACCCCGCAGAAGAGAAGTATTCCTATGTTCAGCAGGGGGGCGGAACCCATTATCAGTCCTATGAAGAAAAGGGGCATCGACATCGTTGAACCGATGTTGACCGCCGGGACTATAGAATTCCTGAAACGAAGGAAGGCATAGCCTTCTTTATCCTGGATCGCATGTCCGACCTCGTGCGCGGCAACTCCTATCGCGGCTATGCTGGAATTGCCTGCAACGGCGTCAGAGAGACGGAGCACTTTGCTTCTTGGGTCATAGTGGTCGGTCAGATGTCCCTGTATCCTTTCGACGCGGACATTGCCCAGCCCAAATCTGTCGAGCAATTCCCTCGACACCTGGTCCGCAGTAACGCCGCTTGATGCCCTTACCTCGCTGTATCTTGAAAAGGCGCCCTTGACCTTGAACTGTGCCCAGAGGGAAAAGAGCACCGCAGGTATCAGAAGCACTATTGTAGGATCAAGATATGGAAACATCATTTTACAACACCTCCGTTGTGATAGACCTTGTTAGTCTATATTAGTCAGACTAACTGTGTCTTCCGTAAAATCCCGCAATCTCCTCCACTGTTCTTTCCTGCTCTTCGGGGAGCAGTTCCGGGAAGATCGGAAGCGCCAGCACTGAACCGGCAAGTTTTTCTGAAACAGGGAAATCCCCTTCTTTGTACCCAAGGTCTGAGAAGCAGTGCTGGAGGTGGAGGGGAAGCGGATAGTAGACCCTGGTTACGACTCCGCGTTCCTCAAGGTATGCCTGGAGTTCGTCTCTTCTCTCGGCCTTTATGACATACTGGTGATATACGTGCCTGTTGCCATCGTCTTCGGCAGGGGGAGTTATGTTTCCAAGAAGGCCCTTCTCCCTGAAGAGGAGCATGTACCTCTCAGCCACGATGCGGCGCTCCTCGTTCCATTCTTCCAGATGGCGCAGCCTGACCCTGAGAATGGCTGCCTGCAGCGCGTCAAGACGGCTGTTGATGCCTACTTCGTCGTGGAAATACGTCTTTCCGGAACCGTGCACCCTCAGACTTCTGATTCGGTCTGAGATCACTTTGCTGCCCGGGATGGAGACCATTCCGCCGTCTCCGTAGCAGCCAAGATTTTTCGTCGGGAAGAAGGAAAAACATCCAAGATCTCCGACCGACCCGGCCCTGCATACCTTCTTTTCTATCATCCGATGGGCACCGATCGCCTGTGCGCAGTCCTCAACCAGTACGATACCTCTCTCCTTCAGTTCGTCCCTTATGAGCTCAAGCCTGCACATCTGGCCGAAAAGGTGTACCGGGAGGACAGCTTTTGTCCTGGGCGTGACCTTGTCCATGACCGAGCCCATGTCCAGGTTGTAGGTATCGGGATCCACATCTGCAAAGACAGGTCTGGCTCCGTTTCTTGTAATGCAGCTCGCCGTGGCGAAGAATGTGAAGGGCGTGGTGATCACCTCGTCGCCCTCCTTAAGGTCGAGGGACATAAGCGCGAGAACCAGTGCATCAGTGCCGGAGGCACATCCGACTGCGCTTTCCACTTCAAGGTAGGCGGCTATCTCCTTTTCCAGACATTCGACTTCAGGTCCCAAAATGAAGTGCTGTGTCTCAAGCACCCTGTCCAGGGCTACCCTTACCTCTTCCCTCACCCTGTCATAGTTTCTCGTAAGGTCGAAGGACGGTATTTTATTTTGTGCTGCCATGATCGGATTCCTCCCTGTTTGTTGAAAATTCCTTATTCTGCCTGGCAAGGCCGTTCAGGTCAGCCAGCATGTTCCTTCTGTCATGCGGTTTCTCAAGAACGGCATGGGAATGGTGGAGGTGATCCTTCATAAGCTTTCCCGCCAGATCGCCGTCTCCTGATATGATCGATGCCAGTATTTTCCTGTGTTCTTCGCTGCTGTAATTTTTTTCCTCTGTGAACGGATCGTAGAAAAGGATGTATACGTTCGTCCGAAGGATTATGTTTTCAACGTATTCGATAAGGACTATGTTTTTGCTTGCGTCTGCTATGAGCCTGTGAAAATTATTGTTTGCCTCCAGAGATGCCTCCAGGTCCCTCGCAATGAAAGCGGACTCCTCATCTCTGAGCACATCTTCAAACCGCTCTACGGTACGGCTGTCGATGCCGTTTTTGCACGCAAGACTTACGCTTAAAGCTTCAAGATGTTCCCTAACACTGTAAGCTCCCTCTACCTCTGCCGCGCTTGGAGCTGTGACCCTTGCCCCGCTGTTCGGGATCACCCTTACAAGGCCTTCGCTTGCGAGCCTTCTCAGGGCCTCTCTGACAGGGGTCCGGCTAACTCCCATTTCCTTTGAGATCCTGACCTCGGGAAGTCTCTCCCCTGGTTTGAGCTGTTTGTTAACGATCCTTGCCCGCAGCTCAAGATATACGAAATCTGACGAAGTGTTATAGTAGCTTGAATGACGTATCAATGATTTTCCCCCTGGGCCTCTGCATTTGAGCAAGGTCAATTCCGCAGTTCGACAACGTCTCATGATAACACATATTCATCCGATGGCAAGTTTGACAGTTTGACATAACTTGTTTTATGAATAGAATTATCCCATGCGAAAACGACTATTGGTACTTTTTCTTTCATTCGGGACGATTATCGCCTTCGGATATGCGCTGGGCGGTCTGGGCAGCTACATGTTCGGAGAGGGCAAGCCTCTTGTGATCGCTGCCGGTCTTATAGGAGGCGCTCTCTCAGGCTTTATGGCATTGAAAATATGGAGGACTTACCTGGACGACATCGAAAGGGAGGACAAGGACGCCGGAAAAGCTGCCGGCGTATCTGAAAGTCCTCAGCCTGACGATGACTGCGAAAAGTAGTCACTGATCTTCGCTGCTATCCTTGACGCGGCCCCCCGTTCCGGAGATATATCGGAATATCCCCTTACTATCATGATGAGCCTTTCCGGATCGTTGACAAGCTCTTCAACAAGCCCCGCTATCATTGACGGAGTCATGACTCCTCTGTGCTCGGGAACTATCTCTCTGCCCGCGATCCTGTTCGGAAGAGAAGCATACTTGAGCCTTCCGCTGTACCAGTAGACCAGTTTTTTCTTTAGTTGGCGCGCGCCGGGGATCGACATTGGGATCATGCCCGGGATCCCGTCGAGCGGGATATCCTCAGCATTATTTAGCGGTATGACTGTAAGCAGCGGCACACAGAGCGATGTTATCTGCATGTTGTTCGTGCCCGGGAATGCGACAGCCAGTCTTGAGGCCTTTATAGCCTCAAAATTGCTCCCCCGGATAAACCTTATCCTCCCCGGCCCGTCCCATAATATCTCCTCCGCAGCCGACAGCCCTTCCCAATGAAGTCCTGCTTTATCGAGACCCTCGATCAGCAGTCTTTCGTCAACGGTCGGTGCCACGGGCAAAAAGGCATGGTAATTAGGATGTTTCCTGAGGAACTCCATTGCCGCGCATGAGAAGAATGCGAAGCCGTCACGGTACTCGAAAGGCCTGCTGCCGGCCAGGAAGGATACAGCTTCCTCCCCCTCCCTGAGTCCCATGATGGCTCTGGCTTCATCGGGGTCTTGACATTCCGGCGCGCTGTCGAAGATAAGGTTGCCCACCCTTGTTACCCTGTCGCTCCTGACGCCCTGCAGCATGAACCTGTCCTCAGCCGCGGCATCGGGAACAAAATAATGGTCCACACGCGACTTCCATCTTGGCCTTGCAGTGTATATCATCCATGCGCATCTCATCTTTGCGGAAAGCAGCGCCCCGAAGAAAGGGTCCCCACCAAGCTGGAGGACAAGCCTTTTTGTCTCCTTAACAGCAGCCGCCCGACCCCACAGCTCTTTGAAAGTAAAGACGGACCTTGCCCCGACTATCTCTTTTCCGTACTCGGCCTCCATGCCGCTCGCGTACTGGCAGGGCAGAACGACCAAAGAGATCTTCGCCGCAAAACCCAGCAAAGTCAGTTCAGACACTACAGGCCTGACCCATCCGGATACTTCTCCCGGAGAATTGGTAAGTATAAAAAGTTCGTCCATATTCTGTTGCCACTCTTTCTGCATTCAATGTCGCTGAGGAACATCGGGCAATGAGATGGTATAATTATAAGGTTAAAAATTACAGATTGGGGACCTGTCGTTGTTTATTCCTCTTGAGGGCGAAAACATTATATGCCTTGCCAACGTCATTGCCATGTACAAGACAGACAAAGGCACGGCGATACTCAAAAGAGACGGATCTGTGATCAGAACGGGCTTTAACCCTGCCACACTCAAAAAAAGACAGCTTGATCTCCCGGAAAAAAGGCGATCGACGGAAGGAGTTCATTAAATAAATGGATAATATGTGCATACCAAACAACTCGATGCTGAACGGGAATTCCGAATATTCAGCAAAGGATATACATGTGCTCGAGGGCCTTGAAGCAGTAAGGAAACGTCCGGGCATGTACATCGGAGACCAGGGGCCGAGGGGTCTGCACCACCTGGTTTACGAGGTGGTAGACAACTCTATCGACGAATCACTTGCGGGGTACTGCGACACGATAAACGTAACCATTAATGAAGACGGGAGCATCACCGTCGTCGACAACGGGCGCGGCATACCGACGGAAGAACATGAGTCCGGCAAGTCGGCCGCTGAGGTCGTCATGACCGTCCTGCACGCGGGCGGAAAGTTCGACAAGAGTGCATACCAGGTCTCGGGCGGACTTCACGGCGTCGGAGTCTCCGTTGTAAACGCGCTCTCCGAATGGCTTGAGCTGACTATATGGAGAGAGGGCAAGGAACATAACCAGCGCTACGAAAGAGGCATTCCCGCAACTTCGCTGTGCGTGACCGGGGAGACCGACATGAGGGGGACAAGGGTCCGCTTTATGCCCGATACACAGATATTCACCTCGATCGAATTCCAGGCCGACATCCTCAAATCAAGGCTTCGCGAGCTTGCCTTCCTTAACTCCCACATAACTATAAATTTCGCAGACAAAAGGCCGGAGAAACCCCAGGAACGCACCTATAACTATCCGGGAGGGATATCAACGTTCGTTGAATATCTCAATAAGGGCAAAGAGGTCCTCTTCAAGGATCCGATAATCATTACCGGCGAAAAGGAAAAGACCGAACTCGAGGTAGCGATACAGTACAATGACTCCTATCTTGAGAGGCTCTACGGCTTCGTCAACCTTATCAATACCATCGAGGGCGGCACCCATGTCGCCGGTTTCAGGACAGCTCTGACAAGGGCGGTAAACGACGAGGCGAGGAAGCTTAAAATACTCAGGGAAAAGGACACCAACCTCTCGGGGGACGACCTCAAGGAAGGACTCACCGCAGTTATATCAGTCAAGGTCATGGAGCCTCAGTTCGAGGGACAGACAAAGACGAAGCTGGGGAACGGCGACGTCAAGGGCATAGTGGATTCTCTCGTATACGAAGGCCTCAAGGAGGTCCTCGAAGAGAGGCCCGAGATCCTCAAGCCGATAGTCGAGAGCGCTCTGAGAGCGAGGCAGGCAAGGGAGGCCGCAAAGAAGGCCAAAGACCTTGTGAGAAGGAAATCTGTGATGAACGGCCTCACCCTTCCGGGCAAGCTTGCTGACTGCTCCAACAGGAACGCTGCCGACTGCGAGCTCTACATAGTTGAGGGCGACAGCGCCGGAGGCAGCGCCAAGCAGGGCAGGAACCGCGAGTTCCAGGCCATCCTGCCGCTGAGGGGAAAGATCCTCAACGTCGAAAAGGCGCGCCTGGAGAAGATCCTGGGAAGCGAGACCATCAGGAACATCATCCTCGCACTGGGGGCCGGAGTGGGAGACGATTTCAACGAAGACAAGCTACGTTACCACAAAATATTCATAATGGCAGACGCAGACGTAGACGGCGCGCATATACGCACCCTGCTGCTCACCCTATTCTTCAGGTACATGCCCCAGATAATAGAGAGGGGGTATCTGTACGTGGCGCAGCCGCCGCTTTACAGAGTACAGGCCGGCAAGGAGGTCACCTACTGCTTCTCGGAGAAGGAGATGAAGGATATCCAGGCCGCGGCGGCAGGCAAGAAGATCGAAGTGCAGCGTTACAAGGGGCTTGGTGAAATGAACGCCGAACAGCTGTGGGAAACCACCATGAACCCGGAGAACCGCATAGTCAACAGGGTGGAGGTCCAGGATGCGGTCGAGGCAGACGAACTTTTCGGCATCCTCATGGGAGACAACGTGGAACCGCGAAGGAAGTTCATCGAGACCTACGGGCGCGAAGTCCGCAATCTTGACGTTTAATCTTGAATATGAGAACTCCGAAACAGGTAATGATCTCCGAAAGACGGGGCCGGGCGCAGAAATTTGATTTCTGCGCCCTTTTATCAGGCATCAAACGTTATCATCCAGGCAACATAATAAGCTATAATTGTCCTCTGATGTGAGGCACCATATATTGGGGGGCAGCAGCACCGATGCTCCGTACGGTAAAAACTTTACATAAGGATGAAATCCATAAATGAAAATCATTGAAGTGTCACTGCGCAGGCCCGTAACGGTCCTCATCTGCACCATAGCTCTCATAGTGTTCGGCACCTATTCTTACATGAACATGGGCGTTGAACGGATGCCCAACGTGGAATTCCCTATCGTCGTCGTCAGGACGATAATGGAGGGAGCAAGCCCCGCGATCATCGACAACGATGTCACGGACGTCCTTGAGGCAAGGATAAACACGATCGAGGGGATCAAGAATCTGAGCTCAAGCAGTTATGAGGGACGCTCCGTGATCGTCATAGAGTTCGACCTGGACAGGGACGTCGACGATGCGGCGGCTGACGTGCGCGGAAAGGTGAGCATGGCTGCAGGCAGACTTCCGGATGACGCTGAGACCCCGCAAGTCGACAAATACGACCCGGCAGACAGGCCGATAATGAACGTTGCGGTCAAAAACGACGGCAGGACGGACATGAAAACGCTTGCGCGGTACGTTGACAAGGTAGTGACCGAACGCCTGCAGACGGTAAAAGGCGTCGGAGGCGTCCAGCTTGCGGGTTTCAGGGACAGGGAGATACGGATATGGATCAATACCGACAGCCTGGAAGCCTACGACCTTACGACAAAAGAGATAAAATCCGCCATATACACGAAGCATGTCGAGCTCCCGGCTGGGCGCATTGAGACACCGACCAAGGAGTACGGGATAAGGCTTGAGGGAGAGTACTCATCCGTGGCAGAGCTTGAGTATCTGCCTGTCGCGGTAAGAAATGGCGCCGTCATAAGGCTGAGGGACGTCGCGAGGATCGAAGACGGCCTTGAGGACAAGCGGAGCGGGGCAATTTACGAGGGCAGGCCCACTGTCATGGTGCAGATACGCAAGCAGAAGGGCGCCAACGAGGTCCTTCTATCCCGGCTGGTAAACGAGAGGATAAAGGAACTTAACAGCACTGCCCCTCCCGGGACGAGCCTTGCGGTGATGCAGGACAACGCCAAGTTCATAATGCGCTCCATGAACGGGGTCTTCTGGGACATCATAGCATCGGTCCTCCTGACCTCCGTCATAATGTTCATCTTCCTAAAAACCATAAGGGCAACGATAGTCGCAGTCATAACGATACCCGTATGTCTTCTCGGCAGCCTCTCCGTACTTTACTGGATGGGCATCACTATAAACAACATGTCGATGATGGGGCTCTCCCTGGCTGTCGGCATGGTAGTCGACGCAACAACTGTCGTAATGGAAAACATAACCAGGCACCGCGATATGGGCAAGACCCCCTACAGGGCGGCCCAGGACGGCGGAAGCGAGGTCGCCTTCGCTGTAATTGCGGGCGCTGCGACGACTCTTGCCGTATTTGTCCCGGTCGCGTTCATGGGAGGGATAATGGGACGATTTTTCAACTCCTTCGGTGTTACCGTTGCGACTACGATAAGTATATCACTGATAATATCCCTGACTCTGACGCCATATCTATGCTCCAGGATACTGGGGAAGAAGATCGACGGTCCCCTGCAGCAGAGGATGGAAAAACCATTCTTATGGCTTGAGGATAAATACTCAGGGTCGCTGAAATATGCGGTAACACACCGTAAAACCGTCCTGATCGCGGGTCTGGGGCTTTTCATGCTGGGCATAGGATTTGCAGCAACACTCGGAACAGAATTTTTCCCAAGCGAGGACCAGGGGCGGCTGAGGGTGCAGATAGAACTGCCTGCCGATTCATCCCTTGAGATGACCGAAAGCGTCGTAAGAGACATGGTCGACGTCATACAGGCGGACGAGAGGGTCGCTTATACTTACGGTATAGTGGGAAGCGGCGGAGGCGAGGAGGTCTACAAGGCATCCATAAATATGGAGCTGATAGACAGGGGGAGCAGGCCGGCTGCAGGCACGGTCATGAGGCAGCTCCGAAACAAACTCTCCGTCTTCAGGGATGTGGACTTCAAAATGGGAACATGGGGAGGTTCTGACATCACACTCGTGATCCAGGGACCCACAAGCGAATCCCTGGCAGAGATCGGGGAACTGATAAAGAAAGACCTGGCAGATAACGCCAGAGGGCTTGTCGACATAACGACTGACCTGCAGATGAACAAGCCCAGGATAAACCTTGCGCTGAACCGTGCTCTGGCGGATGACCTGAACATCAACATAAGGGACCTCTCCGACGAACTTATGACATGGTTCGGCGGTGACAACGCAGGCTCTTTCAACCAGGATGGTTACAGGTACGACATAAGGGTACGTGCCGAGGGAAGCGGAAGGGACGACCCCGAAAAGCTGAAAAATATACTGGTCAGGACAAATGACGGCCAGATAATAAGGGCAGAAAGCCTCGTAAGCAGTTCCGTAGGCATGTCGCCCAACGTCATAAAGAGGTACAACAGGCAGCGCTCCCTCCAGATCGGGGCTAATGTCGAAGGGATATCACCGGGCGAAGGCATCCTCATAATGGAGGAAGTATTCCGGAAGTTTGCGCCTCAGGACGGCAGGTTCACCATTACCCCCGCCGGGGATTCAGAGTACATGAAAGAGAGCTTCTACTACATGTCCATAGCTCTGGTCTTCGCGATAATACTGGTATACATGGTCATGGCGATACAGTTTGAATCCTTTATCCATCCCTTCACGGTCATGTTCTCCCTTCCGCTGATGACTGCAGGCTCTTTCGGACTGCTCGCACTGGCAGGCCTCAGGATAAGCGTGATGAGCTTCATGGGCATAATCCTTCTTGTCGGCGTCGTGGTCAACAACGCGATACTGCTTGTGGACTTCATAAATCAGCTAAGGGCCAGAGGCGTGGAGAAGACGGAGGCTGTTCTGCAGGCAGGGCCGCTGAGACTGAGGGCCATACTGATGACCACAGTTTCGACAATGTTCGGCTCCCTGCCAGTGGCGCTGGCGCTGAGCGAGGGCGGCGAGACCCGTCAGCCGATGTCCGTGGCGGTCATCGGAGGCCTTTTTACATCTACCATGCTTACTCTTATCGTCATTCCTGTCGTCTATCTCATGCTCGACGACATAAAGGACAGGGCGATGGCGGGAATAAAAAGATACCGCGCCTACAGGCGATTCAACAGGTCCGCACAGTCCAGGACGCTTAACTCCAAATAGGGGGAGTGACATAGAGAATTATGAAAAAAAAGGCAACCATCCTAATGATAATGGTTTTGGCACTGCTCTGCCGGACACTGCCTGCCGGAGCTGATGACGGGCTTATCGACATACACGGGGCTGTCGAACTCACCCTGAAGAACAATTCAGGCCTTAGATTACTCAGGCAGGAGACAATAAAGGCATACGCGTTCAAGATACAGGCCGACGGGACTCTCCTCCCGAGCATCACCGCCAACGCCGGCCTGGACAGGCAGAAGGAGAGTACTACTAATGACGGAGAAAGAAACGACAACAAAACTGCCGGGGTGACGCTTGAGCAGACGATCTACTCCGGAGGCAAAAATTCCGCGATAAGAGACCAGTCAAAACAGGTAAAGAACATGGCGGAGATGATAATAGCAGACGGCGAGAACAATGCTGTGGGAGAACTCTACGCAAGGTTCTACAACGTGCTTCTGCAGTGTGAGAGGATAAAGGCCGAGGAGTCAGCTGTCAGTACATCCGAACAGCACCTCAGGGAGGTCCGAAGGATGAGGGAGCTTGGGCTCGCCAACAGTCTTGAAGTGATACGTGCAGGACAGCAGCTCGCCACGAACACGGCAAACCTAAGCACCGCAAAGGGGCTGTATGAGTCTGCCCATATCTCGCTTATGAATTACATGGCCATCCCTCCCGAGAAAAGGGTCGGTGTGAAGGGAGAACTTAACGTCCCGGAAGCGGAAGGAGGCAGGCCGCTCTCCCTCGAAAGAGCTCAGGCCAACAGGGCTGACCTGAAGAAACTTGAAGAACAGCTGGAATACCAGAAAAACCAGATATTGATAGAAAAAAGCGGCAGCAGGCCTAAAATAACCTTTGGCGCATCAGCAGGATATCTGGATCCCTACCAGAAGACAGATAGAGGGGACGACACCTGGAGGGCCGAACTCTCGGTCACTGTGCCCATCTTCGACAGGAACACCTCAAGGGGGAACGCAATAAAGGCCGGCGCCGTGCTTGAACAGGACAAAATTGCGCTTGAACAGAAGGAACTGGACATAAAATCAGAGGTGGAGATCGCCTGGTCAGAGACAGAAAGCACCCTCCACCACCTTAAGGCTTCGGAAAAGGCCCTTGATCTGGCAAAGGAGTCCCTGCGGCTCGCCGAGGTGGGATTCCGTGAAGGAGTAACTCCGCAGCTTGACCTGCTGAACGCACAGACTTCGCTCACATCGGCAAGGCTGGATCACGCCAGGTCCCAGTTCAACCACCTTATAGCGATAGTTGCGCTGAAAGTTACAGAGGGGACAGTCATACAATGGACCGGGGAGAGAAGACTACCATGACGAACAACAACGACAATGGCTTTTTTAAGAAAAAGGGCACTGAAAGAAAGAGGCTTTTCCTGATAATCGGAGCGGCAGTGCTTTTGCTGACCTTTATTGGCATATACAGCAGAAGGGAGGCAATATTTTCCAAAACCCAGAACAGCAACGGATCTCAGCCTGCCGCGGTCAAGGTCCAGACTGTCAAAGCCGATAAGGTCGTCAGGGAGAGCATAATCCAGAACACTTCGATAGACGCGGTAGACAGGGTAAAGATCCTGCCGAGGGTAACGGGGAGGCTTGAAAAACTCCATGTGCTCCGGGGTGACACCGTGAAGAAGGGACAGACGATAGCCACCCTTGAACACGACCAGCAGGATGCCCTGATAGGTTCGGTCCGGGCACAGGAGGCATCCGCGAAAGCAGATTCCGAGAGGGCAAGGGCTGAGATGATGAACGCGAAGACCAACCTCGACAGGTACGCAAGGCTTGTCAAAGAGGGCTTCAGCACGCAGCAGCAGTACGATTCCGTAGAGACCGCCTATACAAGCGCAAGGGCTTCCTACAATGCGGCACTTGCCAAAGAGAAACAGGCGGCCGCAGAGCTGGAGCGAGTAAGCTCAGCAAAGGCGGATTACATAATGGTCGCCCCGATAGACGGAACAGTGCTGGATGATTTCTCACTCACTACGGGAGCGATGATATCGCCCAGCTCTCCCCTGCTTGACATCGCCGACCTCAGCAGGCTCAAGGCAACGCTGAAAGTTCCCGAATCCAAGATCTTCGCCGTGAAAGCAGGAATGCCGGTCTTCCTCAGGTTTGACGCATTGCCGGCTGAGGAGTTCATCGGTAAGGTAACGAGGATCGACCAGTATGTAGACCCCTCAACAAGAACGAGCAACGTCGAGATAGAGCTG
The DNA here is from genome assembly GCA_002316795.1 of Synergistaceae bacterium UBA1037. Classification (GTDB taxonomy): domain Bacteria; phylum Synergistota; class Synergistia; order Synergistales; family Synergistaceae; genus Caenicola; species Caenicola nitritireducens. The sequence goes on from DCEE01000034.1 coordinate 44,449, forward strand.
GACAACAGGGAGACGGGCGGAAGGCTCCGCCCGGGAATGTTCGGCCAGGCTTCCATAATTGAGAGGGAAATAGCGAACGCAGTTTTGATACCTGAGAACGCCCTTCACGAAAGTGAAAAAGGGTTCTATGTCTTGCTTGAAGAAAATGGGACCGCGAAGCTTCGTGAAGTTTCGACCGGCGTAAGGCAAGGGGCCCTGATACACATTACAGGAGGACTTAATGAGGGAGAGAGGGTTATAATCTTCGGAGGAAGCACTCTCAACGACGGGGACAGCGTAACTGTCGGCGGAGAAGAGAATAACAAGGATAAATCTGAATAGGAGGCATCTGAAATGTACAAGGTGGTCTTGCTCAGGCACGGGGAAAGCGAATGGAACAGGGAGAACAGGTTTACGGGATGGACGGACGTGCCGCTTTCCGAAAAGGGACTTACGGAAGCACAGTCTGCGGGCAGAATACTGAAGGAAAAGGGATTTGTCTTCGACAAGGCCTATACCTCCGTCCTAAAAAGAGCGATCAAGACCCTCTGGTGCGTACTTGAAGAAATGGACCTAATGTGGATCCCCGTGGAGAACTCATGGAAGCTTAACGAACGCCACTACGGAGGGCTCCAGGGGCTCAACAAGTCCGAGACCGCCGCGAAGTACGGAGATGAACAGGTAAAGATCTGGAGGCGCAGCTACGCCACACGCCCCCCCCTTCTCGATAAAAGCGATGAAAGGTACCCGGGGAAAGATCCCAGGTACGCCGGACTTTCCGAAAAGGAGCTCCCTGAGGGAGAGTGCCTCGAAGACACAGTGGCAAGAGTAGTGCCGTACTGGAAAGAAACCATCGCTCCGGACATAAGGGCAGGCAAGAAACTTGTTATAGCTGCTCACGGCAACAGCCTCAGGGCACTTGTAAAGTACCTTGACGTAATATCGGATAAAGAGATACTGGAACTCAACATCCCCACCGGCATCCCCCTCATCTACGAACTTGACGAAGAGCTCAAACCGATCAGGCACTATTACCTCGGCGATGAGGACGCTATAGCAGCTGCCCAGGCCGCTGTTGCAAACCAGGGCAAGAGCAGGTAAGTGCGGAATAGCGATATTATTTGAAGAACAGCGCCCCTTCTACCTCCGGGAAAAGGGGTCTTTTTTAATTTAAATAATAATTGAAGCGGTTTTCAGAAAGATATGGTAATATCGTTGAAACAGAGGCACTGATCATATAACCGACCGACAGAGGGTGTTTTTTTGAAACTTCGGCGCCTGTTTTGGCTTGTCTTTCTACTGTGCTCGATAATACCCCCCTTTATACTCTCTGTTTTCTTCATAACCAGGTCATACTACACAGAGAAAAATCTTGTCCTCAGAAACCTTCAGGCGACATCCTCAGTATTTTCCACTTCCCTCAGAAACATCATTGAGGCCAATAGGACAGACATGGCCGTAACATCCGAAGGCCCCTTCCTGCAAGGTGTGGTAGCCTCTGAAGGCGGACTTGATGTGATGGATCAGGGTTCCAGGGAGTACCTCGTAAAAATTTTCAAGGCAAGAGTCAGGGCTTCGAAACTTGTCATGGGCGTATCCCTGATGGACAGAAACGGATTTATACTCGCAAGCAGCAGCGAGGGACTTATCGGAAGCAAAAATCCCCTGCCCGGAAACTCGTTCGAAAAGATAAAAGATACAAACAGCTACTATCTCACTGACACCTTCTACCTTCCCACACTTACAAAAGTGCCCCTTTACGCTATGATCCTGCCCCTTTATGGGAAAGATGGGTTCAGAGGAGCGCTCGGTTTCTCCTTTTCTGCAGATTTTATCCAGGAGATGGTGGACAGGGCGGAACTGACGAAAAGATTCCAGTCCAGGCTCATAACAGTAGTCGACAGGAACAACAGGATAATCTCGACGAGCGATCCGGATTTTCAGAGGGGGGAATCCCTGAGCAATTATCTGGAAGGTACGCTGCCTGAGAGCCGATCAGACATATCTGCGGATAAAAAAGTCCCTCCAAAAAAACAGCTGCTTATACGTTTTAAAACCCAGTCAGGAAATAATATCGGTTATTTCTCCAGGATAGATGAAAACGGATGGGGACTACTGCTCTCTATTAACGAGGATGAGATATTGGAGCCGCTTCGCAGAATGATATTCTGGAACGCCCTCTTCGCCATCGCTGTGATCATAACCGTCTCGCTCATCTTCACCCGACTCTCCTCATATTTTTCGAAACCGGTCATGGGACTGACTGAGGCCATGGAAAGATATCGAAGCGGCGACGAGGATGCCAGATTCGAATACAGAGGCGATGACGAGTTCGGACAGATAGCGCTCGCCTTTAATGAAATGGCGGAAACGCTGAACGTCGTGTTGGCAAACGAAAAGATCAAAAGCAAGTATTACGAGGACAAGTCAAACATTGACCAGCTTTCGGGAATACTGAACAAGGCCGCCACGGAGCACCTCATTTCGGGTATCCTGAACGACACTGCTGATTCAGCCTCGCATACGCTCTTCGTTATGGACATCGATGACTTCAAATCGATAAACGACAACTTCGGACATGCGGCCGGCGACAGAGTGATAAGGGAAGTATCCGCGGAGCTGAAAAAAACGTTCAGGGAAATCGACGTCGTCGGAAGGATCGGCGGAGATGAATACATGGTCTTCCTAAGATATGTTGAGCACATTGAGATAATCACAGAAAAGGCGATGCAGATAGCAGAGGCCGCGGAAAGGGCATCCTGCGCCGTGAAAGGCCTGCCGAAGATAACCATGAGCATCGGATGCAGCAGGTACCCCGCAGACGGGACAACTTTCAGCGAACTCTACGAAAAGGCTGACAAAGCCCTCTACAGGACAAAAAGTAACGGCAAGAACGGTTTCACTATATATAAAGCCTGATCAGATAATCAGAAGGCCAATGGCATGAAGCAGGCCTTCTGATTTTTTTATACTTTTAAAGACAGCAAAAGACAAGCTTTTTAAACGCTTTTAATCTTGATCAAATGACAGAAACCGGACCGGCTGCCCCCTGCGCTCACTCATTTCAATCAGCCAAAAGCACTATGCACGGAGCTTCCATACGGATAGAATCTGAAAATATACAGGGCAGATGCATATCGGGGAGGAAAAAACATGGCATACGTTCTCGAAAAGGCAGACAGGGACCTCTTCTACAGCAGGAACGACCCAAAGGACAG
>DCEE01000005.1 GCA_002316795.1 Synergistaceae bacterium UBA1037
ATTAAAATACGCTGAGCGGCCTCTCTCGAATGTTGTAAAGTTAGCGCTGCTTATTGCCGGCGCTCAGTTTACTTCGTAAGAAGGGTAAGCATAGCTCCTGCCGCAACTGCGGTACCAATGACTCCGGCAACGTTGGGGCCCATTGCATGCATCAGGACATAGCTTCCCGGGAATTCCTTGGATACGACCTTCTGGCATACACGTGCGGCCATAGGAACAGCAGAAACTCCTGCAGCACCTATTACCGGATTTATCTTTCCGCCGGAGACCACTTTCATGAGCTGGCCAAAGAGCACTCCACCGGCTGTACTGAAGATGAACGCAATAAGTCCCAATGCAATTATCTTAAGAGTAGCAACAGTAAGGAATGATTCAGCGCTCATTGTGGCTCCGACAGATATGCCGAGGAATATCGTAGTCGCATTGAGCACCTCGTTCTGGGCAGCAAGAGAGAGACGCTCGGTGCATCCGCATTCACGGAGCAGGTTGCCGAACATGAGCATCCCGACAAGGGGGACCGAAGCGGGAAGTACAAGTCCGCAGGAGATGGTCGAAACTATCGGGAAAAGGATGCGCTCTGTCTTTGTAACGGGACGGAGCTGTTCCATCTTAATGCCGCGATCCTTTTTCGTCGTCAGAAGCTTGATGACGGGAGGCTGGATAAGAGGCACCAGCGACATATAGCTGTATGCTGCCACAGCGACTGCTGGAAGTATGTGCTTTGCCAGCTTGGCACAGAGGTATATTGCTGTCGGGCCGTCAGCTCCGCCGATTATCCCTATGCCTGCGGCTTCCTGGATAGTAAAGCCCATGAACATGGCTCCGATGACTGCAAAGAAAACGCCGATCTGCGCTGCCGCACCGAGCAGGAACGTTATGGGGTTCGCAAGAAGCGGGCCAAAGTCAGTCAGAGCACCTATACCCATGAAAATGATAACCGGGTAAAGTTCGTGGTCGATGCCGAACTTTACGAAATAGAGGAATCCGCCCGGATCTACGATGCCGGAAAGCGGTAGGTTTACAAGCAGACATCCGAAAGCGATCGGCATAAGCAGAAGGGGTTCAAAACCCTTCGCGATAGCTAGATAGAGCAGCACGAACGACACTATAAGCATAACAAGTGTAGGCATATTAAGGGCAATAAACCCAGACTGCTCAATTACGCCTTTAAGCGCGGTCAAATAGAGATCCATTTAATTTCCCTCCCTGGAAAGTCCTGCCAAAGCAGACTAACCGATAACCAGGAGAGTATCGCCAGTATTGACAGAATCTCCTTCCTTACAGCCAAGCTGAGTGACTGTTCCTGCCGAAGGAGCATAAATTTCATTCTCCATCTTCATCGCTTCAAGGATAAGGACAAGCTGTCCTGCTGTTACGGGAGCGCCCTGGGAGACAAGGATCTTAAGCACCTTTCCGGGCATCGGTGCTTCGATCGCGCCGGCTCCGCCTGCTATCGGTGCGGGTGCTGCCACGGGTGCAGGTGCCGCAACCGGTGCGGGAGCTGCCACAGGCGCGGGTGCTGCCACGGGCGCTGCTGCGGGTACCTGAGCTGCTGCCGGTGCTCCTGCGCCCATTTCTTCTACATCTACGTCGTATGCCTTACCATTTACTGTAACCCTGTATTTGCGTGCCATCAGAGAAAAACCTCCTCAATAATTTTGTAAAAGTTATTTGTTAATCCTGAAAACCTTCTGTGTTCTGGATCCTGCCTACAAATTTCCAACCGGACCCGGTCGGAGCTTTTGCAGGAGCAAAAGAAACGACCCTTGCCGCGCTTCCGCACATAGCTGAAATAGCCGCAGATATGACTGCCAGCAGGACTCCGTCATCTTCTGCCGAAGGAGCGGCTACTGCCTGTACTGCAGCAGGAGGGGTCGGTGCCGACTGTGCTGCGGGGGCTGATGCAGTATCTTTTTTGCTTCTGTCTATGGCGTTGCATACATGCTTCATTCCCATCATTACCAGCATAAGGCCTATAATGACAATAAACACTATGCTGAAGGCAATAAAGGACATTACGAGACCGCCGCCTACACCTGTGAAATGGGAAGCAATTGAACTTTCAGTCATTCAATACGCCCCCTTAGTTGGGCAGGATGCCATGTTTGCGCTTCGGACGAAGCTCGCACTTGGATTCTGTCATAACAAGAGCCTGGTAGAGAGCGGGGCGTGTCTCCTCGGGGAGGATCACCCTGTCTACAAAACCGCGGGCTGCCGCACAGTAGGGGTTCGCAAATGCCTCTTTGTATTCCTCTATTTTCTGAGCCCTCATCGCTTCTTTATCTTCTGCCGCATCAATGTCCTTGCGGAAAATGATGTTCGCGGCGCCTTCTGCTCCCATGACCGCTATCTGAGCCTGTGGCCATGCCAGAACAACGTCTGCTCCGAGGTCTTTGCTGCACATGCCGAGGTATGATCCGCCGTAAGCCTTGCGGAGGACTATCGTGATCTTAGGGGCAGTGGCTTCGCTGTAAGCGTAAAGGAGTTTCGCTCCGTGACGGATTATGCCGCCCATTTCCTGGTTGAGTCCGGGCAGGTATCCGGGAACGTCCTCGAAGGTTACGATAGGAATGTTGAATGCATCGCAGATGCGGATATGGCGGCTTGCCTTGTCGGAAGCATCGATATCAAGGCATCCTGCCATAAACTTCGCCTGGTTTGCAATGATACCTATAGATCTTCCGCCGACCCTTGCAAAGCCTGTAACGATATTGCGCGCGTACATTTCCTGGACTTCACAGAAATCTCCGTTGTCAACGACCTTTCTGATGACGTCGCGGACATCGTATCCCTTGTTGGGATTGGTCGGGACCATCTCGCGGAGTGAGGGATCCATGCGTGCGGGATCATCGCCTGTTTCGATGAAGGGAGGTTCTTCCATGTTATTGCTGGGCAGATAGCTGAGAACTTTCCTGGCCTGTGCGTAGCATTCAGCCTCGTCTTTGGCGAAGAAGTGAGCACACCCTGATGTGGCGTTGTGAGCCCTTGCTCCGCCGATCTGCTCCGATGTTACGTCCTCGCCGGTTACCGCCTTGATGACCTGGGGACCGGTTATGTGCATGATACCGATCTTGTCGACCATAAATACAAAGTCAGTGAGCGCCGGGCTGTAAACAGCTCCGCCTGCGCAGGGACCGGCAATTATGGAGAACTGGGGGATAACACCGCTTGCCTTTACGTTCTTGAAGAAAATGTTTCCGTATCCGGAGAGAGCATCTACCGCTTCCTGGATACGGGCTCCGCCTGAATCGTTGATGCCGATGCAGGGTGCTCCGTTGGTGAGGGCAAGATCGAGTACTTTACAGATCTTCTTTGCATGCATTTCACCAAGTGAACCGCCCATTACTGTGAAGTCCTGGCTGAATACATATACAATACGCCCGTCAATGGTACCGTACCCGGTAACTACACCGTCGCCGAGAAAGACTGTGTCCTGGAGCCCGAAGTTAACACAGCGGTGCTCTACAAACTCATCGATCTCAACAAAGCTTCCGGGGTCGAGAATTGCGTCGATCCGCTCACGTGCGGTCATCTTGCCCTTCTCGTGCTGTTTGGCAATGGCTTTTGCTCCACCGCCCTGTACGGCCTTTTCCCGCTTTTCAACGAGACTCGCGCACAGTTCGTCAATCGTCTTGTCCGCCATTACTACTAACCTCCTTGATGTTCTGAAACTTTCGGTACTTTTTAGCAAAGACTCCCGTGCTGCAGATACAGCACGGGGGTCCTTCTTAACTCAATATTAGCGTTCGCTCAGTTCGAGCAGGATGCCTCCGGTCGCCTTAGGATGGATAAAGGCGATCTTTGCACCGCCCGCGCCGAGGCGGGGCTTCTCATCGATAAGGCGAATACCTTTTTCCTTGAGCTCCGCAAGTGTTGCCTCGAGGTCATCGACCCTGATAGCCATATGGTGGATGCCTTCGCCCTTTGCTTCGATAAACTTCGCTACGGGACTTTCGGGGCTTGTGGCTTCAAGAAGTTCAACTTCAGTGTCCTTAAGGGGCAGGAATGCTGTTTTCACCTTCTGCTCAACAACTTCTTCCACTCCGTGACATTTGATGCCAAGTGTGGCTTCCCAAAGCTTGAGGGACTCATCAATGCTTTTGACCGCTATTCCTATGTGGTCGATAACTGTCGGTTTCATTTTCTACGCCTCTTTCGCTCTCTTCTCGGCGACTGCCTTTTCAAGCCAGGCGATCGTCTCTGTCGTTGGCGTGCCGGGTCCGAAGATCGCTCCGGCTCCGAATCCCAAAAGCGTGGGATAGTCTGTTTCGGGGATGACTCCGCCGCCAAAGACTATTATGTCGCTTGCGTTCTTTTCCTTGAGCAGGTCGATGATCGCCTTAAAGCAGTACTCATGGGCTCCTGAAAGTATGCTTATCCCTATTGCATCGGCATCTTCCTGGATCGCTGTGGCGACGATCTGCTCGGGTGTCTGACGAAGTCCTGTATATATTACTTCCATGCCTGCGTCCCTGAAGGCTCTGGCGACGACTTTTGCTCCGCGGTCATGGCCATCGAGTCCTGGTTTCGCAACAACTACGCGAATTTTACGGTCCATCTTTTTTTCCTCCTTATCAGCTCTTCAGAAAACCTAAAGAACCACGTTTTCCTTGTACTCGCCAAATACTTCGCGAAGAACACCGCAGATCTCGCCTTCTGTTGCATAATGGCGTACTGCATCAAGAATGAGGGGCATGAGGTTCTCTTCGCCCTGGGCGCCCTTGCGTACGGCTTCGAGGCAATCCCTGACTTTGACATTGTCCCGGTTTTCTTTCATTGCGCGAAGTTTCTTTATCTGGTTTACTCCAACGCTTGCGTCGACTTTAAGGAGTTTGCGCTCAGACATGTCTTCTTCTATCTGGAACTTGTTGACTCCGACGATGATGCGGTCTCCGGACTCGATAGACTTCTGGTACTGGTAGGCGGCATCCTGGATATTCTTCTGTGGATAGCCTTTTTCGATCGCGGTCATCATTCCGCCCATTTCGTCGATCTTGTTGATGTACTCCCAGGCACCGTCTTCGATCTGCTTTGTGAGAGATTCGACAGCGTAGCTTCCTGCGAGAGGATCGACCGTGTTGGTTATTCCTGACTCGTATGCAACTATCTGCTGAGTGCGGAGAGCGATGCGGACCGATTTGTCCGTCGGAAGGGCAAGAGCTTCGTCAAGGCTGTTGGTGTGGAGCGACTGGGTCCCTCCGCAAACCGCCGCCATCGTCTGGATACCGACGCGAACGATGTTGTTCTCAGCCTGCTGTGCCGTAAGTGTGCATCCCGCTGTCTGCGTATGGAAGCGGAGCATCTGGGCGCTCTTGTCAGTTACTCCGAAGCGTTCCTTCATGATCTTTGCCCATATCTTGCGTGCCGCGCGGAACTTGGCGACCTCTTCCAGGAAATCGTTATGCGAGTTGAAGAAGAAGGAGAGGCGTTTGCCGAACACGTTCGGATCCTGTCCCGATTTGATGGCTGCTTCAATGTATGCTATACCGTCTGCAAGGGTAAATGCGACTTCCTGTACCGCTGTTGATCCTGCTTCCCTGATGTGGTAGCCGGAAATCGAGATGGTGTTCCACTTGGGGATGTTGTTGCTGCAGAACTCAAAAATATCGGTGATCAGGCGCATCGAAGGCTTGGGAGGGAATATGTATGTTCCCCTGGCGATGTATTCCTTGAGGATGTCGTTCTGGATGGTTCCTGAAAGCTCGCACATGGGCACACCCTGCTTTTCAGCGACTGCGATGTACATAGCAAGCAGTACCGACGCAGGTGCATTGATCGTCATTGATGTTGAGACCTTGTCAAGCGGGATCTGGTCAAAGAGTATCTCTGCATCTGCAAGGCTGTCTATCGCAACTCCGACTTTGCCGCATTCTCCGACCGCCATGGGGTCGTCTGAGTCGTAACCGATCTGGGTGGGAAGGTCAAAGGCTACTGAAAGGCCTGTCGTCCCCTGGCCCAGAAGATAGCGGTAACGTCTGTTGGAATCTTCTGCTGTTGCAAAGCCGGCATACTGGCGCATCGTCCAAAAACGGCCGCGGTACATTGTTGGCTGAACTCCTCTTGTATAAGGATACTGTCCTGGAAAGCCAAGATCTTTTGAATAATCAAGGCCTTCAAGATCCTGAGGGGTATATGTCCTTTTGAGGGGGATACCTCCTCCTGTCGTGAAGTTGTCCTTCCTTTCAGGGTTTTTCGCCAATGTCTTAGCTACTGATCCTTCGTAGCACTTGCTTCCTTCTTCCACTTCCTGGAGCTGTTTTGGGTCAAACACTTACTCCGCCTCCTTATGAAACATTTCGTGACCGTTTTGGGAACTGATCACCTGCACACATGATTGGGTCGTAAAAAATCACACCGTACTATTATCAGCCAGGTTTGCGAAAATTGCAACATTTGACAGGTCATTTCAGACACATTCACCAAACCTGCAAAATATTCCTTTTCAAAAGCTTTTTTGCAAATAGACGTAATATACCTTGAAGCAAGTTCTTAAGTGAACTCTTTCACCTTCTTTTAGGCGTAAAAAAAATAATTGCACCTTCGTTTAAAAATGGCTAAATAGAAATATCAGAATAATCTTTCTTGTTTGAAAATTACTACACGGCATTTTTAGGAATTATTTTAATTAGATTTTTTTATATATTACCCTATCCTTTATGTTGCTGTATTATTAATGGACCTTAACAGACAGACAGAAAAGAAAGGCAGGTATAGAGATGCAGAAAGCGATAAAGATCACGGATAAGATATACTGGATAGGCGGCAATGACCGCGAGACAGACCTCTTTGAAGGACTGTGGACTTTGCCAAAGGGAGTTTCATACAACGCATATCTTATCAATGACGACAAGACCGCGATAATCGACACGATAAAAAGCGGCAACCTTTCGGATTACATCGAGAGGCTGACATCCGTGCTTCCCGAAGGCAGGGGAATAGACTACCTCATAGTCAACCACATGGAACCGGACCACTCAGGTTCCATAAGGATGCTTCGCCACCTCTACCCTGAGATGAAGATAGTGGGGAACAAAAAAACAGTTGAAATGATCGACGCCTTCTACAGGATAACGGAGAACATAATTGAGGTAAAGGAAGGTGACGTCCTCGACCTGGGGCACCATAAGGTGACCTTCGCAATGATACCCATGGTCCACTGGCCCGAGAGCATGGTAACTTATGACGCCACAGAGAAAGTGCTTTTTTCAACAGACGCTTTCGGAGGCTTCAGCGCACTCGAGGGCGGCATATTCGACGATGAGCTCGACATGGTCCATTATGAGTACGAGATCCTTAGATATTTCGCCAACATAGTCGGACGTTACGCCGCGCCGACTCAAAAGGCGATCGCCAAGGTCAGGGTGCTACAGCCAAAGATCATCTGTCCGGCACACGGTCCCATACACAGGACGAACCCATGGCATATAGTAGATCTTTACGACAAGTGGAGCAGGCATGAGACGGATGAGGGAGTTGTGGTCGTATACGGTTCAATGTACGGAAATACAAAATTCATGACCGATGCCATCGCACGTTCGATATCAGAAGCAGGCATAAAGGATGTCTTCGTACACGACGTTTCCAGGGACAATCTTTCATTCATGGTCGCGGACATATGGAGGTACAAGGGGCTGGTGCTCGGAAGCTGCACCTACAACACAGAGCTCTATCCGCCTATGGCGACACTTTGCAGATCACTTTCAAACAAGATGATGAAGAACAGGATACTCGGGATATGCGGTTCATACAGCTGGAGCAAGGGAGCTCTGGCAGAACTGCAGCTCTTCGCTGAACAGGGAGGGGACTGGACGCTCATTCAGCCGTCGGTGGAAGTAAAATCCTGCCCGACGGAAGAAGACCTTGACCAATGCAGGCTGCTTGGAAGGAACGTTGCTGAAGCGGTAAAAAAACAGTTCATAAAATAAAATTTTTTTAAAGGCAAAATTTAAAGGGAGCCCCCCGAAACCTGAGTTTTGAGGGGGCTCCCTTTGTGTTTGAAACTACCGGTTCATCTCGTTGATCTCAATATCCGGTATATACTGCTTAAAAAATTTTTTGAGATCACTGACCTGGTCGCGCTCAAAAAGCACTTTCCATCCCAGCGTGTCCCTTTCCAGAAATACCATCGTTTCGCCACCCTTGTGCATCAAAGTGATGAACTTGATATCTTCCCATTTCATCACCTCTCTGTGGTGGGTGATCCAGGTGTGTGTCTCCTTGACCATCCCTATCGGGGATAAATATACAAGTTTCCGGTAATTGAGAGCAAAGAAACTCGCAAACCCCAGTATGATGTTGGGCAGGATCTTTTCTGTTACACCCTGAGAATAGTACCTCCAGAGAGTACCTCCTATTAGATAGATCCCTATTGCGGCAAAAGTCGCAGTCTTATAGTTGCTGGTGGTCCTTCCTGATCTTGAGATCAGGAGATTTTCAAGTTCCGGCAGTTTTCCCTGCAATTTAAACTGCTCTTATCTTGCTAAACCAGATCCGCAGGACGCGTTTTTCCGCCCTTGACGGGTTCTCCGTCCTTACCGCGCCAGAATATGCCTATGCCCATGTAGGTCATGATTATTGCTACGATCGGGTTAAGATAGTTGAGGAATGCGTAAGGGATATACTGAACGGTAGGAACTCCAAGAACTGTAGTATGGTATGCACCGCAAGTGTTCCATGGAATAAGAACAGAGAGAAGAGTACCAGCGTCTTCCAGCGAGCGGGACAGCATCCTTGGGTGGAGTCCTTTTTCTTCAAATGCTGAACGGAACATGGTTCCAGGCATTGCTATGGACAGATACTGGTCGCCAAGGAAGATGTCGCAGACAAAGCAGGACATTATAGTTGCTGTGATCATTCCGCCGACTGACCTGATGGGCTTCATAATAGCTTCAAGCATGACCTTGAGGAAACCGCATGTCTCCATGGCAAAACCGAATGTGAATGCGCAGATGATAAGGGAGATCGTCCAGTTCATAGACTGCAGACCGCCGCGCTCCATAAGCTTAACTATGTCGTTCGCTGCTTCCAAAGCAATATCCGGGGCGACAGTGATATTGCTCTCGGCAAGAACTTTAGCCAGAGCAGCAGCATCTTCACCAGCACCTGCTATAGAGGCTGAAACTGAGGGTGCGTAGCCGTACTGCATGATATTCAGGATTTCGCCAAATCCTGAACCATTGACCAAAGCAATGACAATAGCTACAAAGATACCAGCCCACAGGCTTGGGAGGGCGGGTTTACGCGTTGCAGAAAGCCCAATGACAACCAGGGGTGCCAGGAGGGTTATCGGGTTGATCCAGAACTCTGCTCTCATAAGTGCCTGGATAGCAGCTATCTTCGCAGTGTCAAGCTGTCCGCCTGAGTAACGGAAACCGATCACAAGCGTTATTGCAGCAACTATTATGTAAGTAGGCCCGGTGGTCCACACCATGGCTCTGATGTGCTGAAAAAGGTCAGTTCCCGCAACGGCCGGTGCCAGGTTCGTAGTATCAGAAAGCGGAGACATCTTGTCGCCGAAGTATGCTCCTGAAATGACTACGCCAGCCGTTAGAGGAGCCGGGACACCAAGACCAAGCGCGATCCCCATAAGAGCTATGCCGACAGTTCCGGACGTACCCCATGATGTACCGGTCGAGAGTGATACAACTGAGCAGATGAGCAGTGTGGCGAAAAGGAAAATTGACGGACTTAGAATGGCCAGTCCATAATAGATCATTGTTGGGACTACTCCGCTTACGATCCAGGTCCCAATAAGCGGACCAACCGTATAAAGGATAAGACAAGCCTGCATACCTGTCATTATGCCGTCAATAATACCTTTTTCGATTGTGGCGTAATCATATTTAAGGACTACAACTCCAACCGCGATCGCAATCATTGCGCTAAGGATAAGCGCGATGTGAATATCAACTTCCCATACCAGGACACTGGCCCCAATCAGTGCAGCTGCCGACAAAAAAACTGCAAGAGTTAACGCCAGTGAAGGTTTACGAGGCTCCATAATAAGACAACTCCCCTTTCGATCATTCTGATAAGTTTAGAAACAAAAAAGCAGAAAAAAATAAAACTTGAAAAGTGATTTGATCAGCCGACCACCTCCGTCTTTTGAAATCAAAACCGTAAAAAGCGGCTTGGCATAAAGGTTAACGCAACATATGAAAAAAAAGTGTTTTTGTTGCCTCTCTAAGTAATTTTACTACCTTTGCAAGTAATCTGTCTACTCTTGTATGTTCATTTAAGATATGCTTATAACATGTACGTACATATCATGCATCCTTCAGGATGCTGACGGTCTGCCGGCTTGCGCGAAAAGACAGCATGGGAGATCGTCTCATTTTTGACACTGAGGCACCTCCGAGTTCATAAAAATGAAAAGGTTACAATTATCTGCTTTTCTTGATAAGAGATGACGGCGGAGGGCTTTTGACAGTATACTTAGCAAGATGTATCATCTGCTCTTTCGCACTGAAAACATAGCATGGCCCGGAGGTCAGATCATGAAAGTCCCAATAAAGATCCTCGCAGAAGGATCGCTTTGCATAGCATTATCGGCCGCTCTTTCGTTCGTCAGGCTGTTTGCACTCCCTCAGGGAGGCTCTGTCAGCCTTGGCATGCTGCCGATACTTATATTTGCATTACGAAGAGGCGGATCCGCGGGAGTATCGGCAGGACTGGCCGTAGGGATGCTTAAGCTGTTCATGGGAGGATACGTGATACACCCGATCCAGGCATTGCTTGACTACCCTGTTGCAAATGCACTTATCGGAACCGCAGGCTTCTTCAGGGCAAACAGATATCTTGGAGCAGCCGCGGCATCGCTCATGAATCTTTTTGCTTCTGTACTGTCAGGGGTCGTCTTTTTCTCGGATTACGCACCCGAAGGGATGAATGTATGGCTCTACTCCTTTCTTTACAATGCGAGCGTTGTGATCCCGGAGGCTGTCATCTGCATAGCACTTATTTATTTGATATTGCCCAGGCTGGATAAGATAGGAAGATAGGCCTTTCCAAAATATAAAATACCGCTTTATTTCACAAAAAAGGTTGATGCTTTTCCCTTTTCAATATAGAATACGCGAATGCGGGGTATCGATTTTCCCCAAAAATTATTTTGAAACATAATTTAAGGAGGACTTCTTACAATGGCTAAAGCAGTAGTTGATCAGGATGCTTGTGTAGGTTGCGAGGCATGCGTAGGCGTTTGCCCGACATCGGCGATCAGTATGAATGACGGCAAAGCAAAGGTCGATCCGGATACATGTGTTGAGTGCGGAGCCTGTGTGGCGACCTGCCCTGTCAGCGCAATTTCCCAGTAGTAATTACATCTGAGCGGATAAAAAAACCGGAGGCGCCGGCCTCCGGTTTTTTTATTTCGCAACCTGCTTTCTAAGCCTGCAACAATGATCAAGAGGACCGCTTCCTCTGCCCAGATCAAGACCTGACTTCAACGCATCCGTAATATAATCTTTGGCTGCTCTTACGCTCTCCTCGACGCTAAGACCCTCGGCAAGCCCGCAAGCTATTGCAGATGATAAAGTGCATCCTGTTCCGTGGGTGTTTGGGTTATCTATCCTCGCCGCGAGAAACCACTTCTCTCTCCCGTCCCGCCTGACCAGCAGATCGTCAGCCCCCTCCGGGAAGTGCCCCCCCTTTATAAGGATATTCGTTCCTGTCGACCTTGTTATGATCCTGGCCGCCTCTTTCATTCCCTCCCGATCTCTTATCCTGATCCCGCTGAGGACTTCAGCCTCGGGGATGTTCGGTGTGATGATCTCTGCCAGAGGGAGAAGCATTTCTATGAGAGCATCGGCTGCATCCCGCTCAAGCAGCCTGCTTCCGCTGGTCGATACCATCACTGGGTCGACGACGATGTTTTGTGCGCCATACTCTTTCAGTTTCTCAGAGATCGTCCTTACCAGGAAAGAGTTTGAGACCATACCTATCTTGACGGCATCGGGACGTATGTCTGTAAAGACCGCGTCTATCTGCTGTGCCACAAAACCGCTCTCAACATCCGCGATCCCTGAGACCCCGGTCGTATTCTGGGCGGTAAGGGCCGTTATAACACTCATGCCGTACATACCAAACGCTGTCATTGTCTTTAGGTCTGCCTGGATGCCCGCCCCGCCGCTGCAGTCGGAACCGGCGATCGTCAATACCTTTCTGATCATCTCGATTTCTCCTTCCGCCTTATTAGTTCCCCAGCATTTTTTCAGCAAGGACCAACAGTTTCGCTGCCGAGGCCGCGATATCATCTTTGGCAAATATGGCCGACACAACTGCTGCTCCAGCGATCCCGGAGCCCGAAAGTTCGATTATATTGTCTTCAGTAATGCCCCCTATTGCTACCACCGGTATGGAAACAGAACCGCAGATCCTTTTGAGTTCATCAAAGGACATTACTTTTGCATCTTTCTTTGTTGATGTTGAGAAGACAGCGCCCGCGCCGATGTAATCAGCTCCGCACCTTTCCGCTTCAAGAGCCGTTTCCGCTGTCGGGGCCGATACCCCGAGTATCATAGAGCTGCCGATCCTCTGTCTTGCCTCGTATGCGCCAATATCCTCCTGTCCGACATGTACGCCGTCGGCGCCTGATGCCAATGCGGCTTCGATGTCGTCGTTGATGATCAGGGGGACATTGTATTTATGAACAACAGTCCCAATTCTTTTTGCAAGGCTCACAAGCTCGTCAGATCCCATATGCTTTTCCCTGAGCTGGACCATTGTCACACCGGCCCTCACAGCCTTTTCTATTTCTTCTTCTAGGGAGCTTCCTTTGAGCCATTTTCTGTCAGTTACGGCATATAGTTTTAATGAATTTTTATCTAATCTCAATTTTTACAGCCTCCCTCATCTTTTCCGCGGTCATGTTGCTTACCTCGTCTATGATGTATGACCTGTATGTGGAAGTTCCTCCGCCTTTGCTGGTGAGCTGTTCAAAAGCCAACTCTCCGGCAACCCCGAACATCGCCGCCGCGGAAGCTGCCGCCAGAGCATGGTCTGAAGGGACTGCCGCGCAAAATGCACCTGTAACGGCAGAGAGCATGCACCCTGTGCCGCTGACTTTCGACATCATGGGATGACCGTTTTTGATCGTGTAAAGATATTTTTCCCCGGCAACTATATCTTTCGGGCCGGTAACCGTGATAACAGCGCCTGTCTTTTTTCTGAGCTTCATGATGAGGCAGATGACCTCTTTAGGCAGATGCCTGTCCAAAAGTCCCGGGTCGGACGCGTCAACTCCCCGGGTCCTTGACTCCCCTCCGGCTATAGCTGTTATCTCTGAAATATTTCCCCTGATAACGGCAAAATCTATTTCCTTTATCAACTCCATTGCCGTTGCAGTACGCAGAGAGGAGGCACCCGCCCCGACAGGATCAAGGACCACCGGCAGTCCAAGTTCGTTCGCTCTTCTGCCCGCCTTGAACATGGAAGGTATAGTCCTGCTGTTAAGAGTGCCGATATTGATGACCAAAGCCGAGGCGATCGATACTATCTCTTCCGTCTCACGTTCATCGTCCGCCATAACAGGCGACGCCCCGCACGCCAGAAGCACATTGGCACAGTCATTTACTGTAACGTAGTTTGTTATGCAGTGTACAAGAGGAGATATCCTCCTTACCTCATCCAATATCCCTGCAAACATACTTAACCCTCCTGTCCTTCTCTTTTAAAAAATATCGCTCTCGCTTTATCTGCCGCGAATGCCAGGGCGATAACGGCAGCCATTACGGGCAGGGTGTTTCCCAAGGGGGTCTCCATTGCCATAAACTTCCTGTATATAAGAAATCCGGACAGCCAGATCACAAAATTGGGAATACTGATGCATTCGCTGAAATGATCTTTCTTCAGTATGAAAAAATCTGTTATCAGTATCGATATCATCGGTGCGAAGACAGATCCTATCAGGAAAAGGAAGTTTTCATACTGCTCTACCGGAGTCAGGACAGCCAGGGCAGTACCGGCTATGCAGGCGATCACAGCCGTTGTTTTGCTGCCGGGCCTGTCCGTTATGCTGCTAAAGCTAACTCCGGCTGAATAAACATCGAGGAAGGTCGTTGTCACAGTAGATATGACAATAATGAATACCGCCGCCAATCCCAGGCCCGCACCCAGCATGATCTTTGCAATATCGCTCTCTCCTGTGTATACAGAGGCCCCCAATCCTATCATATACATCCAGGTGCTGCCCGCAAAATAGACCAGAACGCTTACCAGTGAAGCCTTTCGTGGGTTCGATGCATTATGTGTGTAATCCGAGATAAGGGGCAGCCAGGAGAGAGGCATCGCTGCAGACAGCTCAACAGCACTCCCAAAATTCATTTCTCCCGTGACCGCAGCAGAAGAGTTTCCCCCGAACACAATAATGCTGAGAAGAAGGGTGAGTGAGAAAAGGCCTGCCATAGTAAATATGTTTATCTTTCCCAGGTTTTTTATTCCTATCTCTATCCATACTATTATCAGAAAGCCGATAACAACACTCCACAGGGAGGGGCTGTATGACCCTGTGTATTTTTCTGCTATCAGTGCTACAGCCCTTCCGCCTCCGATTATCATGACTGCGGTCCATCCGACAAGCTGGGTAACATTCAGCAGTGAAAAAAAGACCGAACCTCTCTGTCCGAAAGAAATCTTTACGGTCTCCATCGCGCTTTTTCCGGTTTCTGCACCTATGCGGCCTGCAAGATAGAGAGGTATGCAGCCAATAATATGCCCTATGACGACAGCCGCGGCGCCTCTCGGAAAACCAAGCGGAGCGATCAGACTCCCTGTAAGTATCTCCGCAATGGAGACCGCTGCGCCAAACCATATCAGCGCGCTTCCAAATACCGTTGCCCCTCCGTTATCCCTCATGATCTTTCCTCCCGTTCAAAAATAAAAGCGGGAAACGCCGGCTTCGCGTCTCCCGCTAAATTTTGCAATTTAGTGCGTTCCCTACGTTGGCATTATCCAAATCAGGTCCAGGGTCGAAGTCGATCACTTCCTCTCAGCCCGCCATGCAAGCTCCCCGAATATTCAGCTGTATGATGCAGGGCCATTATAGACCCTTAGGACGCCCCTATGTCAAGGGCACTCTCTCAAAGTCCTGTCATCTGCACTGTCCGTACCTCTTCCTGAGGTCCTCCGCTTCGCACCTCACCTGTTCGTCAGTGAGGACTATCCCCCCTCCTGCCGCCCTTGCAAGGATGAAAATTTTTGAAAAGACCTCAAGCATCTCGCAGCGCATCAGCGCTTCAGACAGGTCCTTGCCGGCACAGAGGGCACCGTGGTTTGAAAGAAAAACTCCCGTCCCGTCAGCAATTGCCCGTGATACGTTCTCGGCAAGCTCTTCAGTTCCTATCGGAGCATAGTCTGCAACAGGCACAGTTCCCCCGAAAAGTGCGACCTGGTTATCGGTTATCGGGAAAAGAGGCTGCCTTGAGGCCGCAATGGCGGTAGCGTAAAGAGAATGTGTATGTATGACTGCATTTATGTCTGTCCTTGACCTGTATATCCTCAGATGCAGTGATTTCTCTATCGACGGTTTCCTGGATCCTTCAAGGACCTTTCCTTCCGGGTCCAGCATCACTATATCTTCACACATCAGCCCCCGGTAATCCATCCCGCTTGGAGTGATCAGGATCCCTTTCTCTGTCCGGCAGCTGATATTCCCGCCGGTCCCCTGCACCAGGCCTCTTTCAAGGATGAGGATCCCCGTTTTTATCATCTCTTTTCGAATATCTGCTTCATTTACCATACTCATCCCTCGCAAGTCTGCTCAGAACAGGAGTTATCATCAGGTTGACGACTCCCATTATAAGGAAAATGTTTATTACGGAAATATCAAGCATAAGCAGCATGGAGACAAATACCGCAGAAAGGACCATTCCGAAGGAATCTGTTATGTTAAGGCAGGCAACGACACGGGCCCTGTGTTCATCAGAGCTTCTTGACTGCATAAGCGCATACATCGGCACGCTGAATATGCCGCCCGATGCGGCAAGCATCAGAAAAGAAAATATGATCCCCCATGAACCGGGTTCTGCAATAAACTCCATGACTCCTGCCAGATGCCCCGTCTTTTGCACCGTAAGGCTGAAAAAATAGAGCAGGAGAGTTGCTGTCGTCATCCCGATACATCCGAACGGGACCAGCCTTGCGGAGATCTTTCCCTTCAGCAGTCTGTTGCAGAACGTCGAACCAAGCCCTACCCCCACCGAGAAGACAACAAGGAACAGTGTCGACACTTCTTCGTTCCCTCCCAGAATGTTCTTTGAAAATGTCGGAAACTGCGAGAGGAATACCGATCCGAGAAACCAGAACCAGCTGATGCCTAGAATGGATCTGAACACGGTCACATTCGGCCTTACATAGGATATTATTCCCATTGTCGATCTTAAAGGATTCCAGTCTATCTTCATGCATGCCACCGAGGGTCCGGCCTTTGGGATAAAAAGGCTCGAAATAAAACCGGCTACGGCAACACACACCACTCCTGCGGAAATCAACGCCCTTCCCTCGGGACGAAGTATCAGAAGCCCCCCGCAGAGAGTTCCGGTCAGGATCGCGATATAGGTCCCCGCACTCACCAGTCCGTTGCCTGCTACAAGTTCATCCTCATTAAGGTGCTGCGGAAGTATGCTGAATTTCAGAGGACCGAAAAATGCCGACTGCGCTCCCATGAAAAAGAGAAGCGCCACCAACCCCCACAGATTTAAAAATGTGAACGCAGCCGCCGTCATCACCATCAGAACGATCTCCACGAATTTGATGATCCTTATAAGGAATGATTTTTCATACTTGTCTGCCAGCTGTCCCGCTGTGGAAGAGAAGAGGAAGAAAGGGAGGATAAAGAGGCCTGCGATAGAGGTGATCAATATCTGTGCGTTCAGCCCGTATTCTTCTGCCAGCCTGAACGTGATCAGTATCACCAGGGCATTCTTGAACAGGTTGTCGTTGAATGCACCAAAAAACTGCGTGAGAAAAAGCGGCAGGAACCGTCTGACTATTAAGAGCTCAAACTGAGTCTTGATCCCGGCGTCCCCCTCAGTACATATTTTTGCTTACTGGACCTATTGTTTCTTCGCAACATCCTCAAGCGAGAGTCCCCTGGTATGTTCCGTCTTGACCCAGGTACCCTGGTCCTTTGCAAGAAATGCGGCCTTGAAAATGATCGGTATCCAGGTCAGCCCGAACCAGAAGTAGGCAAATGTGTCCTTTACATACCTCAGCGTGAATTTTTTCTCATGCATCGAAGGGCCTACTATTACGCATATCAGGCAGAAGGCAATGATGAAGAATATGGGGAGCCCGAAAAAGAGCACCCAGTCCACCATCGTCTGGGGCGTGCTCTCGGATACCGTGGGAAAGAGGACCATGTTGTTTATCAGGGTGTAGGCCATTCCTGCAAACATTATTATTATGCCGAGGCATGATTTGGCAGGTGCCAGCAGATAGAGGAAGAGGTCCAGGTACTGGAGCTTCCTCGTGACAAAGAAGGATCTGAGAGCATCCATCCCGTAGTGCCAGAACACCCAGTAATGTCCCTGCATCCACCTGGTGCGCTGCCTTTTTGATACCGCCATGCTCTGCGGCTTTTCGTCATATATTACCGCTGCGTCGTTCCAGTGCACCCTGCTTCCCGACAGGATGAGCCTTGTGGACATCTCAAGGTCCTCGGTCAGGCTTTCAAGGTTCCATCCTATCCTCTCAAGGGTCGCGGCCCTTATCACAAGTCCTGTTCCGCCAAGCGTGCATGAAAGGCCCCACAGCCCCCTGGCAAGTTGCCAGAACCTGTTGGAAAACCAGTAAGCCAGCGCATAAGACCTGGTAAGCCAGTTGTCATCAGGGTTCTTAACGTCGAGTACTCCTTGTATCGCTTCAGCTTCAGGGTGCAGCTCCATATAGTTGTTCATGTTCATAAGAAAGTTGGCATCCACAAGGTTGTCCGCGTCAAACATTGCAAGAGCGTCCGCCTTTTCCATCGGCAGCTGTGTCAGGGCCCATCTTACATTCCAGGTCTTGCCGTTGCGCTCCTTGTCAAACCGCTCAAGTGCGACGGCTCCGTTGGTGCGGGCAAGATCGGCGGTATTGTCCTGACAGTTGTCGCATGAAACATAGACTGTGTAGCAGTTTTTGGGGTAATTCTGTTCGGCAAGGCTCTTGAGCAGGGGCGATATCACCTGTGCTTCGTTATGTGCTGGTATAAGCACGATGAATCTGCGATAACGCTTCGCACGCGGCATCTCTTTCTGATTCCAGAATCCTCTTATGCTTACTGCTATCTGGTATATCCCGTCGGACATCAAAAGAGCAAGGAGGGAGTACAGGACGAACTGCAGTATCCACCATCCCCACCATATAAACCAATAAATCAATTCCTGCGGATCTTCCATAAATTTCATTCCTCCTGCAAAAGAGCACAAAAAAAGAACCTCAAAGACCTGCGGTCTCTGGTGAAGGCATCAGAAACAGATACTTTACCGGTAAAGAATATCACTTATCAGATTTTTTTCCAGAATGATATCATTATAGCTCAGTCTGAGGTCTACTTCTTTAGTAATTTCATCATACTCTGAGGCATCGATCAGCTCATGTGTCCCTATCCTGGTCGCCCTTTTGACTGCGGGTTCCACAAAGACTCCGTTGATTATATAAGATCCGTTCCTGAATATTACAGGGTCAGGTCCGTTATCGAGAGAGAGATCCTTTCCAAAGCAAGTCTCGACCTTCACTCCCAATAAGCCTGCAGTCGTCGGGAATATGTCCATCTGCCCCGTGTCGGTATAGATGGTCCCCTTCATGGTTTTTTCCCCAGGGATTCGGAATATCAGCGGGACTCTGCGTGTCTCTTTCCATTCTATGGTCTCTTCGATCTTTTTACCGATCAGTTTTTCCATCTCTTCCTTGTAGGCAATGGGAACTGCAGGGTGGTCTCCATACAGTACTATGAGGCTTTTCTTATCCAGACCGGATGATCTCAGTCCGTCAAGGAACCTTCCAAGCTCCCTGTCAAAGTAGTTCATTGCTGTAATGTAATCTCCCAAAAGCGTCTTTTTCATCTCCTCAGGCAAGGGGAAAGAGCCGTCGTCGAGACCTTCAAAGTTATAGGGATGGTGTCCGCTCAGCGTTACTATAAAGCCGTAAAAGGGACCATTTGCCTTCTTAAAAATATTCAGGGCCTCCGTGAATATCGTCCTGTCGCTCAGACCGAGACCAATGACTTCGCCATCCGGAAATGTGTTGCGGCTGTATTGTCTGTCAAAGTACAGCTTGGGATGCATCCTGTGACAGTTCCAGAAAGCACTATATGTTCCCTGAATAACAAATGCATCGTACCCTCTCTTTTTCAGCGCTTTTGCAAGCGAGTTGTAACTGTTGTTGGCAAATCTCGTGTATGCGGCACCTGAAGCAGACGGGAAAAAGCCCGTATTGGCCATAAATTCTGAATCTGAACTGAGACCGCCGGCAGTCTGATCCCAGGCATTTGGGAAATATAAAGAGTTTTCGGCAAAACGGTTTAGGTTCGGAGTCACCTCTGTCCCGTTGATCCGGAGTCCGACTACAAACTGCTGCAGGGCCTCGCATTGTATCATGATCAGATTTTTGCCCCTGGCCGGCGGAGTTTTGTTGGTCTTTATTCTTTTGTCAAACCAGCCGCGCAGTTCATCTATCTTACGCTGAGGAACGTTGTCGGGTTCAAATGCCTTAACGGTGAGGGATATAACGTCCCCCCAATGGAAAGAAGCGGTGCTGACCCAGGCGCATACCGAGAGCCTGTCATACATGGCGCTCATGATGTTGGGCCGTTCTTCCCTGAGTCTCCAGCCTGCGAAGACCTGAACAGAGACCGCAAGAAAAAGGATGAAAAGTGAGACCGATATCCTTTTCCGGGAAATTTTCTCAAAGCACAGTGCAATCCGTTCCCTTTTCAGCATCCACATAATGAGCGGGATGTCAGCAAAGATGAGTACATCCCGCAGCTTGAGCAGAGACCAGATGGACTTAGCTATCAGCCCGGTCTGGGGCAGGAGAAGTATATCATGGAATATGAAGATATCCGAATAATATCTTATGAAGAGAACATCAGTAAGGACAAGCACCGAAAATAGGATGTCGATCATCAGCAGGGCCCTGCTCCTGTATTTTGCCGGGACAATAGAGACCGGGATGATCACGGACAGGATGGCCGCAAGCGACGGGATCGCCACGGCGATGGCCCGAAGCGTATGCCTGACAGGATGCGCTTTCATGCTTCCGAAGGATGGCCAGTTCAGCACATCAGCCACCATGTAATCTACGACAAAAAATTTGATCCATACTATAAGTGCCAGCAGGATCAATATCCTAAGCTCTCTCTGACGGCATTCCATTTCTTTTGCAGGCAGGATGCGCATTTTTTCAGTCTTCTCCCGCTAACTCGGGGATCAGGTCATGTTCAAGTATCATGTCGCTGTACCCGAGACGTCTCTTTACCTTTCCCGCTGCCGCTGCATATTTGCGGTAATCCGCAGCCTTCCCTTCAGACATGTCCGTTGCCCTCTCTGAAGAGGGCTCGACAAACACATTGTTTATTATAAATGAACCGTTCCTGAATATTACCGGCTCACTTTCATCTTCTCCAAAAAGGTTTTTGCCAAAACCTGTCCTGAACTTCAGATCCATAAGATCCGCCAGCGTATCGGGCAAATCGATCAGGCCTGCAGGCCGGCTGATCTCACCGGAAGGCAGGATCCCTCCCGGGATCCTTATCAGGAGGGGTATCCTCTGCATACCCTTCCATTCCCATTCATCTTTCAGGCTTCTGTCCAGGAGCTTTTCGAGGCTTGACCTGTCCCAGGCCGGAATGGCTGTATGGTCCCCGTACACGGCTATAACAGACGAATCCAGAAGCCCCCTTTGCCTCAGGCCTTCGATGAACATTCCGAACTGGTCATCGAAATACTTCATCGACGTCAGGTAGTTTCCCATAAGAGTCCCTTTGAAGTATCCGGTATCCAGCCGGGCAGCTTTGAAGATACCCTCAAAGTTGTAAGGGTAATGGCTTGTCAAAGTTATCATAAAGGCATAGAAAGGTTTCTCGGTTTTATCAAGGATATCAAGCGACTGTCTGAAGAAACTCGCATCACTGAGACCCATTCCTATGTTTTCATCGGCAGTAAAGTCCATTTTGCTGAAAAATCTGTCGAATCCCATTGAAGGATACATCCTGTTCCTGTTCCAGAAACCGGGCCTGTCTCCGTGAAGTGCTATGGATCTGTATCCTTTTTCTCCCAGGATCTTGGGGAGTGCCTCGTACCTGTTCCCGGCAAACCTCGTATAGGCAACTCCCGTCACAGAGGGGTAAAGGCCTGTATTCACTATGAATTCTGCATCAGAGCTGTTGCCCAGTGAAGTCTGGTTGTAAATTTTACTGAAATATGCCGCTTCCCTGGCAAACCTGTTGATGTTTGGGGTAACTTCGGTCCCTTTTATCTTCAGGCCTATAACAAACTGCTGCAGGGACTCGACCTGGATGATTATCAGGTTCCTGCCCCTGGCTATTCCGGCGTATTTGCCGGGAAGACGGCTATTATACCTCGTCTCGTAAAATTTTTTAATTTCTGAGAGCTGTTCATCAGGCAGCCTCTCCTTGAAAAAGAAATGGCTGAATGCATTTTTCGCGTCAGCCAGATGATACGTCAGCGCACCGATGTTGTTGCAGACTGCCGGACGGTCCCACATCGAGCTTAATACTCCGGGCACCTTTTTCTGATAAGAATCAAACCTGTACCATACTGCCGATGCACCGACGATAATCAGCAGCATTGAAAAGAGAAGACGCTTGACCGTTATTTTTTTGAAAAAGGGATATGAAGTGAAACTGCGCGAAAGGTAAATGAAAAGTATGAAAAGCGGGATGTCGGCAAAATAGAGGAAATCTGCCGGGCGGATAAGTGCAGCAACGGAATCTGCTATCTCTCCGACCTGCGTTGAAAGTCCTATGTTCATGAATGTGAACATGTCAGAGTAATAACGGAGGTGGAGCAGGTCGGTCAACGCCAGGGCCGTCATCAGAAAATCAAGCACAAGAACTGCAGATCCCCTCATCTTTCTCCAGAAGAGAGAGACCGTGACAGTGAGTATCAGAATTATGCCTGCGGATGAAGCGGCGGAGGCCAGATATCTCGCGGCATGACGTGAAACGGAATATTCCAGAAAGTAAAATTTAACGAACAGGGCTGCAAATAAAAGGATAAAAAATACCGGCTCTCTTCTGTCCCTGGTTTTTCCGGCAAAATAACTGTTCCCATACAGGCCCATATCTTAAAAACCCCTCTGCTATCTTCCGTATATCCGGTTCGATCTTTTAAATCGGGCCTTGATCCGCGAATCTTCCCCGGTCAATGACTGAAGCTGATCTGTGCTCATGCGCCACAGCCAATTGCCCGCGGCAACTCCAGGCACGTTCATCCGTGCGGATCCCCCAAGAGAAAGTATATCCTGCATCGGTATTACCGCAAGCCCGGATGTTGATGACAGCGCCATATTCACAAAAACTTCCGAGACATTCAGTGCACTTATCTCAAGACCTGTGTACTCAGATACAAGCGACCGCATGCGCTCATCGGATTCGTTCTCCCACCATCCGCGGACCGTATTGTTGTCATGGGTCCCCGTATATACTACAGAATCCGGCCTGTGGTTATGGGGTGCATACGGGTTCCGGCCGATCTCTCCGTCAAAGGCAAAGAGGAGGACCTTCATACCGGGGAGGACGAACTCTTCCATGAGTTCCCTTACATCCTCAGTAATGATGCCGAGATCCTCCGCCACGAGTCCTGATGCCTGCAGGCCCTCCTCCCGGATCATCCCTAATATCGCACTGAGCAGTTCCCTTCCCGGAGCGGCTGTCCATTCCCCGTTCTCAGCCGTATCTTCTTCGGCCGGTACAGCCCAGCATGCGGAGAAGCCCCTGAAATGATCTATCCTTACCAGGTCAAAGTTCTCCAGGGCTTTCCTTGTTCTGGCTCTCCACCATGCAAAGCCGTCTTTTTGCATGATTTTCCAGTTATAGAGCGGATTTCCCCATCTCTGTCCTGTAGCGCTGAAGTAATCCGGAGGGACCCCAGCCACTTTAATGGGCGATCCTTGAGGGTCAAGGTCGAAGAGTTCCCGGTTCGCCCACACGTCGGCACTGTCGTATGCGACAAACATCGGGATGTCCCCCATCAGGCTTATCCCCCTATCCCGGCAGTACCTGCGGAATGTCTTCCACTGCCTGTCGAAGACAAACTGCTCAAAGAAAAGCAGCTCTGCTTCCTCTTCCTTTCCGTTTTCTCTGATGTAATTTCCAATGGTGTCCCGGTCCCTCAAAGCAAAGGGTTCAGGCCACCTGTTCCATGGCAGGCCGTCGAATGTGTTTTTCAGAAGGGTAAAGAGGGCATGATCCTTGAGCCATAAAGACTCCCTCCTGATGAAATCACTGTAATCGCCTGCCAGAGATGAGTATCTCTGCCTGTCTTCTTTGAAACGCTGCCATGCGATCCGGATCAATTTACTGATCATCTGGTCTGTGTACCCGTAGTCTGCGGAGATTTCCGGTCCCTGGTGGTGACAGTCTGCGAGAATATCCGGATCCAAAAGACCATCTTCAGCGAGTTTTTCAGGGCTGATAAAAATGCGGTTCCCCGCAAAAGACGATCCGCTGCTGTAGGGTGAGTAGAATGAGGCCCCGTCAGTCGGTGTCACAGGCAGTACCTGCCAAAGCCTGAATCCCGAGTCATAAAGAAAATTTGCAAAAATCTCCGCATTGCTTCCAAGCCCCCCCGTCCCAAATGGTCCGGGCAGAGAGGACAAATGCATCAAAACGCCGCTTCTTCTGTCCAAAAAGCTTACCTCCGGCTTCCTGTATCTATTGGTCAGTCTCTTCAGGCAGAAGTACGAGGCAGGCAAGGGGCGGAAGGGTAAGTTCTATCGAGTAACGGCGCCCGTGGAAGGATATCTTTTCCGTCCTGACCTTACCCATATTCCCTGTATTCGACCCTCCGTAGAGGGACGAATCGCTGTTGAGCACCTCGCGCCAGACTGTGTCCCTCGGGACTCCGATCCTGTATCCCGTCCTTACTACGGGGGTGAAGTTGCCGATAAATATAACTTCCCTGCCATCTTTTGACCTGCGCAGGAAGGATACTATGCTTGACGATGAGTCCCCGCAGTCTATCCATTCGAAGCCTGCCGGGTCATTGTCCTGTTCCCACAGCTGCGGGTTATTTTTGTAAAAAGTATTTATGTCCCTGAACCATTGGAAAATCCCGCTATGGATTTCTTCTTTCAGTATATGCCAGTCAAGGCTGATGTTGTGGTCCCACTCCTTCTCCTGTCCATACTCCCCGCCCATAAAGAGAAGCTTTTTACCGGGGTGTCCCATCATCCATCCGAAGAGGAGCCTGAGGTTTGCCGCCTTCTGCCAGTCGTCTCCGGGCATTTTGCCCCAGAGCGATCCCTTTCCGTAGACCACCTCGTCATGAGAGAGCGGCAGGACAAAGTTTTCGGAATAGGCATACCACATTCCGAATGTAAGTTTGTTATGGTGGTACTGCCTGAAGACAGGATCTTTGGACATATACTGGAGTATATCGTTCATCCAGCCCATGTTCCACTTGAAGCCGAATCCGAGGCCCCCGAGCCACGTCGGCCTTGACACCATCGGCCATGATGTGGATTCCTCTGCGGTCACCTGAACATCGGGAAAATCCATGTATATCGTCTCATTCAGTTTTTTCAGGAAATCGATCGCCTCTATGTTCTCTTTCCCGCCGTAGGAGTTGGGGATCCATTCCCCTTCTTTTCTGGAATAGTCAAGGTAAAGCATCGAGGCCACAGCATCGACACGAAGGCCGTCGGCGTGGTATTTGTCCAGCCAGAAATGGGCGGATGAGAGGAGGAAACTCCTTACCTCGTTTCTTCCGTAATTGAATATGCAACTCTTCCAGTCAGGATGGAAACCCTTTCTCGGGTCTTCGTGCTCGTAGAGGGCAGTCCCGTCAAATTTTGCCAGTCCGAAAGCGTCCGCGGGAAAATGAGAGGGGACCCAGTCAAGTATGACCCCTATCCCTGACCTGTGCAGAGAATCTATGAGGACCATAAAGTCTTCCGGTGACCCGTACCTTGAGGTAGGGGCAAAGTAGCCCGTAATCTGATATCCCCAGGAGCCGTAAAAGGGGTGTTCCATAACAGGCAGGAACTCGACATGGGTAAATCCGTTCTCGACAAGGTAAGGAGGCAGTTCCTCAGCCAGATCCAGCCACGAAAGGTACCCGTCCTCCTCAGTCCTTCTCCATGAGCCCGCATGGATCTCATATATGGACTGCGGAGATGAAGGAGAATTCCTTTCCTTTCTTGATGACATCCATACGCTGTCGTTCCATTTAAAGGGGATTTCATGGCACACTCTTGAGGCGGTGCCAGGGGGAGTCTCCCAATAAAATGCGAATGGATCGCCTTTATCAAGCTGCTCCCCAGTCTGCGTCGTTATCGAGTATTTATAGGAAGACCAGACATCAACTCCCGGTATAAATCCTTCCCATATCCCTGATGAGTCCCATCTCGGGGCAAGTTTGTGGCTCTCTCTGTTCCATGCGTTGAAGTCCCCCATGACAGAGACCTCCCGGGCATTGGGGGCCCAAACGGCAAAAAGGACTCCTGTCGTCCCCTCATGGAGCATCCTGTGTGCGCCGAGGAATTTGTAAAGCCTGGAGTGGCTTCCTTCACGGAAAAGATAGATGTCGGTCTCCCCCGCAAGGCTCACTCCATTGATGACACCGCTTCCCGTCTCTTTTTTCACCGGGCGCACCTCCCTGCCTGTAATGATGCTATTATAGCTGATAAGGCAAGGATCTTTGCTGAGTCCGACAAAGAGATTCGGGGGTATATCAATGGGTTTGTCCTTTTCATACAACAGGGTCGACGAAGTGACAGTATCACTGCTTAAATCGACGATCGGAGAGAGGAATGTATCTTCCGACGAGGAAAAGCTGATCTCATATTCGCATGACGAGGTCCCTTCATCTGCATACAAAGGGGTCCACAGGGCGGAAGTGCTGCTGTTTCCTGAAACTGCCGACCATGTCTCGGAGATCATGAAGATCGCTTCGGCAAAGAGGATACCCGTAACACCCAGAGGTGCGGGGACAGGACTTTCGGGCGGTGCACTGCCCGCATTCGGCGGCATTGTGATGTCTTTTGAAAAGATGAACAGGATAACAGAGCTTGATGAAAAAAACCTGACAATAACGGTCGAACCGGGAGTGGTCACTTCTGAGATCAGCAAGCTGGCAGCCGCCCACGACCTTCTTTACGCGGGCGATCCGTGCAGCGGAGATGCCTCTTTCATAGGAGGAAACATAGCGGAAAACGCCGGAGGCAACAAGGTCATCAAATATGGCGCCACAGGTGCACAGGTACTGGCACTGGAAGTGGTACTGGCGGACGGTACCCTGACATGGTTCGGGGGAAAGAGACGCAAAGACGTAACAGGGCTGGACTTTACCCATTTGATGGCCGGGTCAGAGGGCACTCTGGCAATAATCACAAAGGCTGTACTGAGGCTCCTTCCTCTTCCCAGACATTCGGTAGACCTGCTGGCCGCCTTTCCCGACCCCGAGACCGCAATAGCTTTCGTTCCTCAGATCATCAAAAAAGGAGGGATCGTCCCCGCTTCGATAGAGTTTATGGACAAAAAGGCGCTCTCTCTGGCCGAGAGGTACCTCAACAACCCGGTCCCGGCAGGCGATGCTGGAGCTGCGCTGATAATCCAGCTCGAGGAGAACGACCCGGAAGTCCTTGAAAAGGAGTATGAGAGGATCGGAAATCTTTCAAAGGAAAACGGCGCGTTTGAAGTATACGTGGCAGATACCAGGAGCACAAAAGAACGCATATGGCAGGCACGAAAAGCAATACCGGAAGCGACCTCCTTCTTTTACAGCAGATACACCAAGGAAGATCTCGTGGTGCCGATCGACAGGGTCCCCGATCTTCTGGGAAGGATAAAAAACATCTGCACTGCGGCTGACCTTGAGTGGGTCGCATACGGGCATGCGGGAGACGGCAACATGCACTGCACCGTGATAGGGCCGCCTGCCGACGACTGGCACGAAGTCCTTCGCGGGGTGCAGGAAAAGATATACTCGGCAGTCATCGAAATGGGGGGCACTCTTTCAGGGGAACATGGAATAGGGTTCAAAAGAAAAGCTGACATGAAGCTCTTTCTGGACAAAAAACAGCTTGAACTGATAAAAAGGGTCAAGCTTGCCTTTGATCCCGACAATATCCTTAACCCGGGGAAGATCGTCGAGTGGAATGAATAAAAGTTGAGGGGGCCGACTAAAGCAGGAAGCCCCCCAATATTATCTTTCCGTATCCATTTTCCTTAACTCCCTGCGAAGTATCTTGCCTGCCGCTGATATGGGGAATTCCTCCAGGAATCCTACCCTGCGCGGTACCTTGTAATGGGCAAGGTTTTTCTTGCAGTAGTCTATGAGTTCCTTTTCTGAAGCTTCCTTTCCCTCTTTCAAGATGACGAAGGCCTTGACTATCTCACCCGCGAGCTTGTTTTTCTCGCCGACAGCAGCTGCAGACTGTACCGAGGGATGCTGGCAGAGCAAATTCTCGACCTCCTGGGGATATACATTGAAACCACTGACGATTATTATGTCCGTCGCCCTGTCGACTATGGTGACATAACCGTCCCCGTCAACGCGTACCACGTCTCCGGTGTTGAACCATCCGTTCAGAAATCTCTCCCTCGTATTTTCTTCGTCCCTGAAATATCCTGAGACTACGGAGGGCCCCCTGACCCATAGGACTCCCTCTTCGTTCATGTCGAGGACATTTCCCTCCCTGTCCCTTATCTGTACTTCGTAGGTCTCGAAGAAATGGCCCACCGTCCCGAGCCTGCATTCATCGGCACTGTGTCCGACAGCCACGACGGGGGAACATTCAGTAAGCCCGTACCCTTCAAGTATGCCGGTACCCATATACTCCTTACATCTGGCGTTCAGCTGAACGTTCAGTCTGTCCCCGCCCGTTATCACAAATTTGATGCCCCCAAGCCGTTCTCCTATCTTCGCAAGGGCTCCGAGAAGGAATACCATTATCGTAGGGACGCCGATTATGCAGTTGGCTCCTGACTCCCTTATCGATTCTATCGTGCGCTCAACGGGGACAAAACCGGGGAGCACTGTTTGGCTCAGTCCGCTCATAAGGGCAAGCATGCCTGCCATGTTGAAGCCGAAGGAATGAAAATTGGGAAGGACGTTGAGGATCACCGAATCACTGTCGAGCAGTCCGGGGACATGTTTTTTTATTGGATCGATATTTGAGAGCACGTTCGTATGTGTACATGGCACAGCCTTCGGTGTGCCTGACGTGCCCGATGTTGAAAATATGACAGCGTGGTCCTCACTCTCCGGTATTCCTTTTGTGCATCTGAAAGGCTGAAGGGGCTCATCGGGAGGCGCTGTGAAAACCCCGGGGCCGTCGCAGTCGGCTGCATGATCTGCCGGTTCGCTCTCCGGGGCGACGAATATCACCGATGGATCCAGCATTTTAAGGGTGCTTTTGAGGTTACCCGCCGCGGCCCTTGAATTCATTGGAGCCACAGCACCGCCAAGCCTCCAGCATGCGATTGAGATCGCTATGACCATCGGGGAGTTAGGCATTATCAGAGCTATCCTCTGTCCCCGTTCAAAGCCCGCGTCCTTAAGTTTGTTCTCACAGTCAAGTGCCAGGGTGTTCAGCCTCTCCCATGACCACCAGCTTCCGTTCCACCAAATGCAGTCGGCGTTCTCTCTCCCCTTCCAGGCAGATACAAACCTCATCTCAAGCCTCTCTCGATTTGACCCTGATATCATAAATACCATCCCACCTGTACTTCTGAATGTAAAAAACAATTATAAGACTTTTCTGCGCTTTCTGCGGTCATTTATCTTTGAGTTAAAGAGTTACTGGTCAATATTCTTTGTCCTGATCCTTCTTTGGAAAATGCCTTTCTCGTTTGGACAGTAGATCACTGCCATGGCTTTGTTCAGGGGTCCGTGAGTCCTCGGATCCACAGTAACGGTGGCATGAGCCGCCGGGAAATTCCTGGTCGAAAGCAGTGCGTGCCGTATGGCTTCTCCTCTGTACCCCGATGCATTGTAGAGCGCATTTGCTATCCATCTGACCCCGTCGTAAGCTAAAATCGCTTCTTCAACATCGGAGGGAGGAAGGTTTTCGTTGTAGAGAGTCCTGTAGTCCTTCATTACTGAACGTATCTGGGGGTCAAGGTCTGAGACTTCATTTATCCACCAGCTGCCGGCAAAGGTCCTGTCGCTCCCGAAAGACATATTTTCGGTGTAGCCCTCCGACAGTATCGTTTTGCTGTAGCCTGCCTCTCTTGCGGACCTGAAGACCGACCTTATGTCGATCTCTTTTCCGGGGACTATAAGCACCTCTGCTCCGCTTTTTGCTATCGCTTCCATTGCGGCACGATGGTCGGAGTTTTCCTTCATCGGCATGCTGATGTCGGCTGTCACCTTCCCTCCGAAGATCTTTACCCACCTAAGTGCTGATTCGTGCAGCTTCAGGGATGTCTCGTCGCCGGAGTCGTACAGAAATGCTGTCTCTTTGCTTGAAAGGCCCTGTACAGCAAAATAGGCAAGCATTTTTGCCCTGGCATCCGTATCATTCGCAATGCGGAATGAGTAAAGGTATGGTTTTTCCCCCTTCAACACAGCTCCGTATGTCAGATCAGAGGCTGTGATCACAAGAGGAACGCTTATCTCGTCGGCTATGCCTGGGAGCAGGCTGGCCTTTTCCCCGGATGAGGGGGTCATCATTACAAGGATGCTCTTGTCCTTCATTACTTTTCTGACGCTCTCCTCCGCTTCAGCAGCCCTCTGTGGGAGGTCATAACCTACTATCTTTATTCTGTATCCCCTTATGCCTCCCTGTTTGTTTATCTGTTCAACGGCAAGCTGAGCCGCTCTGAGCTGGTTGTGGCTTGACTGAGCAATGCTTCCTTTCATAGGAGCAAAAAATGCTATCCTGAATTCATCGCCTACCGGGTTCCTCTGGCTGCCGATCTGGAAAAAGAGCACCACGATAGCAAGCAATGCAGCAATAAGGACTATGCCGTTGTAGAAAGACTTCTTCCTTATCCACATCGTCCTTGGCTTGTTTGAGATGCCTCCCGAGATCCTTCTCAGGTTTCCCGGCCTGGCGACCAGATCCTCAGCCGTCTGATCTTCGCCTTTGCATTCGGCCCTCTCTTCTCCTATGACTTGCTTCAGCGTCCTGAGAACGTCTTCGGCATCCCCGGGCGAAAACCCGAGGTTTTCCGACAGCTTCGTCCTGAAGTACATCTCATTTTTAGCGCTGAGCCTCGAATTGAGTGTCCATCCAGATTTGATCATGTAGCGCAGGGCAAATGTCAGCCTGAAATTTGCAGCGCTTTCCGAAGGGTTCCTCGCTTCAAGAAACTGAGAGAGCCTGTCAGGATCTTCCAGTATGCAGAGACCGTAATCTTCGGTCAGTTTTTCCAGTACTTTTTTTATACCCTCAGACAAAGACAACACTCCTCACCATTAAGAGTATAGCCTGCCCAGGGCAGGTCCGCAATAAATACGGATGACCCAATGACAAAATACGGAGGAAGCGACGGAAACCAAAAGCGCAGGGACATCCGCACCCCGCGCTCCCGGTTTTCGCTGAAACGATCTGCAACTTGCTCTAATTGTCTTTGAAGATCTCGTCCCTTAATCTTTTTTCCTTTTTTTCGTAGAAGGATAATATTAGAGCTTCCAAAGATACTTCAGCTTTCCATCTGTAAGGCCAGCGGTGCTCTCCGTACTTGTCTCTGCACAACAGGACCGGCTCCCCCCTCATCTCCGAACCGTAACATTCCACGGTGCATATCTTTCTCAGCTGTACCGGCACCATGGGTGTCCCGCATTCGGGACAGGGCATTGACTCCTCAAATAACAGAAGGTCAGCCGTATCAGGCTCAAAATCCCTGCCCCAGCAGCAACCTGTTCTGTGGTAATCTGGCCTGTTTCCTCCCACTACAAAGTTTTTTCCACCGACCAGGGAATTGTCAGCCACCATATGGACCCCTTCGGGAACTCCTATCGGGCCGCAGAATCCGGCAACTTCACCGAATGATGATACTATCTCTTCGCTTTCAGCCTTCCTGAAGGCAGCCCCCCTGAATTTTGAATCTATATACGCCGCCAGCTTGTTTATGCTGATATTTTTGTCCCCCCTGATCATCGCAAAGAGGAGGGGCTTTTTTCCGCCGGGCAATATAATTGTGTAAAGCATCGCCTTAAGCGTCTGCGAAGGATCAAGTCCCAGCTGTTGACAGAGCAGCGGGATAGTGTGCGCTCCCGGAGTATGCACATCTCTGACATCTTCCATCTCACGGCCGGAGTTCACAGGTTCCGTTCCGTAAACATCGGCGGAATCCTGATGGAAGTAATTTCCACATCCCGGACATACCAGCCCTTCGATTTCGTGGAGGGATCCCTTACCCGCCGAACAGACACCCACCATCCTGTTGACCGTCCCCGGACTTACTTCCAGAAGGTAATCAAAATCCGGGATGTAGCGTTCGATGATCGAACGGATAGTGTCGGCGGCCATGGAAGCCCTCAGTTTGGCGTCCTCTTCATCCTTCGCCCATCCCCACAGCCTCAGCTTCCTTCCTGAGATCAGCATCCAGGAAAGGGCCTTTTCACCATGATCCCTTACGTAACGCTCGGCAAGGGAGTTGACTGACTCATCAGACTCGCTGCAGTCTATATGCTGGATCCCGTTTATCTCAAGCAGGGCTTCACCGAGGTCTTCCGCAATGCTGTTGAGCGTGCTCCTGCCGATCGGGAGCAGTATAAGTTCACCGCTCTTTGAGTTGTAGACACCTCCTCCTTCCATCACAAGGGCGATCAGCCCGGCATCCCTTACTTTTGCCGGAGGGTTCTTTGTTTCAGGAATGAAAAGTTCGCGCATCAAATTTCCTCCTATAATTATTTTCCATATATAATACTACATAGTTTACGATATATCCAATTGTATAAAAAAATACAATAATATTACCTTAGGATGACATATTTTAACGGAATACTACTCAAATGCTGTTTTGCTCGCGGAGGTCAGCCATGAAAAACATGTCACACTGCTTCTTTCTTCTGTTGTCACTGCCAATACTGTTTCTTACAGCTGCCGCAGGATGGCGTGTGGATGTCTTCCAACTGGAAGGGCCGGAAGGGAAACTAATCTTCCAGTCTCCGGTCTCCCTCGGGCACAGATTCACAACGCGATATATACATTCCGTCGAACTGACACCCGTGGAAGACGAATACAAAGTGGCAGGAGGCCTTCTCTGGACATGGGAGGAAAGGGTCAGATCGACCAATGCAGGACTTCCTTTTGACAGGCCAAGATACGGCAGGTTCATAGACACCGGAGAATGGATGATCTTCCAGGGCGGAAGGATGTCATGGAAGGAATATTACTACAGGATAGGCAACAATAAGATCGGCCGGAACCAGGTAATGCTTGAGCCTTTCGGCAGGAGGAATTTCTTTGAGCTGTTTGCAGGCGAACGTCTGGTCGTACGGATCCGAAAAATGCCCCTCATATCAGCCGGATTCTACAGGACAGATATACTGGAAAGCGCCCCGATGGGGGTACCGCCGATGGAGGGCGGCTCGAGGTGATCACATGTAAAGATCCAGCATATAAAAAATAATGCCTGAGGCGCCGATGATCATTTCAGGCAAGTGTCCCGGCCTTTCCGGTGACTTATCTCTTGCCTTGTTGAATAATTTTGCCGCCAAAGGTGCCAGAACGATCTGAACAAGCATTACCCTGAACCAGAATGAAACAAAGTCCACAAGGTACATTTTGAAACCTATAAGGCCCAAGGCAAGTCCAAGACGCGCCGGAAAAAAGAAAGACACTATCATTGCCGGAGCAAGGGTCGATCTTATAGCATCGAAGATCTCAGGTATCTGTACATTGTCCACTATCCTTGTCTTTGTTACCCCTCTGGACGGAGAGGCTGCAAAAAGAAGCAGCAAAAAAGCCGCCGAGCCCATTTTCCCCCACATACCCGTTACA
Source organism: Synergistaceae bacterium UBA1037 (assembly GCA_002316795.1). Lineage (GTDB taxonomy): Bacteria > Synergistota > Synergistia > Synergistales > Synergistaceae > Caenicola > Caenicola nitritireducens. The sequence goes on from DCEE01000005.1 coordinate 33,118, forward strand.
GTCCAGATCGATGTTGCCGTGAAGGTTTCAAGGCTGAAAATGCTCCCCGGCATTCCCCTGTTCAGGGCATACCAGGAGAGCGTCCCTCCCACAGCTATCAGAGTGACTGCAAATTTTGAGAGAACGAAGAGTTCTTTGGTGTCGAAAGACTGGTATATCTCACCTGAAAAAACCTTCATTCCACGGATATATAGTCCCTGAGATGCCAGCAGAAGAAACACGATAACTATGAAGTCGCCATCTGTCTCTACAAACTGCGGGAAAGAGCCCATTGGTATAAAGAGGAAGATCATCAGAAGGCAAAGGCATGAAGCATAGAGCAATGGCGGAGGACACCTGTCAGAACACCTTCCGGCAAGGAACCTTCTGTAAGGGGCAAATAGAGATGCGTCCGTACCCTGTATGTCGTAGAGCACGTTTTCCCCCCCTATGAGGAGCAGGGATACCGTCAATACCAAAATCATCAAGGAGATCCCTGAAACGAGCGTAAGAAAAAATGAAAAAATCATATCAGGCCTTTCTGTGCGATAGGTAAAATTTTAACACGGTTGAATTATACAACATCCAGGAGTCCCTTCTCCCTCAGTTTCATCAGGAGGGAAGACTCGATCAGCTTCAGTCTCCGTCTCATGTATATGGCCAGGAATATCGCCCCAAGACCGAAAATTAGCCCGGAAAACGTACCCCCGAATATGTCTGCTAAAATTCCGGCGGTAAGAGAGCCCAAGGGTCCTACTCCAACGCTGCCCACAGTATAAAGGCTCATCACGCGCCCCCTCTTGTCGTCCTCGATTATGCTCTGGATCAGAGTGTTGAAGCATACCGATCCGGTAGACATCCCGAAACCAAGTACCGTAAGGGCGGCGCAGGAGAGCTCAACAGACCTCGAGAGCGAGAATCCGGTAAGTCCGGCCCCAAATAGTCCTACGCTGTAAATTGCCCTTATGTGGAGCTTGCTGAGCGGCACCAGGCTGGCCTGGTAGATCACACCTATTATCGCCCCGAGTCCGACAGAACCAAGAAAAAAACCAAGCGTTGACGCGTCGCTCTGAAAAACGTTTCTTGCAAAAAAAGGCAGGAGGGTCGCGTATGGATAGCAAAGGAAGAAAAAGGCTGCGGATGTGAGGATCATTCTTTTCAATGCCTTGAACCCCAACGTATATTCAAGACCTTCCCTGAAACCATGCCAGCCGCTCTTAGGAAGAGTCATATCAACTTTTTTGATCTCCAGGCGTGTAAGTGAAAATATTACCGCAAGGTATGCTACGCCGTTCAGAAAAAAACACATGGTTTCTCCCACTGCCTGTATTGCAAAGCCGGCAAAAGCAGGCCCTACAAGCCGTGCAAGATTAAAAACAGTGGAATTTATCGTTAAAGCGCTGTTCAGCTGATCGGGCCTGTCAAGCATCCTTACGACGCTTGCCTGACGTGCGGGGAGATCTATCGAAGATACCAGGCCGAGCATGAAGCTGAGAAAGAGTACCTGTCCGTATCTTATTATTCCCGTGAAATCGAGAAATGCCAATGAAAGGGCCTGCAGCATACAGAGGATCTGCGTGATTATCAGGATCTTTTTCATGTCGTACCGGTCAAGGATCGAACCGGCAAAAAAACCGGTCACGAGTATCGGTGCCTGGTTCGAAAGCTCTACCAGCCCAAGCCCTGCGGCAGAACCGGTAAGCCTGAGCACCAGCCAGCTCATCGCAAGTCTCTGCATCCATGTGCCGATAAGAGAGACGGACTGACCAAATATAAAAATTCGAAAGTTTATGGCACTGAGAGCCATAAAAGCCTTCATGCTGTAGATACGGCTCAACATGCACTCTTCTCCGTAGATAAAGTATTTTAGCAAGTATAGCAGATGCCCGATATGCAGCATTATGCAAATAGGGAATAAAAAAGGACCCCGCATGGACGGGGCCCTTGCTGTTAAAACTGCGTACGAAAGGATTTTACTTAATAAGTCCCTTCTCTTTGTAGAACTTAGCTGCACCCGGGTGAAGAGGTGCTGTGAGTCCGTCGAGTGCGCCCTTCAGTGTGATCTCCTTACCCTTCGCGTGGACTGCCGCGATGTCGTCAAGGTTCTTGAACATCGAGCTTACGAAATCATAGATCTGCTGCTCGGGAACATCTTCGTGGGTGATGAGGATAGCCATGACCGCCGGTGTTACTGTATCTTTGTCGATACCCTTATATGTCTTGCCGGGGATCTTGCTTGCAACGAAGAAGGGATACTGCTTGTGCAGTTTGTCAAGGAAGGCCTTGTCAAAGTTGAGAAGACCTACGTCCTTGGTCGTTGTGAGGTCCATGATCGCTGCTGTCGGGAAACCGGCAACAACGAAGCCTGCGTCGATCTGGTTGTCCTTGAAACGGCTTGCAGTGGCTGCAAAGTCAAGGAAGTTGGCCTGCTTAAGATCTTTGTAGGTAAGGCCCGCAACTCCGAAGATGGCCTGTACGTCGCCTTCAACGCCTGAACCCGGTGCACCTACGCCTACGCGCTTGCCTTTGAGGTCATTGATGGATTTGATGCCGGCATCCTTCGCGATAACGACCTGAACGTGCTCAGGATAGAGGGAAGCAACCGCGCGTATGTTCTTAAGGGGTTTGCCCTGGAACATAAGCTGTCCGTTTACCGCCCAGTATGTGATGTCGTTCTGAACGAACGCGATCTCAATACCCTTTGTTGCAATTAGGTTTGCGTTGGCAACAGAGGCGTTTCCTGTTTCTGCCGTGCACTGGATCTTACCGTCCTTTGTGACCGCTGCCGCAAGGGCTCCGCCTACTGCGTAGTAGGTACCTGATGTTCCGCCTGTAGCAACGGACATATATGTGGCTGCCGAAGCTACTGCTGTAAATGAAAATGCTGCAAGAAGTGCTACAAGTGTTACGATGATGACTTTCTTCATTACTTGTTCCTCCTTAATGATGATTTATGTTTGTTGGACGAGCTGAGGCCAGTCCGGATACAGCCAAATTTTAGCTGAAAACGACACTGTAAGAATCAGTATTTAGTACAAATATTCGGTGATCACTGCATCTGGCCACCGGATGGTCCGGTATTCTCCTCCGCTTTCTTTTTTGCAAGGCTCTTCGCTTTCGCTGTCTGGATGAAGAATATCAATACCAGAACACCAAGTCCCGCAAGGTCTGAAACAGTTCCGGGGATGAGAAGTCCCAGTGCTCCGGCAAATGCCGTGATCCTCAGATACCAGGGCAGGTGAGCCTTATAGAAGCCTATCGTAGCCATGGCAAGGAGGAATACGCCGAGAAGGGCAGTAAAGATCGCCTGGATCATCTCTAAGGGCACCACGTCAATAAAGAGAAGCATCGGATTATAGACATATACATACGGCACCAGGAACCCCGCAAGCGCAAGCTTGAAAGCCGTGACCCCCGTCTTCATCGGGTCAGAGCCTGCAATGCCCGAACCTGCGTAAGCCGCAAGGGCGACAGGCGGAGTAAGGTCCGCAGCTATGCCGAAGTAGAAGACGAACATGTAAGCAGCCTTGGCCGGCACACCGAGCTTGAAGAGTGCAGGAGCCGCCATAGTGCTCGTGACTATGAAGTTTGCCGTAGTTGGAAGTCCTGTTCCGAGGACAATACTGGCAAGCATTGTGTAGAAGAGTGTGAGTATCTTGCTTCCGCCCGCAAGTGTGACTATTGCGTTAGCGATGCGGAGTGCAAGTCCTGTGAGCGTTCCCATCCCGACGACCATTCCGACAGTGGCGCATGCGCAGGCTACACCGATCGCTCCTCTTGCTCCTGTTTCAAAGGCCTCCATTATCCTTGGCGGGGTCAGCCGGGTCTCCTTGTTGAGCCATGAAAGCACGAAGCTTACAAGTATACCGTTGAACGCCGCTCTAAGGGGAGTAAAGCCCGCGAGCAGAAAGTAAATGATCGCAACAAGCGGGATAAGAAGGAAGCCCTTCGATCTCAGCAGCGGCCAGAGTGGGGGAAGCTGTGACCACGGGATCCCTTTAAGTCCGAGCCTTGTAGCTTCAAAATGTACCTGGACCATGACAGCGAAATAATAGAGCAGTGCGGGAACAACAGCTGCGAGAGCGACTTCGATGTAAGGTACGCCAAGAAACTGGGCCATGATAAATGCGCCCGCACCCATGACCGGGGGCATGATCTGTCCTCCTGTGGATGCGACGGCTTCAACGGCACCGGCAAAGTGGGGCTCGTATCCGACGCTTTTCATAAGCGGTATCGTGAACATACCGGTGGTACAGACGTTTGCGACTGATGATCCTGAAACTGTGCCCATAAGTCCAGAGCTGACGACGGCGACCTTTGCCGGTCCTCCTGTGGACCAGCCAGCGAGCGCCATCGAGAGGTCTATTATAAATTTTCCCAAACCTGTCTTTTCAAGGACTGCTCCAAAAAGGATGAACATGAAGACGAAGGTCGAAGATACTTCAAGCGGTGTTCCGAAAATTCCTTCTGTACCAAGATACATGTGGTTTACGATACGGGGGATCGAAAAACCCCTGTGAGCGATCATATCGGGGAGCGAACGGCCCACGTAGCAGTAGAGAAGTGCTACAATTGCCAGACACGGCAGTACAGGGTTAGATATTCTTCTGGTCGCTTCAAGCAGTGTCACTATCAGCAGGAATCCCATGATCAGGTCGGTCTGTGTGGGAAGTCCCGCTCTTGTTGTCAGGTCGTTGAAAAATACCACCAGATACATTGCAGATGCAACGCCTACTGCTCCGAGAATAAAATCATAGAAGGGTATGCCGCTCGTCTTTGACTGTTTGGATGTTGCAGGATAGAGAAGGAAAACAAGGCAAAGAGTAAACGCAAGATGGACCGCACCCTGCTTCTGGGCAAGGAGAAGACCAAAACCTGAAGTATAAAAATGGAAGCAGGACATCGCAATTGCTATCAGGGATACAAGTTTTGCCTGCCATCCTTCGAGCGCCCTGAATCGCGCTTCTGTGTCATACTTGCGCATAAGATCGTCAAGGTCGATCTTCTGATCTCCTTCCTGCAGTACTTCTGCTGTCTTAATTTCTGTTTCACTCACTATAAATTCCTCCCTTGTGGAGACTTTGCATAAGCTATTCTTTAAGCAAAAACGACTTTAATAATCGTTCATTTTACTTCATATGTCAAGGCTTCTCTAAGAAAATTGAATATTTAAAAATCTGACTATTTCTGAATTATCCGTTATCCGCTGATCTGCATATCATTACCGACCGGGAAGTTCCAAGTCTGTCGGCACCTGCTTTTATCATCTCTTCTGCGCTGCCGCGGTCTTTGATCCCTCCGGAAGCCTTGACACCCATACCTTGAGGCAGGTTTTTTCTTATAAGTTCAACCACCCTGACTGTTGCTCCTCCGCAAGAAAATCCAGTCGATGTCTTTACAAAATGGGCTCCGGCCTCGCAGGCTGCCTTGCATGCCTCAATTATTTCAGAGTCTTCGAGCAGACAAGCCTCGATAATGACTTTGACTTTACACCTTGGAACAGCTTTTACAACTGCAGCTATGTCGTCTCTCAGAAGACAGAACGATCCATTTTTTGCATGAGATATGTTCATCACCATGTCGATCTCTTCCGCTCCGTCCTCATAAGCCCTCTCAGCTTCGTAAGCCTTGACCGGCGATATGCCAGCCCCAAGGGGAAATCCGACGACCGAGCAGACCTTAACGCCGCTACCCTTAAGTTTTTCCGAGACAAGGCGCACATAGCACGGGTTTACGCATACCGAAGCGAATCCCATTTCCAATGCCTCGTCGCAGAGTTTTAATATATCCTCCTTCCTGACCGCAGGATCAAGGTTAGTGTGGTCTATAAAAGGTGCAAGGTCCAATTGTATCACTCCGCTATTTAATATAATGATCCAAATCCGTGCCGTTGTACGATTTCGTCAAAAATCGCCAGTCCCGGAAGCGCGCTGGCCCTAGGGTATCTGTGTGTGATTCTGTAATAGAGGAGATCGGGCGGAGCCTCAGATATCCTTTGAAACACTATCCTGTCGTTACCCAGTTTCAGTTCTTCCATCGCAGAGCATGGGACCATGCACCACTGACCGGGCTTATCCATGAACGAACCTACCAGATTGACTGAGTCCAGCCGCATTTTCGCAGTTCTGATAGGATCCCAGATGTGGTCATGCCAAAGTCTGTAGCCGCTGCTCCACTCAATGTAATATTCCAGCTCCGGCATCAAACACTCCGGCTTTATCACATCTGATATATTCTCATCTTCATTTGGTATTCGGGCGACCACCAGGCTCTCTTTAAAAAATGGATCTATCTGAACATATCTGGTGGTCTCCTCATGAAGGACTATGGCAAGATCTATGGCCCTGCTCTCTACTGCCTGGTACATCTGGTCAGTGGGATCTGTCAGCAGCCTTAGGTAAACAGGTGGGTCATGTTCGAGAAGATCCTTGTACACCCTGGGCAGAAGCCTGTAATTTACTGTCTCGGACCCGCCTATCGCGAGGGAGAAAGCGGAGCCGGGGTTTCGGGCATTTGCTATCTCCCTGCTCACTTCCTGCCACTTAAGGGCAAGGGGAAGAAAACTTTCACCGGCAGGTGTAAGGCTGACAGATTTCATTCCTTTCTGCCGGTCTACGAGCATCATGCCCATTTCGCTTTCCAGTTCGCTCAAGTTATAGCTTACTGTCGACTGCGTCACATTCAACAGCTCGGCAGCCTTTCCGAGGGTCCTGGACATCGAAACAGCCAAAAAAGTTTCGATCCCTTTTTCATGCATATGCTGTCACCTCTACAAAAGGATCCTATCTTTTTTGACTATAATATTTATTCATAAATTATGCAAGTTCTTCGAGAAATAAAATTGATTTCTTCGATAATTTCACTAAGAACTTGCGTTTATCTACACGGCACAACTGGGCAAGTCTGGCTTGGGAGGCCATAGGAACTTGCCGCCATTAAGACACTGATCGGATCTATCCCTGCCTTTGTCCTTTTCTTTTAACCGGCTGTGTATGGACAGACCAGGTCGCATAAAAAAAGACCGCCATAGCTGCTGCTGAGCAGAGCATTATTTCCAGTATCTTCATATTAATGTCCGCTCTATTTCGAAAGGAGCGTCAGCATCGCTCCTGCTGCGACTGCAGTTCCGATAACTCCGGCAACGTTCGGCCCCATTGCGTGCATGAGTATATATGATCCCGGGAATTCCTTCTGGACCACTTTCTGACAGACACGCGCGGCCATCGGTACTGCTGAAACGCCAGCCGCCCCGATTATCGGATTGACTTTTCCCTTGGTCATTACTTTCATGACCTGTCCGAAGATAACTCCTCCTGCGGTGCTGAAGATGAATGCGACCAGACCGAGGCATATGATCATGATTGTCTCGACCCTCAGGAAGGAATCTGCGCTCATAGTCGCCCCTACAGAGATCCCCAGGAAGATCGTCGTCGCGTTAAGGACCTCGTTCTGAGCTGCGAGATTCAAACGTTCCGTACAGCCGCATTCACGAAGCAAATTGCCAAACATCAGCATGCCGACAAGCGGTACCGAAGGCGGCAGTATAAGTCCGCATGCTATGGTAGAGATTATTGGGAAAAGTATCCTTTCCCTCCTGGAGACCGGGCGGAGCTGTTCCATTTTTATCGCCCTGTCCTCTTTTGTGGTAAGGAGCTTGATCACAGGGGGCTGGATAAGGGGCACAAGCGACATATAGCTGTATGCCGCTACCGCCACTGCAGGGAGTATATGCTTTGCCAGCTTCGCACAAAGGTATATCGCAGTCGGACCGTCGGCTCCGCCTATGATGCCTATGCCGGCTGCTTCCTGGATAGTGAAGCCCATCATCATGGCTCCTATGACGGCAACAAAGACTCCGAGCTGTGCTGCTGCTCCGAGTAGAAATGTAACAGGGTTAGCAAGAAGCGGACCAAAGTCTGTCAGAGCACCTATGCCCATAAAGATTATTATGGGGTAGAGTTCGTGGTCTATTCCGAATTTTACAAAATAGAGAAAACCGCCTTCATCTATAATTCCGGAAAGGGGGAGATTGACCAGAAGGCAGCCAAACGCGATCGGAAGAAGCAGAAGAGGCTCAAAATCCTTTACTATCGCAAGATACAGAAGGATGAACGATACAAAGAGCATCAGCAAATTGCCTCCGCTGAGGGCGATGATCCCCGACTGATCTATGACCCCTTTAAGGGCGCTAAGGTAGAGATCCATTTCAGCGACCCTCCCCCGTCGGATCTTTCCGGGACCTGTTTGCCAAATAAGCTGTGACTATCATATTGGTTGCCTTCATAACAAACATCAATCCAATAATAACGAGAAATACTATACTCATGGAAATAAACGACATTACCAGCGCACCTGAGGGGCCGGTGAAATTAGAACTCATAGAAACAACTTCCGACATATTCACAACCTCCAAGTTTACATACAGATCGAAAGGACAGCATCCTGCACTCCGCCTGACCGACAGAGCACATAAGCAGATACCTTTTAAAATAATGGGAAAACCATGCGTCTCAGACCGAGATGGCATGATCATGCACAGGATCTGAAGGATCGCAGAGGGAAAGGTTTATTCCAGTTTTCGAATAGTCTTGATCGTATGAAAGGCTGACGGAAAGAGATCTTCTGATATCAAAAAATATGGTTTTCCAAGGATCCGGGGGAGGAAAAACATTGCCCCGACATTGAAAAGACGATCTGCGTTTGAAAAAAACGTCTTATTCCTCATCCTGAAGTTAATGAGGCTTGCAGGACCTGTCGGTTCGGTCAGATTTACCAGCTCCGCAGGAAGTCCGCCTGTTTCAGGGTCACTTGAAGAAAAAGGACCGTTCCCTGCCGTCAGGGTACCAATAGGAATAGGACGGGGCCCTTCCCGACAAAGGTCAAAGGGCACACCTGAATGACCCTGCGTGAGTAAAAAAGCGGAAGGGGATACGCAGCAGGAGACAATTACAATAAAAACTGTGACTAAAGGAATCAGCAACTTTTTCCCGGCATAGCCAAAAGAAACGCAGCGCATTGCCATTTGCCTCCAACTTTATCCGGCAGTATATCCCGGACCTGACAAGATACAAAGACACATCTGTATTAAACTACGATATCAGGGTGTCTGTGACGTTATACCACTTTGTGAAAAAGAATGCAAGACTTCAGTCACCACTCATAAAAAGGCAGTGCCTTAATTTTTACGTGAACATTTCCGAACCGGTGCTTGACCATGGATCTTGGAAATAATAATTGGAAAAAACCTCTTTGTTGTTTCCCTTCATCAAAGCTGTCCATAAATTATTGTTATGATCCTAGACACCGTCAGATATTGCGAATGCCGCTACTTCGACATCCTGTTCCTCTGTACCGCCGCTTATTCCAAGCGCGCCGATGACCGACCCGTTTTCTAAAATTATTTTACCGCCTCCTATTAATGAAATAGATTCTTCGTAACGGATATCAGACAAAATACCGGTATTTTTAGTTACCAGATAAGAAAATTTATCTGTATCATTCATTAATTTTAAAGCAGTCAATGCTTTTGCCTGTGACAGTTTTACGCATAGGTCCGGAGTATTATCCATCTTTTGAAACAACACAAGATCATGCTCAGAATCAAAAATTGCAATTGCCACGTGCAAGTTAAGTTCCTCAGACTTTAATACAGCCTTCTTCAAAATAGATTCCGCTCTTTTCAAATTTATTGCCATTTGTCTTCCCTCCGCCTATTCAGTAAATTTAATATATTCCTGTGCATCTCGCCGGCAAGTGCGTAGTAGGATACCATCATAACTGTTACGGAGGCAAGGGTTTTCAGATCTCTTTCTGCCATCAATTTATTTGTGCTGCAACGAAAAAGGGGGCGGGAAGTCACATCCGCCCCCGGGTAGACACTGTCTGAATGTTTCTAAATGAACGCAGGCTCGAAGAAAAGATCGTTCTCGGCAAATCTGGAAAGGCGGAAACGGTAAAGGTCTACAAATGGCTTTTCCCCCATAAGGAGTTCCTTGCAGACTCGGCCGCCTGACGGTCCAAACTGAAGCCCGTGTCCGCTCCATCCGCAGTCGACCAGCAGGCCTTCGACCGGTGTCCAGTCGATAATAGCGTTATGGTCCGGTGTATTGTCGTAAGGACCTGACCACTGGCGTACCACCCTGACTCCGCTGAGTGCAGGGATCCTCTTCAGAACACTCTTGGTGACCCCTTCGAGGAACTTGGCGCTGTTTGAACACTCAGTTGTATGAGGTTCACCCGGGTCATCCCGGCCGAACATGAAGGTACCGTTCGGGCACTGCTTAAAGTACGCGCCGTCGTCGAGGCATAGGACCATCGGGCAGTCAAAAACTTCGACAGGCTCGGTTATGAGCAGATTGTGACGCTCAGCATATACCGGAAGCTCCACTCCCACAGTAGCGGCAAGAGGCGTTGACCACGGGCCTGCTGAGAGAAGTATCCTGGGGGCATGCCACTCTTCGCCGTCTTCGGTCACTACACCCTTGATCTTGCCGTTTTCGGCAAGCAGCTTTGCCACAGGGCAATATGTTTTAACAGTTGCGCCAAGCCTGCGAGCAGCTTGACCATATGAAAGGGTGAGCGTCTGGGGGTTGATGTGTCCGTCTTCGCCGCAGAAGGCGACTCCGATGATGCCGTCCATGCAGAGATATGGCCAGCGTGCCTTGACTTCGTCCGGAGTCATCATAACTGACGGGATGTCCATGCTCTTTTGAAGGTCCACGTTCTTCTGGAGCTGTTCCAGAACGCTGTCGGCATAGGCTACCCACATGTATCCCCACTGGGTGAATTCAAGTGGCATACCTGTATCAAGTTCTTCCTCAAGGGTCGGGAAGACCTGGATGTTGTACTTCGCCATGGCAAGGTTCGTCTCTGTTCCGAAGTGCTGTCGAAGGCCTGCTGCAGAACGTCCTGAGCCGCCGGAACCGAGATATTCTTTTTCGAACAGAACCACCTTTACACCGGCTTTTGCCAGTTGATACGCGGTGGATGCTCCGTGAACTCCCCCGCCTACTATAATTACATCAGCTGTTTTTACAGTCATAGCACCCTACCTCCTATTCGTTATCTTCGGCCAATAGTCTGGCTTTGACCGGTTTCACCGGAGGCCTTATAACTCCGGGAAGGAGTTCTGCTATGGGCTTGCCTGTAGCCTTTGAGAGCTCGCGGAGGATTATGTCGCGGCAGCCTCTGCCCTGGCAGGGTCCCATGCCTACGCGGAGTATCCTTTTCAGTTCTTCAAAATTCGTATAGCCGGCGTTGATCCATTCGCGGATCTCGTCTA
>DCEE01000025.1 GCA_002316795.1 Synergistaceae bacterium UBA1037
ATCATATTCCCAGCAGCCGTCTGGCGTTTTCTCCGAGTATCATCTCTTTCTCCTCTTCCGATATATCGAGTGATCTTATCAGTGATATTTCCTGAGAAGGCAGATGCCACGGATAATCGCTGCCGAAGAGGATCTTCTCGGCTCCGTGCTTTCTTATGATCTCTTTGAGAAGCCCCTTATCAAGCCAGGGCTCCGCGCAGTAAGCCGTATCCATGTAAATGTCAGCCTGTCCTGCAACTGCTTCGAGGACATCTTCAGCCATTTTAAGTCCCCCCAGATGGGCTGCAACTATCCTGAGTCCGGGAAAATTTTTTGCTATTTTCATCATAGACTCAGGCGAGGCGTTCAGCTCATCAGGGAACGAGTAATCAAAACCGACGTGGAAGACAACGATCAGGTTCAGCGCCCGTGCCAGGTCGTAAATTGGGAAGTACTTCTCATCGTCAGCATATATCCTCTGGAGTGCCGGATGGAACTTTATACCCTTAAGTTCTTCATCCGATATCTTCCATACATATTCAAGGGCGTATACCGAACTCGGGAGGACAGAACCAAAGGATATTATCCTCTCGGAATCAGTTTCCTTTGCAAAGCGGAGGACATTCTCGTGTTGGCTCTCCTTGGTAACGACGTTGAGTACGACGGACCTGTCCACCCCGCATTCATCCATTGTTGAAACAAGCCCGTTCAAGGTGGCAGGGGCCGCGTATCCTACATTGCCATTGGCCGACAAAACTGACATTGCGCGGTCCGCGAAACCGTCAGGAAATATGTGCGTATGGAAATCTATGATCATAGTCCTTATCATGCCGCCTTTCCTTTGATCCTCCAAACTATATCACAAAAAAGCAGAGGGGGAAAAATATTGAGGGCCACCGGTGTGCAGTCCGGGAGCCCTCTGGGAGGAACGGATGACCTATTGTTTCTGTTCTCTAGAATTCATACTGCCAGGAGAGGATGAACTTGCGTTCGGGGTTGATATACCCCTGGCTGTCAAGAATAAACTCCCGGTTGAAGATGTTTGTGCAGGAGAGGATCAGCTTGTGTGCTCCCTCTTTCCATGCAACAGAAGCGTTCATTAGGAATATATTGTCATTGTCATTATTAAAAGTGACTCCGCTAATCTCTCTGTCTGCATAATAATGGGCGTTAAGTTCAACTGCCCATGGCCCCTTAACGAAATTTAGGCTTCCACTCAGATCAAGCCTTGGCATTCCTGACCGAGTCCATTCATCCTCGCCTTCCTTCTTCTCATCTGCGTCTGTCCATGAGATACCCTGTGTGTAGCTCCAGTTCTCATGGAAGTTGAACTTCATCTCTGCCTCTATACCCCAGGCCCTGAACTGGTCAAGGTTGACATACTGTCCAGCCCAAGTCGCTGGGTCATATTCATAATTTATTTTATCCTCCATATCCATGTAGAATATGCCGAAGCTCCATGGGTTAGCGGCCTTTTCATCCTTTACGCCGATATCGTATGTCCAACCCTTTTCCGGTTTAAGATCAGGATTTGCTGTTCCCATGCTGCGGATCGGATTCCATATCTGATAAAAACTTGGCATTGAGAAGAACCTTCCCGCTGTCAGATACCATATCTTCCCGGAAGGGCTCTCCCAGTTTAGTGAAAGCCTCGGGATAAGTTCATTTACATCCTCGCCCTCGTCAACGTTCCAGTGCTCATACCTGAGTCCTATATCAAGCCCCATTTCTCCGACAGGGACTGAAACTTCAAGATAGGGAGAGATACCATCCCTTGTAAGATCATATGCTTCATCAGTTCCCCAATTTGAATCGCCCGTGTATTTTGAACTTTCCCGGCGCCACTCAAATCCCCAGACCCCTGTCAGGCCGAATATTTCCTGTTTGCGGTTGAAGACCAACCCCCACGAGGAATCTTCATATCCATAATTGCCGAAACTCATCCCTGCAGGATCAGATACATAGGAATAATCCCTGTCGTTCTTGTTGTAATAGATCCTTCCTGAGCTCTCTTCGTCTTTATACGAGAGATTAAAGCGCTGATACTTATTTTTCTGAGTGTTATTCTCAATAAAAATTGTGGAAGAATATGAGTCATAGTTCTCGTAATTCCACTCTGAATCAAAGTCTCCCCATGCACCTGAAAATGCCCACTTTCCCTTCTCTATTCCAAAAACAAAGTCATTCCCTCGATAGTCAGTCGCCTTGTCATATGTGCCATCATTGCTGTAAGGTCTTTTACGAATATTTATTTCAGAATTTTCAACAGTTTTTGTATATCCGACAGTGATCCTGACATCGTCACTCAGGACTGCCGTCCCTCTTACAGAACCCCTGAACCATCCGTGGCTCCCGCCTTCAATAAGCAGAGTTCCGCCTGACTCTTCCATACCTTTTTGGGTGATTATATTTATGACTCCTCCGGCAGCGTTGGATCCGTAGACGGCAGAGCTTGCACCCTTAACAACTTCTATTCTCTCAATGGACTCAAGGGGGACAGTTCTGAGGTCAAAGGGGGAGCCCATTACTCCCGACCCATAACTGGATGTCATGAAGGGGATGCCGTCGACCAGCAGGAGGACCTCTGATGTAAGGCCCCTTACTACTACGCTCTTGTCAAGGACGGAAGCAGAGCTGTTTCTGAGGCCGTTGACCCCGGGCACTCTGTCGAGGACTTCCTGGGTGCTCCTGGCACCGCTCATCTCTATCTCCTCTTTGGTGATAACATAGGCGGGGGCAGGGACCTCAGTGATGTCCTCAGCCAGGCGCGATCCGGTGACCTCGACCCTGGCTACCTCCTGCACCTCTTCTTTCTTATCGCCGCTGACGGCCTCTGCCGATGTCTCGGCAAAAGCGGCAGAGGAAGATGCCATTATAAACACGACCATGGGTATAAGGCTGTACTTTCTGATCTTACTGAACACTTTCAACACTCCTTTTTAAAAAACTATGCCTGGTTATATGACCGGATGTTTTCTCTCTAATCTTCCCTGATGCCTCACTCCTCCAGTACTCCTCCCAAAAAAGAGGGATCCCCTTGATATCGGGGACCCCTCTGTGACAAACATTTAATGTATGGCAGGTCTTCCTGCAGACATATGGTTTGCCGCCTCTCGCCCACGCGATGATCAACAATTCGGTCTTTCAGCAGGTCTCCTGGCTTCCGTTCATTCTACTCCCGTGCCTTCCCATCCTCAGACAGTGGCTTATTACGGTTTCGTCGCGGTCACAGTAGCGGGGCTGCTCCGGCATTTTACCGGATTCCCTTGACTGAAATTCCATGACGCTATTCGATTGTCAGTAAGTTTTACCCCATGCCCGGTCCAATGTCAAGCAGGTCGAAGATCCCGGAAAAAAATCTTTCATAAATGCCTGTTGACATTTTTTCCAAAGGAGTGTTAAAATTCACTATGGTTAGCAATGGCTAATTATCGATAGCTAACTACTATGTTGGAGGGATCGGTATGCCAGTCAATTTCTTGTCACCCGGAATGCAAGGCTGTGTCAAAAGGATCACCGGACGAGATGATACAAGACGCTTCCTCGAGAGCCTGGGGCTTGTACCCGGAGGCTGTGTCACAATGATCTCTTCTGCAGGCGACAACGTCATACTTGGGGTCAGGGGAACAAGGATCGCGATCAGCAGGAAACTGGCTGACCGGATACACATATAGAAAACGGAGGGATCCATATGAAAGTACTCAGGGATACCGGCTGCGGCGAGAGAGTCAGAGTGAAAGGCATAAACGGCACGGGACCGCTTAAGAGAAGGATAATGGATATGGGCATAACAAAGGGGACGGAACTTATTGTCAGAAAGGTAGCTCCGCTCGGTGACCCCGTTGAGATCACAGTCAGAGGATACGAGCTCTCGCTCAGAAAGGCCGACGCGGAGATCATTGAGGTCGAATAGAAACAGTCGGTAATTTACAGTCAGTGACGGGGGCAAGGACCCCATTTTTTTAAAACATACCAGTTAGCTAATGCTAACTAACGGAGGTCGGCTTATGGGACTCAAAATAGCACTTATAGGAAACCCGAACAGCGGAAAGACTACTATGTTCAACGCTGTAACAGGAAGCACCCAATATGTAGGCAACTGGCCGGGTGTGACGGTAGAAAAAAAAGAAGGTGCGGTCAGGGGACACAAGGATGCTCTTCTGGTCGACCTCCCCGGAGTTTATTCGCTCTCTCCGTACACCCTTGAGGAGCGGATCACACGGGAATTCCTGACAAACGGAAGGCCCGACGCAGTAATAAACATCGTTGATTCTACAAATATCGAGAGAAGCCTCTACCTGACAACGGAGCTTCTGGAGATGGAGATACCCGTAATAGTCGCACTTAATATGACGGACGCAGCAGAAAAGGCCGGGATAATGATCGATGAAGTCAAACTTTCGGAACGTCTGGGATGCAGGGTAGTAAAGACATCGGCATCCGAGGGCACCGGCATCGGGGAACTCGTCAAAAGCATCCTCGAAGTGGCCACCCTGAAGGAGAGACCGGTAAAACGCCCCCTTTTCGGCAGCGATGCAGAGGATACGCTTGAACTTATAAGAGAGAGGGCGTCAAGGCATACTGAAGGGATGCCGGAAAGGTGGCTCTCGGTCAACCTCTTCAGCAGGGACCCCATACTCCGCGGCAGGCTTCCACTCTGCGAAGAGGACATT
Organism: Synergistaceae bacterium UBA1037; assembly: GCA_002316795.1. Taxonomy (GTDB): domain Bacteria; phylum Synergistota; class Synergistia; order Synergistales; family Synergistaceae; genus Caenicola; species Caenicola nitritireducens. The sequence goes on from DCEE01000025.1 coordinate 4,653, forward strand.
GAACGGATCGACAGGCTGATAGGTCTCTGCGAGGAAAAACTTGACGACGACTCCGAGAGCATCATAGCCAACGAACGCTACAGGTACATAGACTGCATCCTCGAAGGAACCCTTATTAAAAGGGGAACGGGGTCGCTTTCCATATCCGACAGGATAGACATGGTGCTTACCAACAGGCTTCTGGGTCTCCCCATTTTTTTCATGATAATGTGGGGCATCTATTATGTTTCGATACAGACTCTTGGGGATATGACCATCGGGTGGACAGAGGAACTTTTCGGAGGGATCTCCGAGAGTGTATCTGCCATGCTTATTTCCGGAAATGCCGCAGAGTGGCTGCATGCGCTGGTGACAGACGGCATCATCGGCGGAGTCGGAGCAGTTCTTGGATTCGTTCCGCAGCTGATGATCCTGTTCCTCTTCATATCCTTGCTGGAGGACTGCGGGTACATGGCCAGGGTAGCCTTCATTATGGACAGGATATTCCGCCAGTTCGGCCTCTCTGGAAAATCCTTTATTCCCATGCTTGTGGGGACCGGCTGTTCGGTCCCGGGCATCATGGCTTCAAGGACCATTGAGAACGAATCGGACCGGAGGCTGACTATAATGCTCACACCCTTCGTGCCATGCGGCGCAAAGCTGCCTGTTTTCGCACTCTTTGCCGCCTCCTTTTTCCCGGAAAGTTCGTGGGTGGCACCTTCGATGTACATGATAGGGATCAGCATGGTCATAGTTTCAGGGGTACTCCTGAAGAAGACGGATCTCTTCGGCGGAGAACCGGCGCCCTTCGTAATGGAACTTCCATCCTACCGGATGCCGAAGCCGAAAGGTGTGTTCATCCACATGTGGGAGCGGGCCAGGGCATTCATAGTAAAAGCAGGGACAATAATATTCTTTGCGGCGGGACTGATCTGGTTCCTCCAGGCATTCAGCTGGTCACTGCAGATGGTGGAGCCTGACGAAAGCATACTGGCATCCATAGGCAGCTTTATGTCGCCCGTATTCAGGCCTCTAGGGTTCGGCAACTGGCAGTCGTCAGTGGCTGTTGTTACGGGCTTCCTTGCAAAAGAGGCGGTAGTATCGACTTACGGCGTCCTGCTGGGGGTCGGTGAAGTTCTCGAAGACGATCCGGTGCTTGTCTCACAAATATCCCGGATATTCACCCCCGTGAGTGCCTACGCTTTCATGGTCTTCACCCTTCTTGCCCCCCCGTGCTTCGCGGCGCTCGGGGCGATAAGAAGCGAGATGCGTTCATGGAAGTGGACATTGTTTGCGATCGCCTGGCAGACAGGACTTGCCTACCTGCTCTCAATGCTGATTTACCAGGTCGGCGGCATAATATTTGAAGGAAAGGACTTGAGCGGAATGACAACAGCGATATTGGGATCTTTGGTAATAATTGCTATGGGGCTCTCGCTCTACAGGATCATCAAAAACAGCATTTCAGGAAAATGCGGCTGCGGGTCAGGGTGCGGCGGCGGATGTGCAGGCTGCGGCGCGGCAAAGGCAGGCCATTCAAAATAACTTGCCGGGTGCGGGACTGCACCTCCTTACAGTTCCGCACGCAATTAAGATACTCTCCTTCCTCCGCTTCGTGGGATTTCACCGTCCCACGAAGCTCTCTTTTACCCTAAAGAAGCAGTGGCGGGAATACCGTTTTCAGGCCCGCATCTTTTTCAAAACGCTGAGAGACCGGTCATAGTCTCCTTCGAACACTTCCAGGGTCATTACCCTATCTTCTCCCCCTGACATCATTCCGCTTACCGATCTGAAAAGCTCGGGATCCATGTATGAGAGGTCCCTGTGATCGGTACCGTCCGGCATCACTCCGTGGACATGGATTACCTTTACGGCAGCTGCTGACCTTAGCGTCGTCTCATGTACGGGACGCCCGCATTTTATCAGATGTCCGACATCAAGGCATATCGAAGTCCCCGCGGAATCTGCGAGGTGCTCGATATAGCGCGGATCGAAGTCCAGCGTTTCCATGCATATCTTTCTCCTGTCGTCTGCAGCAGAAGCGATCTTTTCTGCCGAAATCAGGCTTTTTTCGATCCAGGCGTCTATATCGGGGCTTGGCGGATCGCCCCTCTTCTCACCAACTATGTGCAGTATCCACGCAAATGGATCGAGATCCTCAAAAAGATCCAGGGTCCTGAGGCACTTCTCTTCCCTTTCTCTCAACACTTCAGTCGGGGCATATACGCATATGTCGGCAGGGAAATGCACCGTGCAGGACATTCCCAGCTCGCCGCAGAGGTCCTTCAGGGCACGGACTTCATCCTTTGCAGGCATGTTGGAGTGTTCCGGGGTATCGAATAGGACGATTTCCATATCGCTGACTTCATTTGAGAGGTAGCGAAGATTGTCGGCAAAGGTCCCGGGGATCACCCATGATGTTCCGCCCAGGCGCAAACCGTTGCCCTCAAGAGCTCTTCTTATCATCAATATCCACCATTCTTCAGTCTAAAAATACTTTCTGAGGCTTCCCGCGGCAAAAAAGAGCGTGAATGCAGCGAAGTTCAGTACAACTATGCTCGCTCCCACAGGGATGTCGAGTGAATATGAGATGACGATACCAAGAAAGAAACATATTGTCGAGACTATCCCCGAGCAGATTACCACGCCCCTGAAGCTCGAGAAGAGCCTCATCGCGGTGAGCGACGGGAAGACGATAAGGCTGGATATGAGGAGGGACCCCATTATCCGCATGCCAACAACTATGGTGACTGCTGTGAGGATAGCTATGAGGGTATTGTAAAAACTGACGTTGACCCCTGCCGCCCTCGCGAAATCCTCGTCGAAGGTCACTGCAAATATGACATTGTAAAGAAGGACGAAGAGAAGGAGCACAGCTGCGGAGAGGGCCATTCCGAGGTAAACGTCCCGGTCGCTCATCGCGAGTATGCTGCCAAACATGTAGTTGTAGATGTCAATATTCATCCCCTGTGTAAGGGATGTCACGATTATCCCTACAGCGAGGGAGGAGCTGGATATGACAGCAATGGCGGCATCTCCCTTGATCCTGACATTGCCCCTGATCCTCAGCAGTAGAGCTGCAGCCGTCACAACGACAGGGACGGAGACAAGGAGCGGAGCCATGTTGAAAGCCACAGCGACGCAAAGGGCTCCGAAAGCCACGTGTCCAAGGCCGTCCCCGATCATCGAATAGCGCTTAAGGACAAGGCTGACTCCGAGGAGAGAAGCGCAGAGGGATACCATTATGCCCACCGCGACCGCCCTCAGTATGAAATCGTAGGAGAAGAGCTCACGCAGAATGTCCGGCATTTCCGTTCGAGAACCTCTTTCCGGTATCTGACCTAAGATATTCCCTGACAGAACCGAAGAAGCATGGACCTGTCCCAACGTGGAGTATCCTGCCTGCGTTTTCCTTCGCTGCTTCGATGTCATGAGAGACCATTATTATGGTCATTCCGTTTTCCCTGTTGAGTCTTCCGAGCAGACCGTAGAACTCGGAACTGATCAACGGATCAAGCCCCGCAGTGGGTTCATCCAGGATCAGCATCGCCTTTGCGGAGCAAAGCGCCCGGGCCAGAAGTACGCGCTGCTGCTGGCCTCCCGAGAGGTCGCGGAATGAGCGCTTCCTCAGATCGGCTATTTCAAGGAGTTCCATGTTCCTCAGCGCGAGCCTCTTGTCGTCAGGCGAATAGAATGTGACGATCCTCCGTGAAGCGAGGCAGCCGGATAGGACCACTTCATACACTGCGGCAGGGAAATCTTTTTGGACCTCCCTCTGTTGGGGAAGATAGCCTATGCCGCCACTTTTGATGCCGCCATCAAGCCTTATCGACCCCGATGAAAGGCCAACAAGTCCGAGTATCGCCTTTATCAGGGTACTCTTGCCGGAACCGTTCTCCCCGACGACGGCAAGGAACTCTCCTTTTTCGATGCGGAAGGAGAGGTCTTTGAGGACGGCAGTACCCTCATATTCGACTGATATCTTTTCCGCTTTGAGGATACTCATTTCAGCCCTTCTTTAATGTTGGAAAGGTTCTCCCTCATGATCGAAAGGTAGGTCTTTCCCTTTCTCAGATCCTCTGCCGAGAGGTTGTGGCAGGAATTCAGCGGGAGCAGGCGGGTGCCTGTCTCCTCGCTTATGGTTTTTGCAGTCTTTGGCGGCACCATCTCCCCATAATAGACGACCGGAATCTTCTCCTTCCTCACAGTCCTGATGATCTCGGCGATCCTTTTCACGCCGGGGTCGGCCTGTGTCGAGCAGAAGTCTGTGACGGAAATGGATTCTAATTCGTAGCGACGGAGAAAATAGACGAAAGCGTTCCTGCCGCCAAAGACGATCTTCTTCCTGCTTCCAGAAGAGACGGCCTCACGGAACCCCTTGTCCAGTTTTTTCAGTTCTTCTTTGAATTTCTTTGCGTTTTTCCTGAAGTATGCCGCGTCTTCGGGGCTTGCGGCGCAAAGCGCGGAGAGGATATTGTCAGCCATCACCAGGGCGTTGTTTGGGTCAGTCCATATATGAGGATCCAGGAGATGGTGGTCGTTTTCTGCCTCATGCTCTTCATCTTCGTGCCGTATAAGCTTTATGCCCTTTGAGACATCGACCGTTATGATCTTTCCTCCCTTTATGGAAGAGATGACCCTATCTGCCCAATGCTCCATTTGACGACCCGTATAAATGAACATATCCGCCTTGCTTATCCTTATTATGTCAGATGGCGATGGCTCGTAAGTGTGGCTCTCTGCACCCGGCGGAAGCAAAAGCTGCACATCCGCCCTATTTCCCGCGATCTGCCTGGTGAAATCATACTGGGGGAAGATAGTGGCGATTATCTTCAGCTTTTCTCTCTCCGCACAAAGGGCAGGATATGCTGAGCAGAGAAAAGCCAAAACCGCTGACGATAGAGCAAGGGCCGTCAGCATAAGGGATCTGCTAATTTTCATCCTTATCCTTCCCCCTGCATTCCGAACATATGCCGTAAAAGACTGTCCTGAACCTGTTCAGGTCAAATTTGTGGTGTTCGCTGAAGTGGTTTGAGATGGTGTCAAGAAATGTGCAGTCCAGGCAGAAGAGTTTCCCGCATGATTCACACTTCATGTGGTAATGCGCAGGCACCTCGCCGGGTTCTCCCGCGTATTCCCAGCACGCGCCCGCCCCTTCAACGGGAGCATACCTGATCAGCAGTCCCTCCTTCTCGAGCCTCTCAAAATGCCTGTAAACAGTGGCCTTTCCGACCGGGCTGCCTGCGCGGATAAGTTCCAGGTGCACCTCCTCAGCAGTAATATGCCTGCCTCTGTTTCTCTCTATCACCGCAAGGATAAGTTTCCGCTGGTTTGTGTTGTAACGCACGGCAGACATAAGCATTACCCCATTCTAAAACTGAGAATCAGTTTCATATTGGGATGATTATAGCACTACATTGTAGAGAGCGGGCGAATTTGTGGCGCATACGCCACGGGGAATTTGCGACAAAAAACGTCGCGGATAATTTGCTTGACTACGTCAAGCGGAGAATTCAATCTGAAGCAAATATTCTTAAAGATCGTCTCTCCCGGGCGGCCCTAAACGGGAGTCCAGTGGCTTGAGGCTTAGGTCCTAAAAAGCTGGCAATAGTCGAAATCCAAGGACACTGGATTCCCGATGAAAACATTCGGGAACGACGATAAAGGGCTAAAGTTTCAAATTCTGGCAACTGCTTGCCAACGGCTTGCCCATTGCCAGTCTTTCGTTTGCCGGCAGGACTGCGTCCTGCTTTTGCCATCTATTTAAGCCTAAACACCACAGGCACTCTCACCCTTACTGTTCCGCTGTTCTTGAAGAGCCACTGCTTTACTGCGCGGAGGGCGCTTTCGTCAAGCCTTAGGTATCCGCTTGAACTCTCGACCTCTGTGCTCACTACTCTGCCTTCAGTCACAGTTACTATTATTTTTACAGTTCCTTCTTCTTTGCGCTTTCTCGAGAAGGATGAGTAATCCGGCAGGACTTTTTTGACGACCTCAAGGGAATCTATTTCTACTACCCTTTCCGGCTGTACCTGTGGAGGTGTCGTTTGGGGGGGATCTGTGTGGGCTGCATTAATACCTGCGTTTACTTGGGTTCCCGCAACACTGTCTGATGTATCTGCCCTTGCCTGAACTTCCTGTACAGGGGATTTTTCAGACGGAGTTTTTGCTGACTTTGCAGGCTCCGCCTTTTTTTGAGGTTCTTTTTTGGGGACAGCCTCTTTTTTCATAACAGCCTTTTTCTCGGACGGAGCCTCTTCCTTGACCGGGGCCGGAGTTGGAGTGCTCTTTTTTTCGGCCATTGCAAGGCGGACTCTCATTATAGGCCGGATCTCAGTTTTCGGGGCAAAATCGGGTATAAACAGCATAAACGCTGCATGTGCCGCTAAGCTCAACGCCAGCGCTATCCCCCAGAAAGACTTTCCTCCGGCTTCTCTCATCCTCAGTTTCCCGACTCCGTCAGCAGGCCTGCAGATGTTATGCCCTCTTTCCTGAGTATCGAGAGCACTTCCGCGATCCTGCCGTAGGGGGCGTTTTTATCCCCCGCTATCAGTATCTCCCTATTGCGGGCACCTCTGGCAAGTTCGGGAAGTTCCCCCTCTGAGATCCGGACTCCCTCCCAGAAGATCGTCCCGTCCCTTTCCACGGTCAGGGTCAGGGTGCTTTTGACATCAGGTGTTTCTCCCTTCCCCGAGGGCAGATCTATATCCAGTTTGCCCTGAATGAATGTCGCAGTCAGGACGAAAAAGATTATCAGCATAAACAGTACGTCTATAAGAGGCGTAATATCTATGTCGGCAAAGCGCCTCGATTTACGCCTTCGCACTTTCCCCACCGTGACTTGTGAAGTGTTCCCTGATCAGATAGTCGGCTCCCCTGTTGAGGGTCTCTTCTTCGCTGTCTATGCGAGAGAGGAGGAGTCCGTGAGCGAATATTACCGGTATCGCCACCGTCAGGCCGGCGACTGTGGTAAAGAGCGCCTTCCATATCCCTCCGGTTACCGTGGCAGCGTTTATCTGACCTCCGAGGTGAAGTGACTGGAACATCTCCACCATCCCGAGCACTGTTCCGAGAAGCCCCAGGAGCGGAGCTGTCTTTCCTATTATCTCCAGGATAAATAGGTGCTTCTCCCACCTGTAGACCTCACGGCGGACCTGCTGTTCGACCAGTAGTTTCATGTCCTCCCTTCCGACTCCCCAGTGGGCGAAGGCCGCAAAAAACAGCCTGTGAAGGGAGCTCTGCGAGGACCTGACCACCTTTCTGGCAGCGTCAATGTCATTTTCCGAAACTGCCCTGCCGAACTCTTCTTCCAGCGCCTCGGGGTTGGTGGATGCGCTTCTGAAAAATAAGAGCCTCTCGACCACTACTGCAAACGCAATTACAGATAGGCCGGCTATCAGCCACATCAATATTCCGCCTGCTCTCATGTATTCAAGCAACTGCTGTCTCTCCTCTCTTTTTACCGCAACTTACCGCCTTCCCCTGACCAGCAGCCAGAGGAAGAATATCGATCCTATGAACGAAGTGAGGACTCCCACGGGAACTTCGGCAGGTGACCACAGGATGCGCGCCGCCGTGTCGCAGAGCACCAGAAAGGCTCCGCCGAAGAAGAGCGATGCCAGAGCAAGCTTCCTGTGGTCCGTCCCAACGAACTTCCTGCAAATGTGCGGCCCCAGCAGCCCGACAAATCCGATCGGTCCGCAGGTCGCGACGTTTATTCCTATCACGATAGAAACCGAGAAGAAAAGGAGCCTCCTTAACCTGACGACCGAGACGCCCCTGCTTGCCGCAATGTCCTCTCCGCAGACGAAGAGATTGAGCTCAGGTGCCGTTACAAATGCGACTGCAAAAATTACGGCAAGGGCAGGCAGAGTTGCCAGCACGGGGCCGAACCCGACTGCCTGGATGCCTCCCATAGACCATCTCATCATCCTGAATGTGTCAATGTAGCCCCCCGTGAACTGTATTATCATGTTCAGGCTCCCGAAAAGGAAGCTCATTGCAACTCCTGCAAGGAGCAGTGTAGCCTCCGACATACCGCCCCGCCTGAGGTTGCCTGCCGCGTATATTGCAAAGGTCGCAGCAAGGGCGCCAGAGAATGCCGCCAGAGAGAGCCCCGATACCGCTCCGAAGAGGGAGAAGACTATGCCCGTACGGATGTAGACTACCGCTCCGAAGGCGGCCCCCGTCGAGACGCCCAGCATATCAGGCGAGGCAAGAGGATTCCTGAAGAGGGCCTGGAAGATCAGTCCGCAGAGCGCCAGGGTAGAGCCCGTTATCCATCCGAGAAGGACGCGCGGCACCCTCAGGTCCCACATTATCCGGATGATGTTTTCATCCGCGCCTCCCAAGAGGTCCGATATGCCGATATTCTGCATACCTATAAAGGGCGCGACGGCAACGACCGCAAGAGAAAATATGAAGAGGAAGGGCAGGGCAAGGCGCCTCATCTTACAAGACCCCCGGGAGCAACATAGGGCATGATCTGTCCCTCCGAAGTGAAGCTCTTGAAGCCGGTGTCGAATATTTCCGGGAGGAGCCCCTCTTCAAGAAGTTCAGAGCTTTCTCCCTTCCACACCATCCTGCCTTTTTTGATCGCCAGCACCTCATCCGCACCGTGAAGGGCAAGGTTGATGTCATGCGTCACGAGAAGCACAGTCATTCCCTGTTCCCTGTTGACCCGCTCTATGAGTTCCAGCGTCTCTACCTGGTGCCTGTAATCGAGGAAGCTGGTCGGTTCATCGAGGAAGAGGATGTCTGTGCTCTGGGCCAGTGCTGCCGCTATAAGGGCCTTCTGCCGCTCGCCTCCGCTCAGGCTGTTCAGCTGCCTGTCTGCGATGTCGGCAACATCGGCCGTTTCCAGCGATCTGTCGATGATCGACCTGTCCTCCACGGTCTCGCCTCCGATGGCCTTCTGCCAGGGATAACGGGACATAAGGGCAAACTCCCTTACAGTGAAGGGGAGCGAGTCGGAACCGGTCTGATGGACCCATGCTATCCTTCTTGCAAGCGCCCGTTCGGACATTGAAGAGAGGGAAACACCTTCAAGTGAGACCCGGCCCGTAAAGTTCTTGTGGAGCCTGCCGATGCATTTGAGCAGTGAGCTCTTGCCCGCCCCATTTGGGCCTATGATGCCAAGATATCTCCCCTTTTCAAGCGAGAAGGAGATGTCCTCAAGTATCCGAACACCCCCAAGATCAAGCGAAAGCCCCTCTATGTCAAGAAACTTCTGAGTGCTCACCACTTGACCTCCGGGTGTATCGCCTTCGCGAATGCTTTGAGGATCTTTCCCGATCTTGCGCCCGGCCTGAGATAGACGGTGCCCTGCATTATATAGATCCGTCCCTTTTTGACCGCGTCGACCTTGGCGCTTCTCTCCCACTGGTTCCTGAGGTATTTATCATTGAATATCGTCTCGACATCTATGCTGTCCTTCGAATGGTAAAACGTCTTGTCTCCGACAAGATCGATTATCACGCTGGGATTGATCTTCATTAGTCCTTCAAGGGAGACCTGGGGATATGCCGTTTTTTTCTCGCTGACGGCATTCTCTCCTCCCGCAAGCGAGATCATCTCCCCGTAGAAATTGTTGTTGCTGGCGACATAAAAGCTGTTTATTTGGTATTCGGAGAGCTCTCTCGAAACACAGAGGATGACCTTGGGCCGCTTGAGCCCCTTTACTTTCGAGGTGACCAAATCAACGTCGGCACGTATATTTGAAACGAGCTTCGCCGCCTTGCTCTGAGCTGAACATACCTTCCCAAGCCTGATGATGGAGTCGCAGATCTCGTCGATCGAGTTCTGCTTCATTACGAGATAGGGGATCCTGAGCTTGTCCAGCTGAGGGGTGAACTGCATGTGCATGTCCTGGAGCAGGAGCAGGTCGGTCTTCATGGACATGACAGCCTCAAAGTTGACCGCTGCGAAATCGCCCATCTTCGGCTTTTTAGCAGCTTCGGCGGGATAATCACAGAAATCCGTCACTCCTATGATGTTGTCTCCCTGGCCAAGCTCAAAGAGGATCTCGGTTCCGACAGGAGTCAAGGAGATTATCCTCTTAGGGGATGCTTCCGCATACCCGAAGGACAAGAGCATCATAAGCATCATAAATGGCAAAAGCAGTCTTGACTTCTTCAATCGAATACCTCTTTCCTCATTATTGCAAAAAAACAGGGAGCCTCAGGGCTCCCTCAATAAGATCAAATGGGGATGAACAACGCCCGCGCATAACATCCATCATCTTTTTTCAGGTCGCCTGACTTCCCGATCGGGTAACAGTGGCGGGGCCGCTCCGGACTTGCACCGGATTCCCCCTCAAAAGACGCTGCTATTTTGTTTTTTTCTTGTGTACCGGAAGGAGCGGGTTTGTATCATTGCCCTCCCTTTCGGCATCTCGTGCGCATATTCTATCATAAGAGGCGTTTATTGTTGCAAAACAGACGGTGCGGATATATTTTTTACACCGACGGATAAAATGAAACGCACCTAAGATCCAGTACTGCAAAGGGTAAGGGAGCCTTTTTGCAGTGACAAGTGCTGTCTTGACAAACTGGGGATATAAGGTAGAATGTTTTCCCGTGAATACCGCCTCGCGCGGGTCCATGTGAGTGGTAGGATGGCCGAGTGGTCAAAGGCAACAGACTGTAAATCTGTCGGCGAGAGCCTACGCTGGTTCAAATCCAGCTCCTACCACCATTATTTTGCCCAAAATGCCCTTACCGCATTATTGGTTGCCGCCTTAGCTCAGTAGGTAGAGCACATCCATGGTAAGGATGGGGTCCCCGGTCCGAGTCCGGGAGGCGGCTCCAGTGATAATACAAGCTCCGCAGGGATCCTGCGGAGCTTTTTTGTTGCCCTGTCCGGAAATACATATGGCAAAGTTTGCCCTTTTAAAGTACGCCCTTACGATGCATCGTATCGACTGCCTACGACTCATTCTCATAACTCTCCGCAACAAG
>DCEE01000062.1:0-30890 GCA_002316795.1 Synergistaceae bacterium UBA1037
TACTGAGATCATAGACTAGCAGCTGAACGAGGCGGCTGTAAAAATCAGCCGCCTATTAAAAACTTTTTGTATGGAGTGAAAGAATAATGGCGGATATCGTCGGTCTTCAGTGCACAACATGCAAGCGCCGCAACTATGTGACGCTTGTCAACAAGAAAAAGGCTACCAAAAAACTTGAAAAAAAGAAATATTGCAAGTTCTGTGACAAACATACCTTGCATAAGGAGTGCAAGTAGGGTAAAATAACCTCCGCACGCAGGTCTGTAGCTCGAACTGGTTAGAGCACCGCACTCCAAATGCGGGGGTTGAGGGTTCGAATCCTTCCAGGCCTGCCATTTTGTTTTTGCCGGTTTTTGTTTAGGTTCTAGAAATATCAAAGTTTGAGAATGAGGAGGTCGGGGTTATGGAAAAAGTCCTCGACTACATCCGGGAATCAAGAGCTGAACTGAAAAAGGTCACATGGCCCACAAGGCAGCAAATGTGGTATTCAACGATCGTAGTCATTGTGGTAACTTTCATGGTTTCAGCCTATCTCGGGCTGGTAGATTTGCTTCTCACGGGAGTATTCTCCAAAATCGTCCGATAGCCTGGATCAGATATGGCTTTCGAGTCTCGACTGTAACCTGGAGGTGAAGGGGGCTGCGGCCCTCTTTTAGGCATGAGCGAAATATTTGGTAACACACAGGAACGAAGCTGGTACATAGTCCAGACCTATTCCGGCTACGAGAATAAGGTCAAGGCGAACCTTGAGCAGAGGATCGCGACGATGGGTATGGAAGACAGGATCTTCCGTGTCCTTGTCCCAATTGAAGAGAAAGTTTACATCAAAGAGGGCAAAACAAAGCGGATCCGGAGAAAGATCTTCCCGAGCTATGTGCTCGTGGAGATGATCCTCGAGGACCAGTCCTGGTATGTAGTTCGCCATACACCCGGAGTGACGGGATTTGTCGGATCGGGAAACCATCCTATCCCCCTTACCCCTAAAGAGGTAGAGGAGATAATGAACAAGCTTGGCAAAGAGGCGAAGCCTAAGGTCGAAGTCGATTTCCAGGTGGGAGATACGATCCAGGTCAGGAGCGGACCATTTGCGGGACAGGCCGGTCCTGTCATCGGTATTGATGCGGACAAGGGCAAGATAAAGTTCAGCGTAACGGTATTCGGACGTGAGACCATTGTTGAAGCGGACTATACCGAGCTGGAAAAGATCTGACAGAAACAGTCACTGCTTTAATTTTGCATAGCGCACATTGACAAAAGAATGATCGCCCGATGAGGGCTTTACATAAGCAGCAAAACCAAGGAGGTAACATGTACTATGGCAAAGAAGGTAATTGGGGAGCTTAAACTGCAGCTTCCCGCAGGAAAAGCGACACCGGCGCCGCCGGTAGGACCTGCGCTCGGACAGCGCGGCATTAACATAATGGAATTCGTCAAGGCTTTCAACGCCAAGACGGCGGACAAAGTTGGGATGATCATCCCGGTCGTTATCACAGTATACGCTGACCGCAGCTTCTCTTTTATCCTCAAGACCCCCCCCGCGAGCATCCTGATCAAGAAAGCTGCGGGCAAGGAAAAGGGCTCCTCTGTCCCCAACAAGGACAAGGTAGGAAAGATAACAAAGAAGCAGGTCCAGGAGATCGCGGCTCTCAAGATGCCCGACCTCAATGCGAACGACATCGACGCTGCAATGAAGATGATCGAAGGCACAGCCCGTTCGATGGGCATCGAGGTAGTCGGTTAGAAATACCGGCTAGATGACTTCCCGGATATCCGGGATGTGGGAGGAGGATCTCTGGTCTTCCGACATTACCACGAGGAGGAATAATAATGTCAAAAAAAGGTAAGCGCTACAAGGCACTGCTCGAAAAAGTAGATCTCACGAAGCAGTATTCAATTTCAGAGGCTGTCGCAATAGCGAAGGAATGTGCAACGGCTAAATTCGACGAAAGCCTCGAACTCCATGTTCGTCTCGGCGTAGACCCCCGCCATGCAGACCAGCAGGTAAGAAGCACGATCGTCCTTCCGCACGGGACAGGCCACACAAAGAAGGTGTGTGTCCTTGCACTCGGAGACAAGCAGAAGGAAGCTCAGGACGCAGGCGCGGACATCGTCGGAGGCGAAGATCTTGTAAAAGAGATCGCTGAAGGCAGGATGGATTTCGATGCAGTAATCGCCACACCGGACATAATGAAATCAGCCGGACGTCTCGGCAAAGTTCTCGGTCCCCGCGGACTTATGCCAAGCGCAAAGGCGAATACAGTTACGTTCGACGTTGCCGGTGCTGTCAAAGAGATCAAAGCCGGTCGTATCGAGTTCCGTGTCGATAAAACAGCTATTACGCACAACGCGGTAGGCAGAGCATCTTTCCCGGCAGAACACCTTGAAAACAACGTCAAGGCGCTCTTCAGAGCCATCCTCAAAGCCCGCCCTGCAGCTGTAAAGGGTACCTATGTCAAAAGCATGACCCTTGCAACGACTATGGGAGTTGGAATTTCCGTAGATCCCGTCCAGGCCCAGAAAGACACAACAGCAGAATAAATTTCTGAACTCACATGAGAAAAAGTAAGGGGGATGCTTGCGCGTCCCCCTTACTTTTTCTTTAATGCTTTTTTCGGAACTGAGATCAAATTATTTTTTCGGCACCCTCTTGACCGCGTTTTCCACAACGTTTGTGATATGCCTCGTCAATGTAGGCAAAGGGGTGAAGAGGTCCTCTGCGGTGCTGGCCGTTACGTTGACGCCGTAGATCAAAGTATTGTCCCTCGAGTTCCGAAGTTCCAGCCTTACCGCCCCCAGTGCGGATGTTTCGTCCCACGCGGGCTTGATCTTCTGGTAGCTTATGGGTACGCTCCGTGTCTCCCATTTGCCGTTTACATATACGGAGCGGTTTTCGTACCTTGTATCCCAGACGACCTCCTGAGGGTGGTGGACGGTCGTGTATGCGCATTTCGTGACGGTTGCCGACAATATTGCGTCTGTGTATTCCGGGGAGAGTGAGAGCGCCTTCTCAGCGGTCTTGTCCCTGCCGGTTTTTTCTGAAGGTCCGGTGCCTTTGACAAAGTCATCCCTTTCGATTATCTGTTCTGGGGTCTTTACAAGGAAACTGAAACCGCCCTTTTCCTGGGATGTCAGTTCTCTCCACCTCTGCTGGACAGAATCGTCAAGGAAAGGCTCGTTCGGAGGTATCGTGATCTCATACATTACTGGAAGCGCCAGTACGGATTTGATCGAGGAATAATCGTATTCTTTGTTTCTAAATTCCTCAGCGGCCGGTTTTGCCATCGATGATGATGAAATGGAAATAAGAATGCATGCCAGGATAAGTGTCAAGAGCCTTTTCATGTTGAAACTCCTCCGTATATTATTTGTGCCTTGATATCATGCTGATTATTTTACATTACAAAAGCCGGATGATGTTGATAAAATTGTTGTCTGTACCAAATATTTTGCTGAGTTTTCCCTCCGGGCATAGATATCGGATATCAGGAACAGTTACAGCAACAATATTTGGGGTGCTGTACAAATTATCATCTTTATTGTATAATCTCACAGCTTAGACTCAAGACAGCAGGTGCGCTTGCGCTTAATTTCCTGCCGAGGTCTGCGAAGGATAACCGTGCCCCATTAACTCAATTACTGCACGTATTATGGCTTCCGGACTCCCCTTGAGTGACGGAGGCCTTTTTTATTGTCGGCATCCGATCACAACATCAACAGGAGGTGAAATTGAATGCCAACACAAGCAAAACGTGAAACGATCGATTCCCTGGTAGGACTGCTCAACAAGAGCAACGCAGTCTTCATCACCGAGTACCGCGGCCTCACAGTCAAGAAGATCAGCGACTGCCGCAAACGCATCCGCGAGGCAGGCGGCGAGATGAAGGTGTGCAAGAACACACTTATGCGCATAGCCTTTACGGAGGCGGGCATAACACATGCACCTGAGTTTGACTCAGGCCCGAACGGCTACGTTCTCTCCTACGGCGACGTGGCATCTGTAGCGAAAGCCATCCGCGACTTCTCAAAAGAGAAGGGAAACGAGGCCCTGATAGTGAAGGCGGCGGTCCTTGAAGGAAAGATCCTCAGCAAGGAACAGGTCTTCGCGCTTGCGGACCTTCCCTCAAAGGAAGTTCTCATCGCCCAGGTCGTCGGTACCATCGCAGCTCCTCTCAGGGGACTCGTCACAGTACTTTCCGGCCCTGCAAGGGGACTCGTCACATGCCTCTCGCAGATCAAGGACAAAAAGGAAGCGGCATAGCCGGTATGAGCGGCAAATTTGCCGCATAGCAGCATAAAAATTTAAAATATCCTTAGGAGGATGAATTAGTATGACACGTGAAGATATCATCAAGGCAATTGAAGAAATGTCAGTACTTGAGCTCTCCGAGCTCGTGAAGGAACTCGAGGACAAATTTGGCGTATCGGCAGCGGCACCCGCGATGATGATGCCTATGGCCGGCGCAGCAGCACCCGCAGCTGCAGTCGAAGAAGAGAAGACAGAGTTCGACGTAGTCCTCGCTGACCACGGCGCAAACAAGATCGGCGTCATCAAGGTCGTTCGTGAGATCACCGGCCTCGGCCTCAAAGAAGCCAAAGAGCTCGTAGACGGCGCACCCAAGACCGTAAAAGAGCAGGCTGCAAAGGAAGAAGCCGAAGAGATGAAGAAGAAACTCGAAGAAGCCGGAGCAAAGGTGGAACTCAAGTAGTCCGATCTCTTATGATTTTGGAACGGATAAAACGGGACTCCGCCATCAGATCGGGGTCCCGTTTTTTTGATCTGAATATTGTCTGACCGGACAAGAAAGGTCAGTTTCTGACTCCTGAATCCTCCCTGAATATCAGCACACCGTAAGGTATTGGGCGCTCGGCATCGTTGCTGTTGCTTGGAAGGGTGAAGGTGTTTCCCCTCCACCAGAGAGAGCTGGACCCTCCGCCGTCAAGGTTCAGTGCCGTAGACATCCCCAGCCACCTGCATACCTTCCTTGTCTCCTCAATGGTCGCACCAACGCTGTGCATATTGTCCCTGCCGTCTATGACCGCCCACATGATTTTTTTGCCGTCAGTCCCTACCATAGTCCGTGGATGCCGCATATTGAGGACGTTTTCTTTGATGTTTTCAGTATTGCCCGCATATTCGCCGTTCTTAAGCAGGAGCGGACCGGCCTGGAGCATCTCGGTATATTGGTCGAAGCGTCTGTCGGAACTTATGTCAGCTGTCTCCCTGCCGTCTACGAAGACCGTTTCCCCTTTGTCGTTCCAGCCGAACGCGGACCGCTGCGGCCAGAACTTCGCGTTGTCGGTGTATCCCTGCCTTCGAAGCACGCCTATCGGTTTTGCCCCGGCAAAATAACCTCCGTTGATCCCTCCGACGACGCCGTAGTTTTCGACGGCTATGGTGGCTAGGGGTGCCTTGTTTGCACCGACCATGACCGCTGTAGCTATCTGGCATTTAACTGCGTCCATGTCGACTGTTATCATCGCCGCGAAGAGGGGTTCGTTGACCCCCGTTTCCAAATTTCCGTTTGCCGGGCCTGAAGGGTCGCCTATCCCGTGTTTAAACATAGTCAGCGTAGTACCCTCTGATGAGAATGAGTCCTTCCAGGATACTTTTTTCCTGCAGAGTTCGAGCCAGTCTGTCAGTGCTTTTATATCTTCTTCGCCTAACGGTCTCTCAAGGCCGTTCAGGATCGCCGACGGAAGAGAAGGGGATATCTTTTTTGCTATTTCCGCCACAGGATCCAGATGGCTCCATTCCGGCAATATCGTGACCTGGTCATAGGCGGTTATGACGAAGCCCCAGCCCATCGATTCAAACACGAGCCTCAGGGCTGAGGAACCGGTCATTTCATCATCAGTATCAGTCAGATATTTTGCGGGCACTTTGTGTCCCAGTGATTTGAAAATATACGGCATAAGCTCATCCTTTGTGACCGCGAAGGATGAGCCGGCTAAGGCAAACAGGAGGGCCAAAGTTAATAAAACAGTCGCGCAGGTTTTTGTTTTTCCTGCCGTAGTAAGTCTTTTCATGCCCTTATGATAGTATTGACACCATTTAACCTAATCAGTATAATGGCCCATGTTCGACTTCGGGGTTTTAGCTCAGTTGGGAGAGCGCTTGAATGGCATTCAAGAGGTCAGGGGTTCGAATCCCCTAAGCTCCACCAGGTAATTATATGCCCGCCTTTCGAGGCGGGTGTTTTTTTATTCCCAAAAGCATCCGGAATTTTGATCTAAAATTATTTTTCTCTCTTTTGCCGTAAGCAATGGTGTTCTGAACAAAATCCAAAGTTGGCGTATACTTTGAGGTATGTTTGTCAAAGGATCACCAATCGGTCAAAAGGAGCCTTGGTCATGAAGATACTGGGTTTTAAAAAGATCGACGCTTTCACGAAGGGAAGCTCTTCAGGCAACCCTGCCGGTTATGTTCTTCTGGACCGGATGGACAGCCTGAGTGAGGGAGAGATGCAGAAACTCGCATCCGAACTCAAAGGCTTTGTCAGCGAAGTGGGCTTTGCCTGCAGGGAGCCCGGCGGGTTTCATCTGAAGTACTATTCGTCTGAATGCGAAGTCGCATTCTGCGGACATGCAACTATCGCCATCATGTATGACCTCATCTCGACAGATACGGAACTGCTTGAGGAAAAGGAGCTAAAGATCAGGGTCAGGGCGGAGACCTTGCCTGTCTTCAACCGCCTGAGGGAAGAGGATGCGGTCTACATAACAGCCCCGGAGCCGGGATTTCTTCAAAGGGATATCAGTCGAAACGAGATAGCTGAAGCACTTGGTGCGGACGTGGAAGCTATAAAGGCAGAAAGAGCAGTCAGAGTAATAGACGGCGGTCTCAGGACCCTAATAGTCCCTCTGGCTTCCCTCATGGACTGTATTGAACTCTTCCCGGATCAGGAGAAGCTCAGGAGATTTTCCACGGAAAAAGATTTTGACATAGTACACGTATATACCGACGAGGTAAGTACAAAAGGGACAAAATACAGGACCCGCGTCTTCGCGCCCAAATACGGATACCTGGAAGACCCTGCCACGGGCTCCGGAAATTCGGCATTTGGATATTATCTTATCGACGAAGGCATGTGGGAGGATGATTTCTCGATAGAACAGGGACCCTCCCGGAACTCCCCCAATATCGTCAGGATAAGGCGCCTAACCGGAGAGAGGGCTGACAGGATACTTTTCGGAGGATCAGCCACGACCAGGATAGAGGGCAAGTATCACCTCCACTGAATCATAAAAAAGATCAACGAGGGAGGCCTGTTTTCATTTCAGGCCTCCCCTTTTATCGCCGGATCCGGGATAGCCGCGTGTCCTCTGCTCCAGGTCCCGGCAATTATGTGACAATGTATAATTAAGGCAGGCCATATACAGTGTAATTGCATATGTCCGCAAGTGAAAACATGGTAGAATTACCGGGTATAACAGCCGATCACATGATCAAATGAAAATGTATACAGAGCCGCCGAGGTGTAATTGATTTTGAGGGTGAAAAAAATCAACAGCAAAGCAGGAATAATTGCTGCATTAACAACTGCAGCCGCAGGGATCGCCCTTGTGGTCCTGACTCAGGTGAACTTCCTGGGGGATCTTGTCGTGGACCAGGTCAGCAATGCCGTAAGGGACCAGCTCAACGTCGAGCTTGTCATGCCTGCCCTTTCCGGCAACCCCGTCATGGGCTTCGAAGGGAAGGAAATGTCCTTTGTCCGTTCCGATGACAAGCTCCTCACGATTGATAAGATAGACATAAACCTCTCCCTCCCCAGCCTTCTTAAAAATTCACCCCGCATATCCACCCTGGTGATAGAGGGCCTAAGCACCGACTATGATTCGCTGCTTAAGATGGTGCCGGAGAAAAAGGGGAGCGCGGGAACAAAGGATATCCCTATAGACAAGATAATACTGAACGAGGTCAGGGTATCCTCCCAATGGGGGCTCCTCGAGCTGGACGACAGCTCGCTTGAACTTCGCGGACTGGAGTGGTTCGCCCCCGTGCTCAAGGGCAAGTTCCGTGATATCCCATTTTCAGTATTCGGAGTAGTCAGAAAGGAAGAAGAAAACTGGCTGCTTGACGGCTTCTCCGCCAAGCTTGACGAAGGTTCCGCCAAAGCCTCCGGAGCTGTATATCCTGTTCCGGATTTCAAAGCTGATATAAAAGATGCCGACCTGCGGACGATAGCCTCGATATTCCCGAACTTCTCGAAATATGGCGTAACGGGCACATTGACGGTAAAGATGGAAATGAGGGGCGAGGGCAGGGACATCTTCACTTCTGGAGAAGGGGTCCTTAAAAAGGCTGTTGTCGGAAAGGTGCCGCTTGAAGAGGTAGCGGCCAAATGGAGATACGAAGAGGGTGTTCTTGATATCTCGCTTGAGGAGAGCAAGGTCTTCGACTCATCACTCCGGGGATCGATGAAGCTTGATACAAGGGCCCCGGGGAAATATCTCGAACTGAAAGCCGATGCGCGGAACCTCCGCTTCGCAGACTGGACTGACAAGATAGCCCATGAGATAGCAGGGAACGCAGCGATGCTGAAAGGCAGCATCACCGCTATGGAGGCAGACCTTAAGGGCCCGCTGGACGCGCTTGTAGGGAAAGTCGAGATAGCTCCCTCAAACGTTGCGTACAACAATATGAAGTTCACAGCGCTGCAGGGGAAGGCGCTCTTTGAGGGCAGGCCTTCAGGGAAATTAGATCTCTCGGCTCTCAGCGAGGGAAGGGAAATAAAGCTCGCAGGAACTCTCAGCATCGCCGACGGAGTGCCTGTCGATCTTAAACTGAACGCGAGGGCGATAAAGCTGGAAGAACTTGGAAAAGCGTTCAGCGAACTGGGAAAATACGAACTTAAGGGTACCGCCGATGTCTCTGCGAAGATCGGGGGAGAAATCAGCGCAATGAAGGTGAAGGCGGACATCAGCTCGCCCTCCGCGGAGATAAAGGGGATAGGAAAGCTTACGAGGGTCAAGGCATCCCCCGAGTACGACGTTTCGCTGGGAACTTTCAGGCTGACGAATGCGTCCCTTCTCTGGAACGGGGCGCTTATCACGGCTTCGGGCAATATGAAGGATATAGGGGGAACACCCGAGCTCTCCTTCAGCGGAGCGATAAAGAACGCCTCCCTCAGCGGCTTCCATAGCACACTCGGAGTCCTCAAAACTTTGAATATATCCGGAGATGCTTCGGGAACATGGACTCTTAGGGGAAAGACAGATTCTCCTGAGGCGCTGCTGAAGCTCAGGGTCTCAAACGGCAGGTTCTTGGATCTCGAGGTCTCAAGATTTCATACTGAAATGGCACATTCATCAAATAAGCTTGACTTCAGGAAGATGGATGCAGAAATGGCCGGAGGCAGTGCGGACCTCAAAGGCAAAGTCGACCTTCCGTATAAGGCATCCAGCGGATCTTCTCCTGTCAGGTGGGAATTCGAAGGCAGAGTCAGGAGAGTGGACATCTCGGCCCTCAACGGACTTTTTGGCATGGAGCAGGATATCGAAGGACCGTGCTCGGGTGAGATCAAGGTGGGCGATGACGGAAGAGGCATCAGATGGAACGCGGACATTTCGTCAGAAGGCCTCAGGTGGAAGGAGTTCTCAGCTGACGGGGCCACAGGCAGCCTGAGCGGTGACCCAAAGGAGATCAGGATCAGCAATGTAAAGGTCGATTTCCTGAGGGGAAAGCATCTCCTCACCGGTAAGATCATCCCTTCGCCGGCGGGCAGGCCTTTCTCAGAATCCATGCTCGATCTGAAGATCGCATCTGAAAATATAAACATGTATGAGTTGCTGAGGAAACACCTGCCGGTAGTAAGGGGCGTGCAGGGCCTTATAAAAAGCGAAGTTCTGGTCGGAGGTACAGTTGAAAAGCCTCTTTTGAACGGCAGCGGTACGCTGGCACCTTTCAGGTACAGGGGATTTCTGCTCCCGATGGTAGATGTCGCGTTCAACGGCAGCCTGACAGATATTAAAGTTTCAGAAGCTAAGGCAAGGCTTGCACGAGGTGAATTGACGGCTAACGGCAGAGTCTACATGGAGAACGGAAAATGGCATGGAGCCCTTGACACTAAAGGCAAAGATATTGACCTCAGGCAGATAGGAGCCTACTTGCCTGACCAGTTCAGGCGGAGGTTCGGAGGAAACGCCAGCTTCAAGTTCACCGGCAGGGGAGAGGTCGACAATTTCAGCGGAGAAGGTTCATTTTCTTCTGAAAGGATGAGATTCCTGGGATTGAGGATAAGGAACGTCAACGCCCCGTTTTACATCTCCGAAGGCTATGCGGTCATGGAAGACGTGAAGGCTGAGACGAACGGCGGAGCTGTTACAGGCGGACTTGCAATGGATATAGCGAAGAGCAGCTGGGGCGGCAACCTTACAGTGATGAGCGCCGACGTGGCTCCCATGATAAAACAGGCTTTTCCCTCCCTTTCGGGTTCGATTTCGGGCAAAGGAGACCTTAAGATCAGGGCAGGGGGCGAACCGGGAAGGATGAGCACCGTCAATGCCGCAGGGGTCCTCTTCCTTAGGGACGGAGAGATCTCCGGCTTTGAAGCGGTAGAGGCCGCAAAAAAATATACAAAGGGCAAACCGCTCCTCTTCAAAACGGTCCAGACGGCATTCACCCTTGACGAAGGGTACCTGACGATCCTTCCCGGAAGCCAGGCTGTGGCGCCTCCCGGAGATCCCGTATACCGTTATGTCATGCTTGACGGTCTGGTAAACAAGAAAAAAGAGATGAGCCTCTTTGCCATGGGCAAAGTAAATATTCAGGCTTTGAACGCCCTCCTCGGAGCGCTTCAGGGGATCATAAACGTCGGCATGGAATTCACGGGTGAGCTTGACAGAAGCGCGCTGCTGCAGAACTTCCTCGGAGGAGTCCTGTCAGGCTTCACAAGGACAGATTTCCGTTTCGTTACGATGAATATAAACGGAACTATGGATTCTCCGAGCTTCAGCAACGTAAAGGTCGACAAATCGGAGCAGATGACAAGCCCAAGGAACGTGATACCGAAGTCGGCCAGCGATCCGAATGAAAAAGACTATCAGGGCAGGGATACTGTCTTCAGACTTAAATTTGAAATCCCTGTCGGCCCCGGAGTAAGCTATACCAACGGGAATAATATCGGCGGACAGATCATAGAGCAGACGCTTGGAAACATACTGCAGGGGATAGACTTTGGAAACTGACGGTGAGAGGATGTTCAAATCAGGGATCACCCTCATCCTGGGGGGTGCCAGAAGCGGGAAGAGCACCTTTGCTGAAAGGCTGGCTAAGTGTGCTGCCTCCCATGTTACGTACCTTGCGGCTGCGGACGCCCGGGACGCAGAGATGCAGGAACGCATTGCCATACACAAAAAGAGAAGGCCTGCGGGATGGGAGACCTTCGAAGGAGATCCCTACGAGATATGTGCGGCTGTAAAGAGAATAAGGGGGGTCCTTCTGCTTGACTGCCTCACGCTGTGGCTGACCCGCCTCTTCCTTGAAGGGGGGCTTGCGGAAAACGCCTCGGGATCCGAGTGGCAGGCAAGGGAAGAACAAATAAGGGCAATGACCGAAGATCTCTGTTCTATCCCTCGAGAAGGGACGCACCTGATAATTGTGAGCAACGAGGTCGGTTTCGGCCTCGTGCCGACTTATATAATGGGCAGGCGATTCAGGGATCTGCAGGGCAGGATGAACCAGCTCTGCGCTTCAAAGGCGGAAAGAGTCGCCCTTGTAGTCGCAGGCTGCCCTCTGTGGGTCAAAGGGTCGATGGAGGAGAGTTGGCAATGAAGAACGTAAAATTCCGGGAATATATGGACAGGCTGACTGATGAGATCAGAAACGAGGGATCGAGGCTTGACTTCATTGGCAGGTTCGTTGTGGCATGGACCCTGCTCTCGCGCATCCCGCTGCCCAAAAAGCTGTGGCCGTCGGAGATGCCGACAGGCAACAGGACACTTCCTCTTGCCCCCCTTGCCGGAGGGCTTCTCGGCCTGCTTGTCGGGATCGCAGTGTCTGTCGTGAGATCCCTGGGATTAGGCGCGCCCGGCTCCATTTGGATAGGCGTCTTGTTTTACTCGATAATAGGATGGTCACTGCACCTCGACGGGTGGGGGGATCTCTGGGACGGAGTAGGCTCGGGCCGGCAGGGCGAGGAGCTCCGTTCCGTAATGAAGGACAGCAGGCTTGGAGCTTATGGGGCTGTCGGCCTCATACTCGCATTCGGACTCTGGACATCCCTGGCGGGATCTGTCCGGCCTGACAGACTCACAACCGCGTTGATCGTTTCCGCTGCTTCCGGCAGATTTGCATGCTGCACAGCTGCCTACATGGGCAGGTATCCTTGGGAGAGCGGCATGGGCAAAGGCTGGGTGGACACCTTCACAGGATATGATCTCTTCATCTCATTGATCGCGTTTTTTGTCTTCATGCCGATCGCGCCGGTCAGGTGGTTCTTCTCAGCTGCGGCCGCCCTTATAACGGGTTTCGGGATGGCGGACTGGATGAACTCCAGGCTCGGCGGAGTGAACGGCGATGTCCTGGGCGCCGCTGCCGTGGCAGCTGAGATAGCCTCTTTAGCGGTATTCTCGGCATGAACACTTTCAGGCCGAGGCTTATCGCAGTTGACATGGATGGTACGATCCTTAACAGCTCAAGCGAACTTTCAGCAAGGACAAGGAACGCTCTCCGGTCCGCTATCTCGTCAGGGATAACTGTTGTCACCGCGACGGGAAGGATGTATCCTTCAGCCCTCCCCGTGATCAGGGAGGTAGGCATAACAGCCCCCTGCATATTCTACAACGGTGCTGTCGTGCGCGATCCCCTTTCTGGTAAGACCATCCACGAAAGAGGAGTAGGAAGGGAACTGACTGCGGAAGTCCTCTCCTTCTACCGGCAGCAGGGATGGTACATACAGGTCTACAGCGATGACAGGCTCTATGTGACGGACAGCAGCGACCCAAGAAGCAGATTCTACGAAAACATATCAAAAATACGGCCCGTCTCGGTCGGTGAAAAGTTCTGGGACCTTGACGTCGATTCAACGAAACTTCTGGGCATAGCGCTGGAAGAAGACGATTTCCGCCTGATGGCAGAGAGGACTGTCTCGCGCTTTGGCGGCCGGATCTACACTGCGACTTCGTGGGGGGCTTTTGTTGAGATGACCCACCCCGATGTTAACAAGGCGAAGGGGCTTGCGATAGTTGCGGAAAGGCTCGGGATCGACAGGTGCGATGTCCTTGCGATAGGTGACGGCTCCAACGACAGGGAAATGATCGGATGGGCAGGGTACGGCGTTGCTATGGGCAATTCACCAACTGATGTAAGAGCGGCGGCGGATGAGACAACTTTAGACAATGACAGCGACGGGGCGGCAGTGATAGTTGAAAGATATCTGTAACGGGGGGTCAGATTATGAGAGATTACTTTGAACAGGAAAGGCCAACGATGACTTTTGAAATTTTTCCTCCCAAGGGCGCGGGAGATCTCGCTTCGATATTTGCGACGGTAGACGCGCTTGCAAGCCTGGCGCCTGACCTCATCAGCGTTACATACGGTGCGGGAGGGACCAGCCGCGTCAACACCGTTGAAATCGCCTCCCAGATACAGAACAGCTATGCCATACCGGCTCTCGCCCACCTTACCTGCGCGGGAAACTCGATCGAAGAAGTGGAGCCAATACTGAAAACACTCTCTGAAAACGGGGTAAAAAACATCCTCGCCCTCAGGGGAGACCTGGCGGAAAGCGAGACGCTCAAGGACTTCCGCTATGCCTCGGACCTCATAAGATACATAAGATCCAGATATGATTTCAGGATCTTCGCGGCCTGCTACCCGGAGAAGCACATCGAAGCATATTCGATGGAAGACGACCTGCGATGCCTCAAGGAAAAAGCAGACTGCGGAGTCGATGTGCTCATATCCCAGCTCTTTTTCGACAACGAGATCTTCTACAGCTTCAGAGACCGGGCAAGGACCATAGGAATAGCGACTCCGATAGTAGCAGGCATTATGCCCATAACATCCTCTTCCCAGATCAGCCGCATGGTCTCAATGTGCGGGGCAACAGTCCCGGAAAAGGTCCAGAAAATTATAAGGGCATTCGGACATAACAGCATGGCTATGAAAGAGGCTGGTATCGCATACGCGACGGCGCAGATAGTCGACCTGCTCGCTGCAGGTGTTGACGGCATACACCTCTACACTATGAATCAGCCTGATATCGCAAAGAGGATATCAGAGAACATAAGGGGGATACTCTATTCCCTTAGGGTAAAGCGCGGCTGAATTTCCCGGCTGACGTCAATGAGCGGAAACAGTTTACAAGGAAAATGAGGCGGGTCATATGACATTCAGGACAGATGAAAAAAGGGCAGTAATTTTCGACGGTGCCATGGGCACCATGCTCCAGAAGAGGGGGCTGAAAAGTGGCGGCATACCTGAGCTGCTCAACCTGACCGATCCTGAACTGATCAGATCCATCCACGAAGAATATCTTGACGCGGGGTGCGATGTAGTCTCGGCAAATACTTTCGGGGCCAACAGGTTCAAGGCTGAAAAGGCAGGATGTCCGCTTGCGGATATCGTATCGTCGGGGGTCATGATCGCAAAGGCTGCGGCTTCTGCCCGCAAGGGCAAGTTCACCGCTCTCGACATAGGTCCATGCGGGCGTGTGCTTAAACCGGTCGGGGACCTTCCTTTTGAAGATGCCGTCGGGGTCTTTGCCGAAATAGTGAGGGCAGGGGATGCAGCAGGAGCCGACCTGATACTTCTTGAAACGTTCACCGACCTTTATGAACTCAAAGCAGCCATGATCGCGGCAAAAGAGAATTCAGACCTGCCTGTCCTGGCTACGATGAGTTTCGGGGAAAACGGGACATCCTTCTTCGGTGCTACAGTTGAATCAATGGTGCTGACACTTCAGTCCCTTGGAGCAGATGCGTTGGGAGTTAACTGCTCTCTCGGGCCTAAACAGCTTGTGCCTATAGTCGAAAGGATCCTCCGGTCAAGCAGCATACCTGTGATGATCCAGCCAAACGCCGGGCTTCCGGTTTTCAGCGAGGGAGAAGCCAGGTATGATGTCACGGCTGAAGAATTTGCCTGCTGCATTAAAGGATTTGTCGAAAAGGGTGCCTTGATCGTCGGAGGGTGCTGCGGAACGGATCCGGGGTACATCAGCCTTGTAAAAGAGCGGCTCCGGGGCGTAAGCCCTACAGGGATCTGGCCGGGCCTCAAAACGGGAGTCTGTTCCGCGTCAAAAACTGTCTTCTTCGGGGATGACACGGTGATCATCGGTGAACGCCTCAACCCCACAGGAAAGAAGTCGCTGCAGGCCGCGCTCCGGGCGAAAGACATGGACTACGTGCTCAGGGAAGCGGTTCGGCAGCAGGAACAGGGAGCTCACATCCTTGATGTGAACATGGGGCTTCCGGATATTGACGAACCTGAGATGCTCAGGAGAGCAGTCATTGAGATACAGTCGGTGACTGCTCTGCCTCTTCAGCTTGACTCCTCTGATCCGGAGGCTCTGGAAAGGGCTGCGAGAGTCTACAACGGAAAGCCCCTTATCAACTCGGTCAGCGGTAAGAGGGATTCCCTGAAAAAGATACTTCCCATAGCTAAAAAATACGGAGCAGCCGTACTGGGGCTTACCCTGGACGACGACGGGATACCATCCTCCGCGGAGGGCAGACTTAAGATAGCCCGGACGATCATGGAGGAGGCCCAAAAGGTCGGCATCCCCAAAGAGGATGTCCTTATCGACTGCCTTGTTATGACTGTCTCAGCGCAGCAGGATCAAGCTGTGGAGACCCTCAGGGCCGTAAGGATGGTCAAAGAGGAACTCGGGCTTAAGACGGTGCTCGGTGTGAGCAATGTCTCCTTTGGACTCCCGGCTCGCCCCGTTATCAACAGGACTATGCTTGCGATGGCACTGATGCAGGGCCTTGACGCTCCGATAATGAACCCGGGCGACGAGGGGATGAGGGAGGCCGTCGATGCGTTCAGGGTGCTGATGGGCAAAGACCGGCAGGCCGAGGCATTTATTGCGGGTCATTCAGGACCGGAAGAAGAAAAGCAAAACCGGGGCTCCATGACCGGCGGCGATGTGCAGGCCGATCTTGCACAGGCTATTATTAAAGGGTTCAAGGGAGATGCGGAAAGGGCGACTGAGCTCCTGCTCTCAAGAATGAAACCTCTGGAAATTATTGAAAAAGAGATAGTTCCGTCCCTCGACTTGGTGGGTAAAGAGTACGAATCATGCAGCATATTCCTTCCGCAGCTTATCAAGTCGGCCGAAGCCGCACAGTCATCCTTTGAACTGATCCGCAGACAGCTTGCGAAAGACGGCTCCGAAGGCTCCGAAGAGAGGGGCCGGGTAGTTATCGCGACCGTTCAGGGAGACATACACGATATCGGTAAAAACATAGTGAAAGTGATTATGGAAAATTACAATTTCAGGATGATCGACCTGGGGAAAGATGTCCCTCCTGAGAAGATCGTAGAGGCAGTCAGGGAGAACGGCGCCGATATTGTCGGTCTCAGCGCTCTAATGACGACGAGCGTCTCAAGCATGAAGACGGCGATCGACATGCTGAGGAAGGCATGTCCTGGAGTGAGGGTCATAGTCGGCGGAGCGGTGCTGACTCCATCACTTGCGGAATATGTCGGTGCTGACCACTATGCGAAGGATGCCATGGAGGCAGTCAGGATACTGGGCCGCAAATAACTCCTTTTCAGCAGCGGAGGGGCCTAATTGAAAAGGTTAAGCAGACTGAAGCCCTCAACGCTGTCGATCGATGAATTTCCCTTATGGACGCGGAGTTTTTTGTACTTCGCGTCAGTGCCGCTGCTGTTCAGCCCCGCAGCGTAAAAGGTGAGCCCGCCGCCTTTCGCAAGGCATACGACAGCCTTGTCCTCTCCCTCTTTTCTCCATTCAAGCCTTGATGAGTTTTTGGGGAGAAGGAAATTCGTCAGCCCCAGCCCGGTCTCTGTCTTGTACTCCCCGGAGCGGGCCTCTGCTTCGCGGACCTTGCCGTTTATGAATATCACACGAAGTCCTCTTCCCGGCATAGTCCTGCTGTAAGTCCAGATCTCCGCAGTGTCGTCCGACAGGATCGATTTTCCTCCGACCTTCCTGAATTCCTTTGCCTCAGGCGCGCCAAGTTTTCCCTTGACCGCATCTTTCGTATCGCCGATCTCGACCGGTCCGATGGATCTGCCCGGCCTGATGACGAGCCTTTGGTCTGTCGGCCAACCCAGCATCGCCTTGGCCGCGTTTGCCCCGTGTTCCCCCCGTTTATCCTCAGGGGCAAGTTCCGAGAACCTCTCGTAGCCCTTAAGAGCCTCTTTCCATGCACCAAGGCCCATGAGCATCTTTGAACAGGTCAGCACCTGTTCCGGTTCCCTGAAGAGTTCGGTCTGCTTCAGGAGGGCCTCAACAGCCGTTCCTGAGTCCTTCGATTTTATCGCGGCCTCACTTACAAGCGCCCATGCATAAGGGTCTTTCAGCTTTGCCGCTCCCTCTTTGAGGGCAGCAAGGCCTTTTCCCGTATCATTCTTTTGAGTGTAGAGCCAGCCCATCCGAAGGAGAGCCTTTCCATCTCCCGGAATTGTCTTAAGATGCTCTTCATAACGGGTTATCGCTTCGTCGGTCCTTCCGGTCTTTTCAAGACAGAACGCCATCTGGTAAAGGATGTTTTTTCTTTCGGGACGCAGCTTCAGAACTTTTTCGTAGAGAAGATAGGCTTCCGAGTATTCTTCCAGCTTGAAATGCGACGATGCCCTCTGGTAATATTTTTCGGGCAGGACGCTTGTTCTGTAGTACCATAGGCTTCCTCCGAGAAAAATTATAAGGATCAGCGCAGCGATGACGCCAAAGACATAGCGAGGCAGAGGAGGACGAGGTTCTTTTTTCAGCCCCCACTCCTGTTCCTCTTTTGTCATCCCCGTCTGTTCTTCGGGAACTGTTTCAGGGCATTTTTCTTGGTTGCCGGCGCAATTGTTTTCTGTCAAGTCCATCGATCCCTTTTTAATATTTGATGCTGATACAAAATTGTAGCAGATATACGTTCTTTTGCTATTGGCAAAAAGTGCGAAAGAGGTTTAATCTTTAATCGTAAGCAGAACGGAGGGAATCGTTCCTTGTTTCAATATAGTGACATAAAACTTGAAGACATCTCATTTTTTGAGCGTTACTGGAAGATCACAAACCAAAGAGCATCCGACTACAGTTTTCCGATACTTTGGGGATGGGCCTGTGACTACGGATACCGGACAGCCAGGGAAGATGACAAGGATCTGCTCTGGATCAGGCAGACCCTTCCCCGTGACTACGACCTCGCACCGCTGGGGAATTGGGAAAGAACAGACTGGGCCGACGTTATAAGAGAAAGATTCGGCAATGAGCCTGAATTCTGGCTCGTGCCCGAAAAACTTCTCGAAATTTGGAAGGACCAGCTGGGAGAAAAGCTTGAAGCGGAAGATATGAGGGGAAGCTGGGAATACCTTTACGACATAAGGGATCTGGCGATGCTTCCGGGCAACAGGTATATGAAGAAACGTAACAGGGTAAACCATTTCCGCAGGAATTACGACTATCTTTTCAGGCCCATAACACAGGAGATAATTCCTGAAGTCATGGAATTCCAGCTTGCATGGTGCCAAGCCAATAACGGATGCACGGACAAGGGTCTGCTTCAGGAAAACCATGGCATATTAAGAATACTGAGCAACTGGGAGAGCATCCCGCGTATCGTTGGAGGAGTCATCGAAGTGTCGGGGAAGGTCGCAGCCTACACGATAGCCGAGCTTGCCTGCAATACGATACTCGTACACTTCGAAAAGGCCAGCTTGGAATATGGAGCCGCATACCAGGTGATCAACAAGGAATTTATGTGCCGCATGCTTCAGGAACATCCTGAACTGGCAGTCGTGAACAGGGAAGAGGACATGAACGACCCGGGGCTTCGGGAGGCGAAGATGTCATATCTGCCCACGGACTTCATAAAAAAGTACAGGGTGCGGATCAAATTTTAAAAAAATTTGGATGATGATCGGGAAATATTGAAAGCAACGGTCAGATCTCTGCCGCACTTTTTAGGGTTCGGAGAGTGGCTGAGGACAGGTATAAATGTTAGAATCTGCAGGTCAGGAACAGACAAAAGAAGACATTGGAGGAATAAGCATGAAGATATTTTCAGCAGGCCCCGCATCGGCGGAAGAAGCACCAAAGCGTCAGACGGCAGTTTTTGAAACATCCGCGGGTACTTTCAAGATCGAACTCTACAACGATCTTGCGCCGAACACGGTTAAGAATTTCACGGATCTTATCGAAAAAAATTACTACGACGGAATAATCTTCCATCGTGTGATAGATAACTTCATGATCCAGGGAGGCTGCCCCCAGGGCACAGGCATGGGGGGCCCAGGCTACAACATACCTGATGAGTTCGGCAAAGGGCTTAAGCACGACAGGCCCGGGATCCTGTCTATGGCTAACGCGGGGCCGAACACAGGCGGATCGCAGTTCTTCATTACCCTCGTCCCATGCCCCTGGCTTGACGGCAAGCACGCGATATTCGGGCATGTCTCTGAGGGAATGGATGTAGTTGAAGTGATAGGCAAAGTCCCCACGGATTCAAGGGACCGCCCGTTGAAAAAGGTAGTCATAGAGAAACTGACAGTAAATTAGTCCGAAACAGGACCCAAGTCAGAAGATCGATCTCATGGGGGCCGGGTGCATAAGCATCCTGCCCCCTTTGCAGTATCGGCGGAATATTTCCCGTCATTAAAAAATTACTTTTTGGGTGTATACAACAGCGATTTTATGATAATATGTTCAGATGAGGTTCTGTGTCTGGAATTATTTTAAAAACCTGACATATAGATTTAATGATCTGCTCACCGGATCCCGGTGTCCGGATGACCTGTACGGGGAGGATAAAGAATGAGCTTCACTATAAGCTTCAAAGACATGCAGGAGATCAAAAGCGATTTCCCTATGACCGCGAGGGATGTACTTATAAGGACTGATTTCCCCGGAAGGGACAGGGTCGTGGCATGCAGGGTGAACAGAGTCCAGCGCCCGCTCTCATGGGAGATCGACATGGATTCCAGGCTTGAGTTCATCACATACGACACCATAGAGGGTTCGGAAGTTTACCTGCGAACCATCAGTTTCATGCTGACCTCTGCGGCCACAAGAGTATGCGGCATAAGGCTGCACCTTCGGCAGTCGATGAATTATTCATACTACTACGACAGCCCTGACGGCCCTGTCACCGAAAAGCAGAAAAAGGCCATACTGGCAGAGATGCGAAGGATGGTCAAGGAGGGAGTAAGCCTGGTGAGGGAGGAACTCTCCCTGGATAAGGCTCGCGCTATCATGTCCTCCCAGGGTTACATCGACAAGGAGAGACTCCTCCGCTGGGTCAACAACGATCCTGTTGTCCTGTACAGATGCGAGGGCATATACGACTTTTTCGGGGCGGCACTTGCTGACAATGCCGCCATAGTCCCTGTATTCGACCTGCACCTCTATAAGGGGGGCATCTTCATATCAGGCCCTTCTTTCACTGATCCGACAAAGACACAGCTCTTCAAGACCTCGGCGAAGACCTTCTCCCTCTTCCAGGGCTATGCCAGGTGGCTTGACAACCTCAAGGTGTCAACGATGGACAATATCCATCACCTTGTGGCGAATGGTCATTCCCGTGATTTCATAATGGTCTGCGAGGCTCTCCACACAAAAACACTGAGTGAGATATCCATGTACATTTCAGACAGGCCCGAGGTGCGTCTGCTTTGTCTCGCCGGCCCCTCAAGCTCAGGTAAGACGACCTCGTCAAGGCGTATACGAGTACAGCTCCTTGCCTCATGCAAAAATTCAGCCACGCTCGAACTGGACAATTATTTTGTAGAGAGAGCAAGGACACCGAGGGATGCCGACGGCAATTTCGATTTTGAAGCCCTTGAAGCGCTTGACATTGACCTTATAAACGAACATCTCGAAGCTCTGCTCAAAGGCAGGGAAGTTGACGTGCCTAAGTTCGATTTCACTTCAGGGGAGAGGAAAAAGGGATACAGAATGAAACTTACCCAGGATCAGATACTGGTGATGGAGGGCATCCACGGACTGAACGAAAAGCTCTCCGAGAGCGTTTCTGCCGACAATAAATACAGGATATTCATTTGTCCCCTTACCGGCGCTGCCATAGACATGCACAACAGGATAGGAACGACAGATACACGCCTTCTCAGGCGCATGCTGCGCGACTACAGGACCAGGGGGCACTCTCCCGAGGCTACCCTTATGCAGTGGCCTTCAGTGGTAAGAGGCTCTCACCGCCACATCTTCCCGTATCAGGAGAACGCCGATACGCTCTTCAACACATCGCTTGCGTACGAGATCCCTGTGCTAAAAGGTTACGTACAGCCCCTCCTGGCTTCCGTGAAAGAGGATTCGCCCGCTTACGGTGAGGCACAGAGGCTTCTTTCCATACTAAGTTTCGTTCCGGTAATACCCTCAGACGATGTCCCGAATATTTCCATATTGCGGGAGTTCATCGGCGGAAGCTGCTTTGAATAAAGACTGGTACGGTATGTGTGAAAAATGATAGTGTTGCATTCTTTTTTTGCAGACAACAGTTTTTTCGTGTGGGGGGAAAGCTCATTCGGGCCGAATGGTCCTGACCTGCAGCCAATGACCCGCGCTGCGATACCCAGAATACCGTGGGACGCGGGAAGCGCTGCGGTCAACGATGCACTGAAGAGGGCAGGCATACGCCACAGCAGGAAAAATCTTGCAGAATCAACAGTTGTGGCTTATGTTGATCTTCCTTCGCAAAGGGGATGCCCTTTGCCGTCCTCACCTCTTCTGGGCGAGTTTCCTGAAATTGACGGAGAACTGACGACAGAGAGGTTTTCTGTAGAAGCTCTTCGGATCTCTCACGAAGAGATGACAGCGCTTTTCCGGATCATAAGGGAAGGCAGGGAG
This sequence comes from Synergistaceae bacterium UBA1037, assembly GCA_002316795.1. Lineage (GTDB taxonomy): Bacteria > Synergistota > Synergistia > Synergistales > Synergistaceae > Caenicola > Caenicola nitritireducens. The sequence goes on from DCEE01000062.1 coordinate 21,978, forward strand.
AGGCTGCCTGTGCCGGGTCTTTTGTGGGGCAACGACCTAAAATATGTCCTAAAGGGCCTGGAATATGCATCAATGATGGTAATTAGGGGGACATACCTCCCGGGCATGGAGTCTTCGGGCGAAAGCTATTTTTCCGTCTGGAGGCCGTTACATCTGGCTAAATACCAGGATGAATACTCAGCCTTCGTAAACGCGCTCCCGCCTGTTCTGATGAGCTTCTCACTATCATGCGAGAGACCGGCGAATGAGGGGCCGCAGGCGATCGCGGACTCAATGCTGGAGTCCTTCCTTGAGGATATGGTACGGAAAGCCCAGGCAGCACCGGGAAGAAGGGGAAGACAGGTCGACCAGACCAACCCCCACGATATATGGCTCCGGTCACTTGCCTGGCCGAGGTCCGCACTCCACAGATGGAAAGACGAGATGAGCCAGGTCTCATCTCAGATAGCGGAATGGACCGATTCTGTAAGGGTGGTCACGAACCAGCCATGGAGACTTTTCCTGAGGCTTGAGGAACCTTTGTCCGGGGAGAGGGAGGGGACCTGGACCCTCTCATGGCATCTGCAGTCTGCGATGGATCCTACCCTTTCTGTTGCCGCTGAAAAGGTATGGAGTCCGGGCCCTGCAGAAAGAAAGTGGTTTCGTGCCTCAGGAGCCAATCCGAGAAGGTACCTGCTTCAAATGCTTGGGCAGATATCCTCCTCTGTCCCGGCGATAGCAAGAAGCCTGAACGGACCCTCCCCCATTTCCTGTACCATGATGTTTGAGGAACTGCTCGTGTTCCTCCACGACAATGTGCCGGCTATACTCGACCATGGGATACAGATACAGTTCCCCTCTTCATGGGGTTCCCCGTCCGACAGGCCTAAACTTGCGGTAAAGGGAAGCGTAAGGGAAAGCTCTGTCTTCTCTTCAGGAAGCGGGATGGACCTTGGCGACCTGATGGACGTCGACTGGTCCGTCGCTGTCGGGGATGATGTACTGACGGAGGGCGAGCTCTCGATGCTGAGGAAGCTTAAGGCTCCCCTTGCGAACATAAGAGGGAAATGGATCCTTATCTACCGCGACGAACTTGAGAGGGTAATGGAAGGGATCAAAAAGCTGCCTCGCAAAATATCCAGAAGAGAGGCCCTGATCTCTTCCTTCAGGGAGAGCAGGGGCGATCTTCCGCTTTCAGCTATTACCGGCTCAGACTGGCTTGATTCAGTCAGGTCTGTCCTGACCGGCGTTGAACAGATAGAGCAGACAGCGCAGCCCGAGGGGTTCCGAGGAGAACTGAGGCCATACCAGATAAAGGGTCTTTCATGGCTGTCGTGGCTTGCGGAAACGGGGCTTGGGGGATGCCTGGCGGACGACATGGGGCTTGGAAAGACAGTACAGGCCCTGGCACTCATGAAAACAAGGATACTGAAGGGAGAAAAAGACCCGGTCCTTCTCATATGTCCCACTTCAGTCATAGAGAACTGGCGAAGGGAAGCCGAACATTTCGTTCCTGACCTCTCTGTCCGGATACACCACGGGACCGGGAGGCAGAGGGGTGAAAAGTTCTCTGAGTCGGTGAAGGGAACGGATCTCGTTATTACCTCCTATTCGCTCCTTCACAGAGACAATGATACATTTAACAGGACAGAGTGGTCTGGAGTGATCCTGGATGAAGCCCAGAACATCAAAAATCCTGAAACAAGGCAGTCAAAGGCCGCCCGCTCAATAAGGGCGAAATGGCATTTCGCCCTTACCGGTACCCCGGTCGAAAACCACGTCGGAGACATGTGGTCCATAATGGAATTCCTGATGCCGGGCCTTCTGCCGAACAAAACAAGGTTCGTAAGGGATTTTATGCGTCCGATACAGGCCGGGGAGACCGGCGCGCTCCAGAAGATAAAAAAGATAACAGGACCGTTCATTCTGAGAAGATCGAAGACGGACAAATCAATAATTTCCGACCTGCCCGAAAAAATCGAGACAGAGGTCTTCTGCTCGCTGAACAGGGAGCAGGCCTCGCTCTACGGAGCGGTATTGGACGACCTTGAAGAGAGGCTGAAGGGAAGCAGCGGCATCAGACGCAAGGGAGCTGTTCTTGCCGCGATAACCTCCCTGAAACAGGTATGTGATCATCCTGCTCTCTACCTTAAGGACAGGTCGCAGATAGCAGGACGCTCGGGGAAACTTGCCCGCCTGACCGAGATCGCAGAGGAGATGCTGAGCGTAGGAGACAGGGCCTTGATCTTCACACAATATGCTGAAATGGGCGCTATGCTGAAAAATTATCTTCAGGAAACTTTCGGAAGAGAGGCCCTCTTCCTGCACGGAGGGGTCGAGAGAGGAAAAAGGGACGAAATGGTCAGGAAGTTCCAGGATTCTAAAGATGCTCCGCCCTTCTTCGTACTCTCTCTCAAAGCGGGTGGGACTGGTCTCAATCTTACAGGAGCAAACCACGTGGTCATGTTTGACAGGTGGTGGAATCCGGCAGTCGAACAGCAGGCAGTGGACAGGGCATACAGGATAGGACAGAAAGAAAGGGTCCTGGTCCACTATTTCTGCTGCAAAGGGACTCTTGAAGAGAAGATAGAACTGTTGATCAAATCGAAGAAAGAGATAGCCGATTCAGTGGTATCCGCAGGCGAGAACTGGCTGACAGAGATGTCGGACAGCGAACTGAGGCAGCTTTTCAGGCTGAGCAGAGATGCAGTGGAGGACATAAGCTAGATGTACAGAAGAAGGACTTCCTGGACATACACAAAACCACTCAGTACAAAGGGCGGAATAAAATCCCGCGTTAACAGGGGGCGCTTTCACGGTTCCAACTGGTGGTCGTTGCGCTGGATGGAAATACTTGAGAGCAGCATAGACGCTGCACGGCTCTCAAGAGGGCGGAGCTATGCCAGACGGGGACAGGTCGTAGATATCGAAATAGAACCGGGCCTCGTTACCGCATCTGTACAGGGGACCAGAAAGAAGCCGTACCAGATAAGGCTTGGTTTCGAAACCCTCTCGGATGAAGCCAAGGCGCTTCTCCTCTTCCGTTTCAGGGAGAGGTCGTCCTTTGCGGCAAGGCTTCTGGCTGGAGAGATGCCGGAGGAAATGGAGAAGGTGTTCAGGGAAGCCGGGGTGGGACTATTCCCCAACAAAACCGACCTGCGCCGCTACAAATGCAGCTGCCCGGACGACGCGGTCCCGTGCAAGCATATAATCGCTGTGCTTTTGCTGCTTGCCGAGGTCTTTGACGATGACCCCTTTCTTCTTCTGAAACTGAGAGGGGCCAACCGTGAAACGCTGATAAACCTTCTTACGCTTGAGTCATCCGGTGAAAATGAAGAGGATAACTGCGAAAGGGAGGAGATCAGCGAGGACGGGGAGCTGCCAATGATGATCACCGGGGGTTTTGAAAACGACCCGGACATCCCTGCAGGCATTCCCAATCTGCCCGAGGCCTTTTCAGAGGCCTCGGTCCGGCCAAAATGGTATGGGGATGAGATCCCCGAATTCAAATACAATATTGAAGAAAAGGAAAGACGGATAGCGGCACTCGAGATCATCAACGATTTTCCCTTCTGGAAAGGAGATCTTCCCTTCAGACAATCTCTCTGCCAGTACTATGAACGGGCTGCCGACCTTGCTGAGGAAATACTGACAGGAGAGAAGAAAAAGACAGTGGGACGCCCCCGGAAGCTTATCTAGGATACAAAAATAGGAAGGGCATCTGCCCTTCCTCAATGATCCAGAATAACTGGCCCTTTGAAAAACTAAATTCCGGGGTAGTCGAAGTCCTTTACCTCAAAGGATGCATACCTTTCAGCTATCTCCCTTATCTTGACCTTCAGTGCATCGGCATCGGGAGCATTTTCCGATTCGCGCTTTATGCTGTACTTTCTGAAGAAGGCATTTTCCTCTTTTGCCCCCTCTACCCCAAAGATTTCCCTGTACATCATAAGATCGACTGGCATCTCAAAATCCTTAGCAACATCCTCATATCCGAAAAGGACCCAGATCTCTTTGAAACCGGACCATGCAATAGCGGAAATGCACATTGAACATGGGTCATGGCTCGCCACAAAAATGCATTCGGAAGGATCGGGATGGCCTTTCATTGAAAAGAAGCGAAGGATAGTGTCTATCTCACCGTGAAAGATCGGGTTTCCCTGTCTGTTGTTTGTTCCGGCAATGACGGTCCTGAAGCTCGCGGCATCCAGGACCAGTCCGCCGAATACATGGTTGCCCTCTTCCACTCCCTTTTTTGTAAGAGGCAGCAGATCGTTTTTGATAGCGTCAAGTATTTTATCTATCTTGGTCAAATTGATCATCTCCTTATCTGTACGGAGTTTCTCACAGACTCAAACTTAAAGACCAGTCTAATGTAACACCGTTCCGGACACTTTGTCCACCTCTCCCCTGCTCTCCCGAAGAGGCTGAAGCAAGTCATGTCGCCTTTGCAGGAGAATATTTGCGCCTGATCAGGCAGATGGCGGCCGCTGTCATAAGGAGGAAGGCGCTGAAGGCGAAGAAGCTCTTCTCCATGCCCCAGAACGCCCCGCAGACTCCCCACATTATCGGGCCCAGAAAGTATCCCATGCCCCAGAAGAGGTAGTATGCGCCGGATATCGTACCCTTCAGGCTGTCGGGGGCCTTTTCATTCAAAAACGCCATAGATGAGACGAAAAAGCCGCCGAGGGATCCGGCTGAAATGCCCAGCAGTACCGTTGCGGAGAGCTTGCCGGTGTAAGGAAAGAACCCCCATGCAAGGGCGGAGCAGGTAAGTCCGAGCATCATGAATATCTCCCTGCCGAACCTGTCCGAAAGAGGCCCGTAAAAGAATTGTGCCCCTGCGATAAAGAGGTAGTAGGCGGAGAAGAGGATGCCTATGTCCATTGCCCCGTACTGCCTTGCCGTGACAAGCCAGCCTGGAGCTATGCTGAAGAGAAGGCCCTGCCCGCATCCGTACAGGAATATTCCAAGCAGGACGATCCTTACGGGGATATCGGAAAGGAGGGAGAAGGCTTTTTTTATCTCAAGTGATTCCTTCTTGCTGCCGGGTCCGGGTCTCCTGTTTTTCTGCGTAAAAAATATTATCATAAACGCAAGACAGCAGAGGAGGCTGAAAAAGAGGAAGCCGCCCCGTTCACCGAAAAGATCCGGCATGCTCGGAACAAGGAGAGGTCCTGCAGCAAGCATTATGTACACGGCTGCTGTGTATATCCCTATCATCTTACCTTTGTTGCACGGATATGCTATCGAGATTATAGCCGGAGCAGTTGCCCAGACGGGTATCTCCCCCGCTCCCTGGACCGCGCGGCCGATAAATATCGGCATGGGTGATCCTGCAAAATAAAATATTATGCCCGATACGGCTGAAAGAAAATAACCGAAGAGCAGGAAGGGCTTGAATCCATAACGGTCAGAAAGGTTTCCGAAAGGGACCTGTAGGAATATATACGGCAGTGCGAAACAGGAGGCAAGGAGTCCTACAAGTGAGGCGTCGCCCCCCGAAAGCGTTATCACCCTCGCCGGGAGGCCTGAAGCTACGATCCCCACACCAAGCATTGATATCGCTGCGGCGGAGGTGATGCCGAGAAAAGTCTTCAGTCTGCTTTCAGACAAAGAGAACGCCTCCGATTGGATACAAAATAGTGATCATTAAAAAATGTTATACCACAAATAAAGCCGGAAGGGGCAGGGAACTGAAAGATTTTCAGGCTCTTCCGGTTCAAAAATGAGAAAAGGGCCCCAAAAGATCGTTTTTCGATCCCAAACTGATGCAAAGCAAGGGATTTAAGGTCTATCGCCCTTGCCAAAATGATAAAAACAGAATAACATATCCGTTATTCCACTATTAAAATCAGGCGGGTCAATTTTGTCTGCCAAGTTTATTTTAAGGAGTATCAGTGAATATGATAACGAAAGAAAAAGAACTCCCTGTCTTAAGGATAGGAAAGCATCAGCCCAAATATCCGATAGTCCAGGGAGGGATGGGGGTAATGATATCAGGCCCCCGGCTTGCCGGAGCCGTGGCGGCTGAGGGCGGGATAGGCACTCTTGCCTCCGTGGGTCTCGGAGTTCTCACCGACGGATACAACGCTAAAAATTTTGCTGAACGCAACAGCACGATGCTGAAAAAATACATCAGGCAGGCAAGGGATGCCGCAAAGGGCGGAGTTCTTGCGGTAAACTGCATGTGCGCCCTCTGTGACTATGAGTCGCTCGTAAAGACCTCGTGCGAAGCGGGTGCGGACATAATCGTATCGGGCGCTGGACTTCCCCTGAAGCTTCCGGAACTGACGGACGGTTTCCCCGACGTTGCGTTGGTGCCCATCGTCAGCAGCGTAAAGGCTGCCAACATCATAATAAGCCGTTGGAAAAAACATTATGACCGCTATCCCGACGGTATAGTCGTGGAGACGCCGAACACCGCCGGCGGACACCTGGGCGCGAGGGACATTGAACAGGTGTCCGACCCGGCACTCTCGCTGGAAGCTGTCGTTCCCGCACTCGCGGATTACCTAAAGGAAAATGAGCTCGATATTCCTATCATCGCTGCCGGAGGGATATGGGACAGCGAAGACATTTCGAAGGCCTTTTCGATGGGGGCGAAGGGTGTTCAGCTTGGCACACGTTTTGCCGCTACGGAGGAAGGCGACGCCTCAGACAGGTTCAAGCAGTCGTATGTGGACGCGAAAGAGGAAGACGTGGTGCTTATCAACAGCCCCTGCGGACTCCCCGGCCGTGCGATCAACAGCCCGATGGTGAAGCGCTACCTTGCCGGGATCCAGGAGAGGATGCCCTGCAGGACGCCATGCCTTACCCACTGCATCTGCAGGATAAAGCATGAGACTTTCTGTATAGCCGACGCTCTTGTTAACGCCTACAGGGGAGACTGGGAGAACGGACTCTTCTTCTGCGGCAGCAACGTGTTCAAGGTCAATTCGATCATGAAGGTAAAAGAACTGATGAACGAGCTGCTTGAGGGATTCAGCATCCCGGAACCCGCACTTCCTTCACTCTCATAAAGTGATTTTTAAGGGCGCCCTCTTTAAGGACAGAGGGGTCAGTTTACCTAAATGATCAAATTGTGCCGTAAAATAGATTTTAATTGAGATGTTTTGAAAGGAGGTAAATTTTGCTGAAATTACTTTAAATATAGTTCTGTAATTGACAGCATTACCAAAAATATGTAAACTTTCTATGGTATTTATCATTATGAATTTATAGGAGGAATCGATACCATGACCGAACAGACAGCAAAAAAACCGATCAGCCTGCCATTGAAGATCCTTATCGCAATGGTGCTGGGTGCAGCGCTCGGCTTCGTTATCGGAGAGAAGGCGACCTACATCCAGTTTATCGGAGATGTATTTATACGCCTCCTTAAGATGTGCATCTATCCCCTCATCTTTGTCAGCATAATCAACGGTATTTCACAGGTAGCGGACATGTCGCGGCTGAAGAAGGTCGGCGGCTACTTCCTAGTTTACTGGGCAATAGCTTCGACCCTTGCCGCAACAACAGGCCTAGTCTGGGCCTTTATAATCAAGCCGGGCATTGGCATCAAGCTCGGAGCCAAAGAAGTCCCCGAAGTGGATGTAGACCTTCTGCAGTCGCTTGTAAACTGGGTCCCGAACAACCCCTTCTCAGCATTTGCGGAGGGCAACATCCTCCAGATCATCGTATTTGCACTTATATGCGGGTTTATCCTTGCCAGCTTCAAGGATACGGTGCATGGACAGAGGATATTCGACATGTTCGATTCACTCAACGAGTTCTTCACGCGTATAGTCGGCTGGGTCATCGCTCTGGCTCCCTACGGCGTCTTCGCGCTTGTTGCCAACATTACGGGTACCCTTGGTTCCACGGTCCTCTACGGACTGGGCAAGATGCTTATGACACAGTATCTTGCTTACGGGACAGTCATAGTCATCATATACCCGTTGATCTTGGCATTCATAGCCAAAGTCAGCCCGCTGCAGCACTTCAGGAATATCTATCCTGCTATGCTCCTGGCTTTCTCGACGTGTTCCTCCAGCGCCACCCTTCCTCTCACAATGAAGTCGACCAAGGAGAGAGCCGGTGTCCCGGAAGACATGGTCAACCTGATAGCCCCTCCGGCGGCGACCATAAACATGCATGCCTGCGCTGCTGAAATGCCGATCTACGCGGTATTCGCGGCCCAGATATACGGAGTGGACCTTCCCTTCACCAGCCTTCTGGTCATTATCGCGCTTGGGATCATCATGGCGGCCGGAGTCGCGGGTGTCCCCGGAGGCGGCATCATCATGTCGGCAGTGCTGCTTCAGGTGATGGGACTCCCGCTTGACATAGTCCCGTGGATAGCCGGTATCTACTACCTGATCGACATGCCCAACACAATGATCAACGTTACGGGGGACACAGTGGGGATGGTGACCGTCGCCTCACTGATGAAAGAGCTCGACCTGGGAGTCTTCAACGCAAAGAAATAGCGTACTTTATCAAGCTATAGATCACGTCCGCCGGCAATAATCAACAGCGATGCCGGCGGTTTTTTGTTATATCAAGGGAGTTGCTGAGGACCTCAAAAAACCTTCTGAAAATTATTGGAATTATCAAGATGAAAGAGGAGAGGATAATCTTGAAGGAAAAGCTCTCATTATCGGATGAAAAACATGGCATTGTCTGTCTTACGGGACATGTGGGCATAGCCCACGCGCACGGAGCCAACAACTACCAGCAGGATGACGGAGGCGGTTTCTGCGCGGCCGGAACGATAGTCTCGCATGCCCTCTCTGTCGACACAAGGATCAGGGAGGTCTCCTGCACCACTGAAAAGATAACTGTCAAGCTTATGGGCGGCGGCAGCGCAGTGACGATGCCAAGGAGAAGGGTCACGCCACAGGAAGCCGCCATGATGAAAAGGGCGGAGGGCAAAGACGCCCTCTTTTCGCA
>DCEE01000062.1:31151-33449 GCA_002316795.1 Synergistaceae bacterium UBA1037
GAAGAAAACGCAGGCGCGATACTGGGAACAGTCATAGATCTCGACGGCATGCCCGTTGCTGTAGTGATGCCGGTCAATTTCACCGGAGGCGGACTTGGCCCCGATGAGGATTATGAGGGAAACTTCATGCACGGCATGAAGGGAGAGATGATGAAGAAGATTGGCTGTCCGCTCCCCACCATAGTCGCGGAGAGCAAGGTGAGCAGCGTCCTTTCGGAAGAGTCAGACCATAACAGGTTCCTCATCCGCTACTCCGAAGAGAGAGGAGATCCCTCTGTGGCAAGAGCTCTGGAAGAGTCATGCAAAGAGCTCTCCGTCCCATATTTTGTGAGGAACGATCTGCTTAATTATGATGCCGACTCGTTCCAGGCACTCTCCTCGAATTTCGCGGACAGGCTCGAGAACATAGCGGCTGAACTGAGAAAGACGGAGAAGTCGTCGGTAAAGGTTAGGCTGGTCGGAGAGCTGGCGAAACTGGTATCAGAGGACGCTGCAGGCTTCACCTACATGAGCAGGCCAGTCTTTGCCGAATCATCAAGCCCGGGACTCCATCCCGGAACATCCGCAGTCCTCTCCATGATCGTCGGAAAAAACTACATTAAGGACCACGTCATACCTTTGATCACCGGACCCGACAGGGATGATTACGTGAGGATCATACTTTCGGCCTTGAAAAAGATCGGCCGGAGATAACGAAGGAGGGTGGAGCAATGAAGATACTGCTCATATCTACCGGGGGCACGATCGCATCCCAGCAGAGTGCAGAGGGCCTCGTGCCGATAGACCAGGGCGAGGCACTGGCGGCTCAGGTACCCGGTATTTACGAGATCGCCGACATTGATATCGCCAATGTCTTTTCCAAAGACAGCTCCAACATTGATCCGGCCGACTGGAAGGCCATCATAAAATGCGTCAGGGAGAATCCTTCATATGACGGCTATGTGATAACTCACGGCACAGACACGATGGCATATACCTCGGCCGCCCTTTCCTATGTCATGAGGGACCTCGAAAAGCCGGTAGTCCTGACTGGGTCGATGATCCCGATGTCTGAGCCGGGAACGGACGCCAAAAGGAACCTTGAGGACGCCTTCAGATTTGTCGAGGCCCTTCTTGCCCAAAAGCAGTCGGGGATCGCCTTAGCCTTTGCCGGGAGGCTGATCCACGGACCGAGGGCTAAGAAGATGTCGGGCAAGAGGATCGAAGCGTTCAAGTCTGTCTACTATGATGAACTTGGAGTATCAGACGGCAAAAAGGTCTCTCTGCTTAAATCTCCCTTCATTGACATGAAGACCCTTTGCAGCTTCGGCACCGGATCAGAAGGAATATCTTTTTCGAAAGAAGTGATCCCGGTGAAGCTTTTCCCCGGTTTCAGGGCGGATTACTTCGACAGGATCATTGAAATGAAGCCAAAAGCGATAGTAGTTGAGTGCTTCGGCCTGGGAGGGCTGCCTTACATGGGAGAGGATCTCCTCCCCGGCATCAAAAAAGCCGTTGACCTGGGCATACTGCCTGTAATAACGACGCAATGCCCCGAAGGCGGGGTCGACCTCTCGACGTACGATGTGGGGCAGAAGACACTGAAAACAGGCGCAGTAAGCGCCCTCGACATGGGGTTCGAGGCGATAGTGACCAAGCTGATGTGGCTCATTCCGCGGATGCCAGTCAGTGAGGTTGCAAAATATCTGACTATGAACCTCTGTGATGAAGTGGGATCAAAGTAGAATATCTGTGGCATCACGGAGTATAGCCGGGCGGCGGCGCCCGGCTATACGTTTCCGATAAGCACGTCGTCCAGGTGTTTCTCCGCTGTAGCGCAAAGCCTTCTCAGCAAGTCAATGTCGGTCGGCATCCGGTCAGACATCTTTCTTCTGGGAAAAAATCTGGTTATGTGGAGCGGGATAGAACGGTCGACTGAGCTGAGCCAGACTGCGAGGGCTTTCATCTCTTCTTCCGAATCGTTCATGCCCGGCACTATGAGAGTGGTTATCTCAACATGAGATCTTTCCGCCGCCCTTGTTATGAAATCCTGTACTATTCTAAGGTCTCCCCCCAGCCTGCTGTATGTCTCCTCCGAAAAGGACTTGAGGTCGATATTGAAGGCATCGACCAACGGCAGCACCTCTTCAAGTATATGCGGCATAACGCATCCGTTTGTAACCGCCATATTTTTCATTCCCCGTTTTTTAGCCTCCAGCGAGGCATCCCTGACGTATTCATAACCGATCATCGGTTCGTTATATGTGAAGGCAAGCCCTATGTTTCCCTCTTCCCTCAGTTCTTCCGCCATCACGGCCA
>DCEE01000062.1:33738-35688 GCA_002316795.1 Synergistaceae bacterium UBA1037
GGATCCAATGCTATAGATGTCAGCTTGCCGTAACTGAGGGAGACGTTCCTGTCTCCCCGGTTGCCCCTTGCTTTGCAGAAGCCTCGTTTGCCTTCTTCGATATTGCATCTGCGCGGACAGACGTCACAGATCATCTCAGTGATACCTCACGACCTCGAAACGCTGCAGTCTGATCCTCTCGCCCTTCCTTATTCCCGCCTTCTGCATGGCTATGGATATCTGATCTTCTACGTCATCGATTCCTTCAAGGTTTGGAAGGAGCAGGCCTCTTCTGTATCCGCTTGAGACTATCACGCCGTATTTTTTCACATCCAGTTCTTCGGGAGAATCGATGTCCTCCGTCTCGCCAAGTATGTCTACGCTGTAGTCGAGGTCTTTAAGTTCGGAGGGCGATACAGGCGGAAACCTCGGGTCTCTGGTCGATGCGCTTATTGCGTTGTGTATGATCTCTTCCGATATGTTTGCCTCGGCCGGGGATATCGTGCCGATGCATCCCCTAAGCTGACCAAATTTTTTCAGCGATACAAAGGTCCCTGCCCTTCTTGTCAGGGCCTCTTCCGGCAGGTATTCCGGAACAGACAGCCTCTTTCCCTCATCTACATACCTTTCCACCGTCTCTCTGGCGAGGCGCACATAGGGACTCTCTTCCTTTTTGATCTTATCCATCTTCTCCCCGCTCCCCATTTCCTGTGTCAAAAGAAATTTTCTCGTTTGGTCCGGTTCGCCTGGTATAAAGGTGCAGATCCCGTAACCAACGCCGAACGGGCCTTCGTATGAGAGCATTTCTGCCTTTACGGAGAGCCCGTCGAAGCATCCCGCCATTATAGTGAATGACCTGTGTCCGCATTCGGCGGCTCTTTCGCAGAAGGAATCATTGAAATCAAAGAGTTCACTGAAAGCGGCCCGGGACATCACATCCATGATCCTTTTGTCGTACTCGCGACCCTCAGACCTGTATCCGTAAGGACCCTCCCTTTTAAGTACATGAGAGAGGTCTCCGCTTGCTATGACGCAGATATTCCTGCCAAGCAACTCCGCGGTCTTTTTGATCACGCTGCCGAACCTGTAGTGTTCCTCAAGAGGCATCCCCGAAAGTCCTATCCTTACTATTCTGCACGGGATGAACCCGCCGAATGCCTTCTTCAAAAAGTAGAGGGGTACTGTCGTAGCGTGGTCCAGGTTTTTTTCACGTTCGCCCATCGTTCCGGCTTCAATGCTTTCTATGCGGGCCATTTTTTCAAGCTCAAGGACGAATTCGGAGTCGTAGCGGACATCGAAGGTGACCCTATGCGCCCCGAATTTAGACAGGTCTCCTGATGCGGATCTCCCCGGGGAAATGTGGAAATAGTCGGAATAGAAGGCACTGTGCGGAGAGAGGATCAGAACAGTTTCAGGCTTCAGTCCTGCAATGAGTTCAGCAGCCTTTGTAAAGCTTCTTATTGTATCTTTTATCTTTTCTTCTTCACCTCTGCCGACCTCAGGAACGATCAGCGGGGGGTGCGGGACCATAACAGCAGCAAGAATACCCATTAATACCGCCTCCTTTTTCAGCATGGCAAGCTATCTGTTGATGATAATTTTACCTCTTTATTATAATACCGAAGGATAAAATGGACATGGGCCTTCCTCATCGTGAGGCGGCCCATGTCATGTGATCAGTTTATGCGAAAAGTGCCCAAAAGGTCATTCCAGTTCGTAGGCCAGCCAGTCGGGGATGCCCTGCTTTGATTTTTCATCCTTTACTGCGGAGTAAAGCTGTTTTATCGAGAATGCTCTCGTTCCCTCAGCGATGTTCGGTTCACATTTCAGGTAGTACCATACGGTGATGGCGTTCTTTTCCTTCTGTCCGTCTTCGTAGTAACCCCTGAGTTTTACCACGTGACCCTCCTGGTCGTTGAAATAATATTCCCATTTCGGCTTGAGTATAAATTTGCCCACAACCTCGCCCCA
>DCEE01000055.1 GCA_002316795.1 Synergistaceae bacterium UBA1037
TCTATGCAGCTGAGAGCCTCAAGATCTTCTTCCCTTATCCTCTCAAGCAATCCCTCCGCAACTACTGCAACTCCGTATTTCCTTTCTGAGGCAAGCCTTTTTATGATCGCCCCTGTAAGGATATCAACTATCAGCGACATGGGGATATGCTCCTTGCCCAAGAACTCTTCCGGTATGACAGTGACTGTTGCGCCGGCGCTCTTGCCGATGCCAAGCGCAAGATGTCCGGCCGTTCTGCCCATTGCTACTGCTATGAACCAGCGTCCGGTCGTCTTGGCATCTTCCATGAGGTTGGATACTAGCTGTGTGCCCAGCGACCTTGCTGTCTCAAAGCCAAATGTCGGGATACCTTCAGGCAGCGGCAGGTCATTGTCTATTGTTTTCGGTATGTGGACAAAGCTTATGGTAAGCCCCCGCTTGTTCATTGCGTAATCCGCAACACATGAAGCCGTGTAGGCCGTATCGTCACCGCCTATAGTTATAAGATGAGTGACACTGAGCTCTATCAGCGCATCGACCACCCTGCGGAGGTCTTCCTCTTTTTTGGTCGGGTTGTACCTTGAGGTGCGTATCACGCTGCCGCCGTCCGAGTGTATACGGCTGACCATTTCTATCGTGAGCGGTACGACATTTTTCTCTCCCTTTGCAAGACCCGAGAAACCGTCATAGACTCCATAAACATCCCAGCCTGATTTTTTTGCTTCGATGACTGCGGAACTTATAACGCTGTTTATCCCCGGAGCTGGTCCGCCCCCGCATACTATAGCAAGCGTTTTCTGTGTGATCTCGGTCATATGGCAACTCCCCTTCCTCTTTCCTGCCTGTTTCCTGTCTGAGCGGCAAAACGAGTCAATCTCATTCTGATCTCTATATATGACGAGACGATTTACACAAGGCAGGGGGATAATTTCTCCTCCACCCTGATGATCGGGGCATTGTGTTTTAAGTAATATTTTACACGATGACGAGATAAATCGATAATACAAATCTTGCTGTTTAGTTACCGGGACTGAGTTTGAGTCTGTTTTGGGGATCAATGCCGCAAGCCCTTCATCAGGAAGCAAAGTCTTCGGAATGGTTCTGGAAACGGAGGCCATCTGGCAGCGGAGAATCTTTTTTGCTTTCTCCCCCCGACTTGAACTCTGATCTGGGGGCCCACTTTTTTTCATGTTCCGGCGCTTCGAAGAGGGCAGCAGGTTTTATTATGCCCTGTTTGAATTCCCTGTTGATGGAGTCCACGGCCGAGGCTACCCTGAGTTTCTTTTCATCTCCCCCGTTTTCTTCTTCGAAGAGAGCTGCCTGCCTTCCTGCGGAAATATCTGAAAAATTAGAAAGTATGACACCGCACTTTTTATATTTGTATCCCGGGATGAAGATCTCCTTCAACATCTTTTCAGCGCTGCTCATGAGGTCTGCGTCGAGGGATACGGGCCTTATAAAAGTTGTCTCGCGGCCGTTGGCATAAAATTTTTCCGCATCAAACCTGCTTGTCGATATGAAAACAGACATTTTCCCCGTCGTCTGCCTGGCCTTGCGCAGCTGTTTCGCCGCTGAGACCGTAAAACAGAGAAGTGGATCCAGCATCTCTTCGTATGTAGTTATGGGATTTCCGAACGAACGGGAGACCATTATAGACTTTGGAGGCCTGCCGCCGGTATCCAGTGCATATGCCTGATGGCCCTTGAGTTCCCATGACGTGTAGAGACTCATTATGCCAAAAGTCTTTTTAACCCACATCTCATCTTTTTTGATAAAATCCGCAGCTGTTTTTATTCCCGACTTATCCAATTTTGTGCTTATCTTACGCCCTATGCCCCATATGTCGGCACATTCAAATTGTGACATGAAACCCATATCCATATATCTCGCCCTGTCCATCCAGAAGACTCCCCCCGTCTCATCGTTTTTTTTGGCATATTCAGTTGCCAGCTTGGAAAGGGTCTTTGTAGGCGCTATGCCTATGGATACGGGAATACGGCATTTGTCCCATATGTCTTTCTTTATCATACGGCAGTAGGATAAAGGGTCTTTTACGTTTGATATCCCCATGTTGAAAAAGGATTCATCTATAGAGTATATTTCGACTGCATCTGTATAGAGTTTGATCCGGGACATAATTTCGGCAGATATCTCCTGGTATAAAGACATGTTTGTGGACCTGATGGCAACGCCGTTGAAAGCAAGCATGTTCCTTATCTTGAAATAGGGATCCCCCATTTTTACTCCCATTTTTTTGACTTCGTTGGAACGGGAGATCACACAGCCGTCATTGGAAGAAAGAACTACGACCGGCCGGCTGTCGAGGTCATTGTCGACCCGGCGTTCGCATGAAACAAAGAAGTTGTTGCAGTCAGCAAGGGCTATAGATCTTTCATGTATAAGATCAGAAGTTTTCATATTGTCATCTCCCGCTTTATATATGACCTGACAGTATATATAACATGCAGTAATCTGTCTGTCAACATTTAGTATAAACTGACAATTAAAATGTTCTATTCTGAATACTATTGCAATAAAAATTTATAATGGTCTTCGTTTTTCTCTCTCCTCCAATATGGGGCCGGAAGTGATAATATTAAAAGACTGTGACACATGACCAAGGAGGCATCTCATGGGCAGCACAAGGCTTGAGTTTCTTATCGTTGACCCGCAGAACGATTTCTGCGATCCAAAAGGCGCCCTCTACGTACCCGGAGCACGTGAGGACTCCGTCAGACTTGCTGATACAATAAAGAGACTCAGGGATAAGGTCAGCCATATAAGCGTTACTCTGGACACACATCGTCTTATAGACATCGCCCACCCCATCTTCTGGATGGACCCTGAAGGCAGACATCCAAATCCTTTTACTCTGATCACAAAGGAAGACCTCAAAAAGGGACTTTGGCACACAACAGTGCCGGGGCACATGGAGAGGGCTGTAAGCTACGTGGAAGAGCTGGAAAAAAACGATCGCTACGTGCTCTGCATCTGGCCTCCCCACTGCCTTATAGGATCATGGGGACACAACATTGCAAAGCCTGTCTATGAAGCCCTGCTTGAGTGGGAAGAGCGCTTTTCTTTTGTCGACTACACCTTGAAAGGACTTAATATGTGGACCGAACATTATTCGGCACTCAAAGCCGATGTCGAGGATCCGGAAGATCCGTCCACCAAGCTCAATGAAAAACTTATAAAGCGGCTTCATGAAACAGACATCCTGGCCATATCGGGAGAGGCGCTTTCGCACTGTGTCGCAAACAGCGTCAGGGATCTGGCAGACAACTCGAACGGGGAAGACATCAAAAAACTGGTGCTGCTGACAGACACTACAAGCTCGGTAAAAGGATTTGAAAAATTAGGCGAAGATTTCGTTCTTGAGATGACCGGGCGCGGAATGCAGGTCTGCACATCAGATGAATTTGGGAGGAGCTTCTAATGGGGAAATTTTTTCGTGAGCCGGCAAGCGGGCTCAGCCATCTTGCAGGAGCACTGCTGTCAGTAGCAGGGCTGATCTTACTGCTCTATGCGGCCATAACTAACAGGGACGTCTGGCAGATAGTCTCCTTTTCGATATTCGGGGCAAGCATGATACTCCTGTATTCTGCAAGCGCTGCATATCACCTTGTCAATGCCTCCGAAAAAGCAATACGTATACTTCAGAAGATCGACCACAGCATGATATTCGTCCTCATAGCAGGGACATACACCCCGATATGCCTGACCCTGCTGAGGGGGCGGCTGGGCTACTGGCTTCTAGCCCTTATATGGTCCTGTGCCGCAGCCGGAATAGTTATGAAGATGTTCTTCTTTGATATACCAAGACTGCTTTACACCGGGGTATACCTGATAATGGGATGGATCGCGGTCTTTGTCATAGTACCCCTTTACAGGGCAGGCGGACCTCTTCCTCTGATATGGCTGCTCGCAGGGGGACTTTTCTACACAGCGGGAGGTATCATATATGCCATCAAAAAACCGAACATACTTCCGGGCTGGCTTGGCTTTCACGAACTCTTCCATATTTTTGTAATACTCGGAAGTACCGCTCACTATGTGATGATCCTACGGTTCTGCTGATACGGCATAAAAAGGCCGGGCTTTTGCCCGGCCTTTTTATCTTATCTCTCCATGTTCTTCGGAACTTTTGATCTCCAGGATCTTATTGCCGCTCCCTACAAATACTATTTTGGGAGAATGGAGCTCTGCCTCTTTGGAATCGACCTGGCAGTAAGCAAGTATTATCACCTTATCACCTGGCTGTACCAAGCGGGCAGCCGCACCGTTCACGCATATCACGCCGTTTCCGCAGTCCCCCTCAATTGCATATGTATCAAACCTGCTGCCGTTATCTATGTCGACTACGCTGACCTTTTCATATTCAAGTATGCCCGACGCCTCCATAAGATCCCTGTCTATCGTTATGCTGCCAACGTAATGGAGGTTTGATTCTGTTACTGTTGCCCTGTGTATCTTTGCTTTAAGCATAGTGATTATCATTTTGCTGCCCCTTCGAAGGTAAAGTTGTCTATCAGTCTCGTTTTCCCAATATAAACAGCAACTGCCGCAAGCACAGGCTTCTCTATCCTTTGGACAGGCCTTAGGTCAGATGAGTCCACTATTTCTGCATAATCTATCTTTGCGAGAGGCTCTGCAGATATTCCTGCAGTTATGATATCCCTTATCTTCACAGCATCTTTTTCTCCTTTTCTCATAAGCTCCTTTGCTTCACCGAGGCTTCGGGATATGGAGAGTGCGGCTTTTCTTTCCTCAGGCGAAAGGTAGAGGTTTCTCGAACTCATCGC
>DCEE01000064.1:0-3206 GCA_002316795.1 Synergistaceae bacterium UBA1037
TTATAAACATTAAAAAATTTTACAGGTTGCCGAGATGCTTTTTAAATTCCTTCATGAGCTCTTCTGTCATACCGCGCTTGCCAAGTTCTGTCCATGTGGTGATGCATGCTTCCTTGATCGGTTTGAGTTCAGCTTCGGTGTACTTGAAGACCTTTATGCCCTTCTTCTCCATCAGGCCCATGTACTTGTTGTCTTCAGCCTTCGCGTTGTCGATTGAGAGAAGTGTGTATTTTTTCGCTACTTCCTGGAAAACCTTCTGGTCTTCCGGGGTAAGCTTTTTCCATGATTTGTCGCTGACCATGATCGCAAGGTATTCCATTGAGTAGTTGGTGTGATACCAGTACTTAAGGACATCGCCGAGGATCGTGTAAGCTGCTGCTACCGGGTAGCCGTCAACCGCGTCGCAGACGCCGGTCTGCATTGACTGGTAGACATCTGAATAGGGGATGGTGATGGGGCGGAAGCCCATTGCCTTCGCTCCGAGCGTGTAGACGTCCATGTTCGGGACCCTTGCGAGAACACCCTTATCGACCTTCGGGTTGAGGGGTTCTTTGAGGGGCTTCGTTGATCCGATACCGATCATTCCTTCGATGTAGGATCCGATCAGCCTTACTCCGAGGGCTGAGGAAAGTTCATTCAGTTTGTTGGGCAGCCATGCTCCGGGAACGAAGACCTTCTTCGCATCCTCGTAACCGCTTATAAACCCGTTGACGTAAACGAGCTCAAGGCGGGGGTCAAATTCGCTGGCTATCGACATAAGGGACATGTCGATCGTTCCGCGGATCATCTCTTCCATAACTAGTGAATAGTTGCCGAGCTGGTTCGCGGGATATACCTTGATCTCGACGCGGCCGTTGGTCTTCTGGGCGATCTCTTTGGCCATGTCGTTCATCGTCTTTGTGGCCATGTGGTCGGGGGGCGACTGTCCTGCGAAGCGGAAAACGATGGGAGCTGCTGTTGCCGGGCCTACTGCTGCTACGAACAGAAACATTACTGCGAGGATAATTGCAAATTTCTTCATCAAAAATACTCTCCCTTCAAGTTTCTATTTCTTGTTGTCCGATGATGACTTTTGATGCCATTGAGTGATCAAAGCCCTGAATAAAAACTTTACTTAAGTTGACCTTTTTACAGCCCTCCTTTCCTGTACACCAGAGTAAAACTGTAATTGTCCGATTATTTTCAAAATTTCAAAACCTAATATTTCAAATTCGTCCGGCTGTACCATTTGCACGGTTAACTGAAAAACCGGAGAATCACGATAACAAGTTACATCAAACAGGCTTTTTAGTCAATCTCACCTGTCATGATATGAGCAAGACTGATATTTCTGTTTATGTGCCAATCCCGTGTTTTTTTAATGAAAAGGAGCCTTAACAGATAAAATATCACAGTATTTGTGAATTATTATTCATGTAACAGTTTTTGATGCCTGTTTCGCAGCATTTTAATATTTCAGGAAAATAGGAACGCACCAATTACACCAAAAATAACAAGCAGTGCGGGAGGATATTTTTTAAAAAATTCGCAAAAACGGAAGAGGACTATTCCTAAAATGAGCATCGATATCGCCGCAAAACCGTTTTGGGCCGTAGCTGTAAGCGGAGAAACAAGAGAAAGTGCCAGAAGGCCCGCAACTATGGGACGGATAAGGTCTTTAAATATCCTGCCTTTGTCGGCATCGGCTTTATTAAGAAGAAACAGAAGAGCACACAAGATCAGGATGGGTACTGTCACTACGGACAGGGTAGAGACGGCGGACCCTGGGATCCCTGCCTGCTGGTATCCTACGAATGTTGCCGCATTGATCGCGATGGGGCCTGGAGTGACCTGGGAAAGGGCAAGTACCTGGTTGAACTGGGATTCAGTGAGCCATCCTGTAGCCTTTACAAGCTGGTATTCGATCAGGGGGAGCGTCGAAAGCCCACCGCCGAAAGCACCGGCAGCGATCTGCGAAAACGATAAAGCCAGGTCGAGAAGAACTTTCATCTCACTGTCAGCCTCTCCTTCAACAGCTGAAGAGAAAAGGCCGCCAGCATGGAAATAAGGGGATGGGCTCCAAAAAGTCCGATGAGGACAACTACGACGGCAAAAGGAACGAGGTTCCACCAGCCGGATATAAGAGTGGATCTGACATTGTCAGATACTACCATTGTGATGATAGCTCCGGTCCCGGCCAGTACGCCTTTGAAAAAACCCTGGACCCGCGGGTCGTCAGAATACTTCATTATCACCGGAGACAGGGCAAGGACGATAAGAAAGGGCGGAAGGACGGCTCCTGCCACTGCTGCCAAGCTTCCTTTAAGTCCCCTGTAATGCCTGCCCAGCAGCCATGCTATGGATACAGCCAAAGGGCCCGGTACCGAAGCGGCAAGGCTAAGCATGTCAGAGAACTCGCTTTCAGTTATGTCATCCCTGTCTGCCAGGCCCAGCTTGACCATACCCAGAATTACTATTCCGCCACCGAATGTGACCGTGCTGATCTTAAAAAAGAAAAAAAAGAGCTGGAGTGTTGTCATTTTAATTCCTTCCGCCATTGCTTGATCCACGTTATGGCCTTTTAAATAAATCACAGTATATTCAATGATAATTCAAAGAAAAGAAAAAGAAAACATCTTGGATATTGCGTAGACTATTTTGAACTAAAGGCTAGAATCTATAATATCAAATCAATTCTTGTGGGGTGCATCTTATATGAAAAAAACTGTCCTTCCCATTTCGCTCCTCTGTTTTGTCTTTTTGTTCTTTGTCTGTCCAAGCGAGGCATCCGACGAAGCAGCTCTTGCAGCGACAATGGGGAATTCGCTTATCTCCGTCTTCAAGCCTGAAAGAGCCGCAGTCCGCATAAGAAAAGAGGCTCCTGAAGCATGGATAGAAATTGACGGAGGAGAGATAGACGGCATAAAGATCGAAAAGATGAGGCTCCTGGCCGAACTAAAATCCGGCTCTGCCGGGATATCCTCCGACAGCGAAGCGGCCCGGCTGGCGGCAATGATCAAGAATTCGACGGGAGAGGCAATTCTCGCTGAAAAAGATGTAAATGAGTACTTCCGGAAGAATGAGAATCCTGAAGGTTTTTCAGATCTGGAGTTTGATTTCGGAAGGAACGGCTTCACGGCAGCAGGCAGATTCAGGACCAAAATCATAGTTGACGTTGAGCTTCCCATATCTGCCAAGGGGATCCTTGCTCTGCGAAATGAAGCGGT
>DCEE01000064.1:3416-20810 GCA_002316795.1 Synergistaceae bacterium UBA1037
AATATGATCCTTTCGAGGATAAATCCTTTGATTGAATTTAAAGACATTCCCTTCCCCGTCACATTTGAAAAGATCATCATGACTGAAAAGTCAGCAATAATGACCGGAAAACCAAAGGAATTTAAAGGCGGAAAGACATGGCACTGGGAAAAACAAAAATAAATAAAATGCTCCTGAATACGCATAAACAAATAAAATGCTCTGCCGGCGATCTGGCGGAGCATTTTGATTTTATGAAATAGTCAAATAAAGTCTAAGCCTATATACTCTGTTGTGGTTTTTTGACTGAATAAAAACCGGATGTGACCTCTAAATACTTGTTGCCGCTACTATCTGTTGGATACCCACAGACAAAAATCAGATATCGTCCAATAATACTTATGGTGTTCGGTGTCAGGATCTGCAATATTGTTTTCGTTCCGTCTATGAATTGTGTTTTTCTTGATCCAAATTATTATTTTCTGAATTATTGCCAACATACACACATTTTCTATCCACATCATGTGGATAAAGTGAGGCCTGGTTTGTCTTTCGGCTTCCTCCGCGGTTGTTCACAGAAATCACAAACCGGACTCTCTGATATGGTTGTTCCCAAAATCAGCGTTTGTTTACATATTAGTATCATCATATCCACAAAACAGCCTTGAGTGGGCAGAGATTATCCACGCTTTGAAAATCTTAATGGTCATTTATGGTCAGTTTATATTGACTTTGTTATATTTTACGCTTGTGCTATAGTTCTGCAGTTTTGCTTATTCCACAAAACATCAGCCATTGTTTGTGGATATGTGTATATGTAATGTGGATTTAAATAGTTTTTTGATTTTCTCAGAGAGAGATCTTCATGATACAATTGTTCGGACAGACTTCCTTCGTAATTATCTGTCCCTCGGGGTGAATATTGATGACCAAAGATCTGGATATTTTGTGGAACGAATTCAAGACTCACTGTGTAGAAGCTATTTCCGGCACTGACAGCGCCATTAAAACATATCTTGACACATGCCTTCCCGTTTCAATAAAGGAGGGGATACTTGTCTTGGATGTTCCCACCCCGTTTGCCAAAGAACAGATCAAATCCCGCTTTCTTGATGACATGAAAGGTCTTCTGTCTGAGACCGGATTTGGTTCAGGCATCGAGATAGAGGTCAGCCAGGAGATAAAGGAGGACATCGGCGCTGCCGGAAGGGCTGTTGCTGCGGCTGCGCCCGCTAAGCTTTCGCTCAGCAGGAACGGACTTAATCCAAATTACGTCTTTTCATCCTTTGTAGTCGGAAAATCGAACAGGCTGCCTCACGCGGCATGCCTTGCGGTGGCGGAATCACCCGGAATAGCCTATAATCCCCTCTTTATTTGGGGAAAGGTTGGTCTGGGCAAGACGCATTTGATGCATGCGATAGGACACCACACTGAAAAGACCCAGCCGAATACAAAGGTCCTTTATGTGAGTGCTGAAAAATTTACAAACGACCTTATCACATCCATAAGAAATAACACAAACAATGAATTCAGGTCACGCTACAGGGAACTTGATGTCCTGATGATCGACGACATACAGTTCATAGCGGGCAAGGAACAGACCCAGGAGGAAGTATTCCACACATTCAATGCCCTCCACAATTCAAAAAAACAGGTAATTATAAGTTCAGACAGGCCTCCCAGAGATATACAGGGAGTGGAGGACAGACTTGTTTCCCGTTTTGAGTGGGGTCTTGTCACCGACATACAGCCGCCGGATCTTGAGACAAGAGTTGCGATACTCCAGAAGAAGGCAGAAATTAAAAATTATAAGATACCGGATGACATCATTCTTTTTATTGCCCAGAACATCCCCAGCAACATAAGGGAACTTGAAGGCGCACTCAACAGGATAGTCGCTTGTTCTGAGTTCAACTCGGACCCGATGACTATGGAGAACGTATCTGTGTGGCTGAAAGACCTCCTGCATGATACGCGTTCCGGTCCTGTCAATATCGGGCTTATCCAGCAGCTGGTGGCGGAGACCTTCGGCATCTCCACAGACGATCTTCTGTCTCCGAAAAGGACCGCAGATCTTGCCCTGGCTAGGCAGGTGGCAATGTATCTGGCAAGAAACAGGACCGGAGAAAGCCTTCAACAGATAGGCTACGCATTCAACAAGAAGGATCACACGACCGTTATCCACGCATGTAAAAAAGTTGAAGAACTTCTGAAAAATGATCTGCGTGTACGTTCTTTTGTGGATAATGTTGTAAGCAAGCTGTAGATTCAAGTTTTTTTTCGTGTATATTTTTGCGATTAAAATATAATTTTGCTCTTGCTGTCGCTTTTTTGTGTATAGTGTGGATGGATCAAGTTTCTGCCTCAATTTTTGTCCACAGAATTAAATCAATGACTGCAAGCGTTTTACGGCATTTTCAACAAATCCACAGCCTCTACTACGCCTATTACTTTTTTTGATATTATATAGATAAGAGCAGGAGGTCATCCTAATGAAACTTTTGATAAACAAAAAATTATTCCTCCAGAGCTGGGGACTTGCTGAAAGAAGTACTTCTAGTTCCAGCTCAATGAGTATCCTTTCATCTGTTCTTGTAAAAGCGGATAGGGATAAGGTAACGCTTCAGGCAACAGATATAAGAACTTCTATAATTTGCTCTGCATCCGGTGTTAACGTCCTTGAACCGGGAGAAGCGGTATTTCCTGTAAAAATAGTCAGTGAGCTCTTTAAGAAATCGCCCGGAGAGGAATTTAACCTTACTGTATCCGACGGTAAGGTAATACTTAAGGCCGGCAGGAGCAAATATAACTTCAGCACATATCCGGTAAGGGAATTTCCTTCGTTGCCTACATCTGCAGGTGCGGAACTTTTTTGTAAGCTTTCTGTCGGAGAACTCGCGGAGGTAATTGAAGAGGGTACACTGGCAGCTTCGTCAGGAGAGGAATTTCCTCTTTATCTTTCTTCGGCTAATTTCCAGATATCCAGCGGACGTCTGAATATAGTTTCTACCGATACAAGGAGGCTTGCCCTCTCCGGTTCGGCTGTAAGCGAAAGTGTGGACTCCGACAGCGCCCTTCTGCCTATGAAGGGTATCAAGGAGATACAGAGGATCCTTGCTTCCCTGAACCCGGAGTATATGGTGGAGATACTTTATGATGACGCTCAGTTTTATTTCAGGGCTGACAATGTTGAATTTACAGTGAGAAGGGTCGAATCGCACTTCCCTGCTTACGAAAAGATCCTCCCCAAAAACCATCTGACGACTGCAGTCCTTGACAGGGGAGATCTAATCTCTGCACTGGAAAGGGTCGATGTGATAGTAAAAGATTACAACAGAATGGTCATTCTCGACGTAGCAAAGGAAAACAGGTTCGTCATGCGGGGAAGGGCCCCTGATTTCGGAAATGCCAAAGAAGAGATTTATGCTGATATTTCGGGAGAAGACCTCAGGATAGCAGTAAATTCAAAGTTTTTTATGGAAGCACTTAAAGTTCTGAGGGATCCCCAGGTAAGGCTTTCTTTCAACGGCTCGTCTGGACATATGGTAGTCAGAAGGGCCGACAGTGAAAAATTCATCTGTTTGATAGCTCCTATCAACCTCACTGAAGATGAGCTTAATATGGGTGATATTGAACCGGATTCCGGAGATGGGATATAGCAGGGTAAGGTTCAACAATTTCAGAAATATTGAACCCCGGGAGATTAAGTGGTCCCCGGGGTTGAATTTACTTACGGGTCCGAACGGCTCAGGCAAGACCAACATACTTGAGGGCATAAACATTGTTTCAGGGTGGGGTCCGCTTGAACGGGGCACAAGATCATCCTCTCTTCCGACATGGAACAGCGGGTCCTCGGAGGTACAGCTTACAGGTCAGCTTGATGACGAAAACGGAGAGATAATAAAGGTCAAGATCTCATCAAGATATACGGTCAGGATCGATGAAAGGTCCATCACAGCAACAGAACTCAGGTGGAAGATCCCTGTACTCTCCTTCCTGCCTAATGATATGTCGATAATAGAAGGGCCGGCTTCCTTCAGGAGAAGGTTGATGGATATGGTCCTTGCACTCATAGTCCCGGTTTATGCATCAAGGCTAAATGATTATAGGAGAGGGATCAGGCAGAAGACGGCGATCCTCAGGAACGGAGGGCGGACAGAACTTATAGACAGAGCGCTCCTTCCTCTCGCGTCATGGGTGTGGAAGATGCGGGAAGAGGCTCTCACAATGATCTCAGAGTCAATGAATGATATGTGCGGACTCCTGCCCTGTCCTACCGATATAAGCCTTTTGAGGGGGGGAGCGGGTACTTTGCCAGTTCCCGAAGAGGATTTCAGGTCTTCTCTGAGACTAAACAAATCAAGGGAAGAGGCCATGAAAGTTCCTATGGTCGGACCTCACAGGGACGATATCTTGATAAGGGCCAACGGCGCGCCTGCTGCGCTTTCCTTGAGCAGAGGCTTCAGAAGGCGCACAGCGATAGCACTGATACTGGCAGCAGCCGAAGGGGTCAGGAGGAAGCTTGGCAAAAACCCGGTGCTCCTTCTTGACGAGATAACAGCGGAACTTGATTCAGACGGCAGGAACATCCTGTTTTGTGCTCTGACAGAGAAAAATACGCAGGTTTTTGCCTCCACTGCGGAGCCCTTTGCTGAAAGTTTTCCGGGCAGGATTTACGGTATAGACTCAGGGAGAGTTGAAACTATCAATGAAGATTGAAGATGTGTATGACGTAATAGTTGTCGGAGGAGGTCACGCAGGCTGCGAGGCAGCGCTTTCAGCCGCACGTATGGGATCCAGGGTGCTCATGCTTAACCTCTATCTGGACAACACAGCCATGATGCCGTGCAACCCTTCGATAGGCGGCCCCGCAAAAGGCCATCTGGTCAGAGAGATAGACGCGCTGGGCGGTGAGATGGCCAAAGCAGCCGACAGCTCCACTCACCATCTCAGATGGCTTAATACCTCCAAAGGACCGGCGGTAAGGACCTTAAGGGCACAATGTGACCCGGTAAAATATGGTAACCATTACAGGAAGGCTATTCTGACCTGCCCAAACCTTGAAGTCCATCAGGCAATGGCCACTGACCTTCTGGCCGAAAATGGAAAAATCACCGGTGTCAGGATAAGAACAGGGCAGACGTTTCTTTCAAAGACAGTCATTATAGCGACAGGAACATATCTTGCCGCCAGGATACATATAGGGCTCACCTCTTATAAATCGGGGCCCCTGGGTATGGTCTCTGCCTCCGGTCTCTCAAAGAGCATAAGAATGAACGGCCTGAAGACAGGCAGGCTCAGGACGGATACTACCCCGAGACTGCTTGCGGATTCCGTAGACTGGGATATGCTTGACCGACAGGAGAGCATTCGGGAGCCGGAATCATTTTCTCATTTCGGACCGAAAAGGATCTACCAGGGCATTATTTGCGCTCTTACGAGGACCAATGCGGATACGCATGAGGTAATGAGAAAGTACTTTGATCTCTCTCCCCTTGTACAAGGCACCCTAGACTCAGAAGGGCCGAGATATTGCCCTTCTATAGACGACAAGGTCATCAGGTTCCCGGAAAAGGATACTCATCCCGTTTTTCTTGAACCCATAAATCCTGAAGGCCGTGAGGTCTATATGCAGAATTTTTCTACATCGATGTGCCTTGAGGCCCAGTTTGAATCAGTCAGGACCCTGAGGGGGTGCGGATCTGCCCACATATTGAGGCCCGGATATGCCATAGAGTATGATTTCGTTGATCCCACCCAGCTCTATCCCTGGCTTGAAACCAAAAAGATCTCCGGCCTTTTCCTGGCGGGACAGATAAACGGCACTTCAGGATACGAAGAAGCCGGAGCCCAGGGGCTTATGGCCGGGATCAACGCGGCACTGAAGGTAAAAGGCCTTGGGCCCCTGGTGCTGAGGAGAGATCAGGCCTACATTGGGGTCCTCATTGATGACCTTGTGACCAAGGGAACTAAGGAGCCTTACAGGATGCTGACAAGCAGGTGCGAGTACAGGCTCCTGCTTCGTCACGACAACGCCGACGCCAGGCTCTCTCAGACAGGCAGGGAAATAGGCCTTCTGAAAGATGAAGAGTGGAACATACTTCAGGACAGATGGAAACGTATTGAAGAAGAGACTGAAAGGATACTGAAGACCAGGATCCATGCAACGGAAGAGGTCAACCGGATCCTGCGGGGTGCAGGGTCTTCGCCAATTGACGAAACCATGCCCGCAATAGAACTTCTCAGGAGGCCTGAAATAGGTTGGGAAGTTTTTTCGAATATTGCCTCATCATCGTTTGAAAAGGAACTGGGAGAGAGGATATCCGTCTCCGTCAAGTATGAGGGCTATATCGACAGGCAGATGCGCCAGGTGGAAAAATTCCGACGGATGGAAATTCTCAAATTTCCTGAGAATTTTGATTTTGCACAGGTACACGGCCTCTCTGCCGAAGGGAGGCAGAAGCTGATAAAGTTCATGCCCGGCACCCTGGGACAGGCATCCAGAATATCAGGTATCCCTCCGACGGACATACAGCTTTTGTGGGTAGCTGTCGAGAGCAGGAGAAGGTCCGGGGAGAGTATTTCGAATGGCTGATATAAAAAATACCGAAGAGGCCCTCAAAAACAACGTCCCTTACAGCCTGAAGCTCTGTATGAAACTAGCTGAGCTTGAAAGCCACTGGCATGAAGTCGTTGGGGCGGCTGCTGCGGAAAGAAGCGCTCCGGTATCCTGCGAGTTCTCTGATGAGGGTCCAGTCATCTCTGTACACGTGGATTCCCCCGGCGTCCTGCCGGCCCTGATGTCCAGGAAACCCATTATTTCAAGGTCTGTCAGCAGATATTTGGAGGTAAAGGAGGTCAGGCTGGAGATAAAGGTTGGAAAGGTGAAAAGACTGTCTTCCGCCAAAGACCCACTACCCGACCACCTCAGGCGCCCGCCTGTTCTGATCTCAGAAGCCAGCCTCCAAAAAAACATTCAGGAGATAAGCCCTGAAGTCAAAGACGAAGAACTTGCAGAAAGCCTGGCGAAATTAAAAACGGTGATTGAAAGACGGAATTTGAGGAAGAAATGACCACATCTGTTTTTTGTTGTTTCGGCAGCGATTTGAACAGTCATGCAGAATGCAGTAAAAATGCGGATTGTAGCTGACAATCAACTAAGATATAAAAATATGAAAATATCATCAAAGTAAGTAAAAAAAAGAGAAATGGGGGCGTTTTTAATGAAACTCGGTGATTTGATCCAGAGCGGAGACTTCAAAGGAGAAAAACATGTACCGGTAATAGAGGCTCCGGCAAAAGTTAAAGCGGGCGAGCCATTCAAAGTTTGCGTTTCAGTCGGAAAAGAGATTCCTCATCCGAATAAGCCAGAGCACTTCATAAGCTGGATACAGCTCTTTTACAAACCGGCTGACGGTAAATTTGTGATCGAGCTTGCAAAGTTTGACTATACGGCACACGCAGCAGCAATGGATCCGGCAGCGCCCGGTCCTGCAATGACGGAACCAAGCAGCTGTGCGGTGATCAAGCTTGCGAAGTCGGGGACGCTGATCGTCCAGAGCTACTGCAACATACACGGGCTTTGGGAATCTTCGGCGGATATAGAGGTAGGATAAAAACATTCCCGGCCTGAAGGATAACAGTTACAAAATAGGGAGGGCACACGCCTTCCCTATTTTTATATATTTGGAATAAAATATGTCCGGGAATTGTTCCTGATCCCATAAATACTTACATTTAATGATAATTTACATAAATGTAGATAAATTTTCTTGGGTTGTCCACGTTTTCTATCAAACAAAAAATGAAAATAGGGGCATTATAGGCTGAGAAAACAGAGTTGGTCACAAAAATATCCACAAAAAGTGGATAACATTGTTGTTAAGGAGGTGAAAATGTGGTTCAAAGTCAAATTTCACAGACCACCAAGAACAAATCAGGTATATTTTTCTTTGCTTTGACCTTTATCTTTATTTTGATCAGCTGTGAAATATCCTGGGCCTCAAAACCGCTTGCAGTCATAGATGATCTTCAGAGGAATGTTGAGCTTCCCCGTCCTGCGGTCAGGATAGTGTCATTAAGCGATGCTCATACAGAAAACCTTGTCGCGATCAGGGCGGTTCGCCAGCTTGTCGGAGTTAATTTTTCAGCTGACAGCAGATGGGTCCTCAAAAACATACCAAGACTCTCAAGGATCCCCTCAGCAGAGCAGATCGCGGGTCTGAAACCCGATATAGTGATAGCAGATGCGGATTGGGCAAGGAAAAACATGGACCTTATGAAAGACCTGGATAAGGCCGGAATTAAGTATGCTGCGCTGAACAGGCCCAAATGGGCCGTACTGGCGCAGTACCTTGAAAAGATCGGCGCTCTTTCCGGAAGATCAAAAGAGGCAGCACAGACACTTTTACTGTCGGAAAAGTCCCTGTATAAAAGTGAGATAAGATCCGCTAAGACTAAAAGCATGAAGGTCTTTGTCGTTGCCGGCGCCGACTTTTCAACATGCGCAGCCGATTCATGGGGAGCCAGGCTTATCGGTTCGACCGGAGCCAGGGTCATGACTGACGCAGGAGGAACCAAAATCAAGGATTTTCCGTGGTATATATTTTACGGCCCGCAAAAACTTGCTTCAGAGGGAAAGGACGCAGAAGTCATAATAACCCTCAGGAATATAAGGAGGGGCGTGGTCTCCGTCTCTAAGGAGGAGATCATAAAAGACTTAAGGTTCAAAGATATCCCGGCAGTGAAAAACGGCATGGTATGGGAGATGGACGAATTCGACCTGATGCTGCCTTCAATTGTCAGACTCGATTCCTCTCTCCTGAAATGCTGGCAGCTTATTGGCAATAAAGCCAAATAAAAACGGCCGGGATCAGAGCGTTATTTCGCCCGACAAAGATCCCGGCAGTTCCTTTATTTTATTTGCCGCATTTTGCTATTGCGGCACACAGGACAAGCTTTTCACTGCCCGTGTTCAGTATCCCGTGAGATAGCCCCTCTCTGCATAGAAAGACATCCCCCGGAAAGGCCTGACACGCTTCTCCCTCTTCAGTGTAAAGTCCCTTCCCGGACATGATGAAATATACTTCCTCAGTCCCTTCGTGCCTGTGATAGCCTACAGAAGCTCCGGGGTCGAGCTCCAGTCTCGTTGACATAATAAAAGCACCTTCCTGGTCCGGGATCGCAACGGGGAAAGTATCGGCGGCTCCTGCGCCGCATCCGCCGAGTCTCTCGCGTCTCAGAGGTTCTGCAGTATTTTTCAAGACCATGGATCTCTGCCTCCTTTATTATCTCTTTGATCTATTCTATATCAATTTTCTCCCTTTTTCTCTGTTAAGATGTCAGAATGGGGGTTTTTAAAA
Source organism: Synergistaceae bacterium UBA1037 (assembly GCA_002316795.1). Taxonomy (GTDB): domain Bacteria; phylum Synergistota; class Synergistia; order Synergistales; family Synergistaceae; genus Caenicola; species Caenicola nitritireducens. The sequence continues at coordinate 12,758 of DCEE01000064.1, forward strand.
TCGGTCGGCTCGTGTTTCCATCATAATGTTGTTAAGGAAGAATTGATGAAAAAAGGACCAGGGGGCTTAAAAATGAGTATATAAGAATAGACTAATTTTGACCAAATAATTCCAATATCTGTCTGATCCATGATCGGGAGCACGGTCGGGTAATCGCGCAAAAAAAGGACCTATGTCTATATATAAATTGGTATACTATGCAATGTCAGACAGACATATGGTATATCCGTCTCTGTCTTTAGCGAGCCGGCAAAATGAAAGACAGAAAGAATCAGAATGGAAAGGAACACTGATAAACATGGAAAGATCGAGGGTCTATTTTACAAATCTCAGAACTACACCAGACAGGAATATCCTTCAAAAACTGGACAGACTTGTCAGATGTGCGGGAATCGGGGATATCGACTTCATAAAGCAGTACGCCGCGATCAAGCTCCACCTTGGTGAACCCGGAAACCTGGCTTATCTGAGGCCCAATTTTTCGAAAGTAGTGGCAGATATGATCAAAGAGTTGGGGGGAAAGCCCTTTCTTACGGACTGCAATACACTATATGCAGGGCGGAGGAAGGATGCTCTTGAACACCTCGATTCTGCTTATGAGAATGGCTACAATCCTTTCTGCACAGGGTGTCAGGTGATAATAGCCGACGGGCTTAAGGGGTCTGACGAATCTATTGTGCCTGTACCGGGCGGGGAATTCGTAAAAGAGGCCAGGATCGGCAGAGCCGTCATGGATGCTGATATCATCATATCAATGACGCACTTCAAGGGACATGAACAGAGCGGCTTCGGAGGGTCTATCAAAAATATCGGCATGGGTTCGGGCTCAAGAGCCGGGAAGATGGAGATGCACAGTACAGGCAAATTGAAAGTCAAGCCATCCAGATGCAGATCATGCAGGAAGTGTATAAGCGGTTGCGCCCACGATGCTATAACCTTTGACGGCAACGGTAAGGCCGTGATAGAAAAGCTGAAATGTGTAGGGTGTGGACGCTGCCTGTCACTTTGCCCTTTTGATGCCATAAGTCCGACAGATTATGAATCAAACGAGACCATGTGCAGAAAGATGGCTGAATATGCAAAGGCCGTGCTTAACGGCAGACCGCAGTTCCATATAAGCTTTGTCATAGATGTCTCTCCTTTCTGCGACTGCCATGTTGAAAACGATCTTCCAGTGGTCTCCGATGTCGGGATATTCGCTTCGAAGGACCCTGTAGCTCTGGACCAGGCCTGTGCTGAAGCTGTTATGAAAGCGCCTGTTGTTTCGGGGAGTATTTTGGAAGAAAAGATCAAAGGGTGCAAAAAAGAGGATCATTTCCATACTATCCATCCCGACACCCACTGGCAGACTACGCTTGAGCACTGTGAGAAGCTTGGGATAGGCACAAGGATCTACGAGCTTATAGAAGTATAAGCCGTTCTCCGTTCTTAGCCTTTGAAAAGGATGTTTATGGCTACGAGGATAAGCACGGCACCGCCGGAATATTCGGCGTAGGAGCCGATTTTTTCACCGAGTTTTTTCCCTCCGAGCGCTCCGTAGAAGGAGAGCAGGAAAGTTATGGCTCCGGCAGCGACGGCAAGAAGCAGCGCCGACCCGCCGGAGCTTTTTATCGAGAATCCAACTATCAGTGCATCGATGGAGGTGGCGAACGCCAGGATAAGGACGTTGGCCGGTGTTATGTTCATGCAGGATTTTGTCCTGTCCTTACCGAGATATGCCTCCCTTATCATGTTCAATGCGACCCATACTATAAGTGCCGCTCCTATCCACGGTGCCCAGCTGTTGAGAAGTCCCGTAATGTTGGCTGCGATCAGGGCGCCAAGCAGCGGCATCCCAAACTGCGAGATCCCGAAAGCTCCCCCGAGGGTAAGTGCGTCACGCCTGTCCAGTTTTCCGTGGCATATGCCCATGCATACTGAGACGGAGAAGGCATCCATGGCAATGGAAGCGGCGGTTGCCAAAGTGCTGATATCTGTGGTCATGACAGGGTATCCTCACTTTTTTTCAGGCAGCAGCGAGATCGGTATAGATCGAAGATCAGGATAAAGAGCACTAATATAAGCGGTCCGAGAAAGATCCCCAGAAACCCCCACTTGATGACTCCTCCGAAGAGCCCAAGTATGACCAGCAGTGTCGGGATCTCCTCGCCTTTCCCCTTGCCTCCGCTTATCAGGAAAGGACGGAGCAGGTTGTCCACCGTTCCGACCACTGCGGCTCCCCATGCCAGAAGGGCGATGCCTCCCTTAACGTCGCCTGAAAGGATCAGGTATATCCCTCCGGGTATCCAGACCACTGAGGTCCCGGCAGGAAACATACCGAAAAAGAACATCAGCATGCCGAAGAAGGCCGGGCTGCCCAGCCCTACGAACCACCATCCGATGCCCCCAAGCACCGCCTGGATGGCTACTGTCAGCAATATGCCGAAGATGACCGAATTGAGAAGCTTTTTCGTCCGGGAGAAGAACATGGTCCTCTCATCTTCAGAAAGGGGCGTTACACTTTTTATGTATTCAACGATGCCGGCCCCGTCCCTGATGAAGAAGAAGGAGACCATCATGACCAGCAGCATTTCTATAAGGATCGAAGAGGCACCGTGGATCAGCTTTTTTGAAATGTTGGTAAGATATCCGCCCACCCACTGTGCCGTTTTCTGAACAAAATCCCTTACAGAGCCTGAATCAAGAAGAAAATCTTTGAGGTAGTCCTTTAACCAGTCGGGGAACCACTCCGGGATAAGTTCAACAAGATCCCTTGTCTGGCTGATCTCGTTTCTGGACATGAAGTCCGTCATTGTCCCTATGATTTTTGAGATCTCGGCTCCAAGGGAGGCAATTATATATATCAGCGGTATTATGAAGAGGACTGCTATCAGGCAGAGTGCCGCAGCGGCAGAAATGTTCCTGAATTGCCCGTCTGAAAGGTCTGTTAAATAGCGGTAGACCGGTTGAACGATGAAGGAGAGCATTCCCGCCCATATAAGTGCCATCATCAGCGGATGGGTGACCTGCCATGCAAGGAAAGCAAAAACCGCCATGAAAAAAATAAAAGCTGCACGGTCGCCCTGAATGATATCCTTTCTTTTAGATTTTCCTTCGTTTAATTCCAACCGTCCCTCCCTCCTCTGTTGTATAATGGTGTTGGAAATGTTCTGATTATACATCAACAATAAACGGGAGTGGTGGACAATTGAGTATACCTGCAAAAGAGCTTTGCTATCCGTATCCCGATGAATCCGAAGGGACATCGAAGACTAATGCTCCTTCTGCACAAAATAGATCTGAACCTGCCCGCAGAGAATCCATAAAGGTCATAGCTGTAGGAGGAGGGGGAGGAAACGCCCTCAACCACATTATAAGCAAGGGAATAGAAGGTGTGGATATCCTTGCTGTCAACACGGACATCAGAAGTCTTGACATGTCCCTCAGCCAAAACAAGATAGTTCTCGGCGAGAGGGTCACAAAGGGACTGGGAGCGGGCGCCCTGCCCCAAATAGGCGAACAGGCGGCAAAGGAGTCACTCGCTGAGATCAGGGAGTATCTCAGAGGCTCTGACATGGTATACCTGACTGCCGGCATGGGAGGAGGCACTGGTACAGGAGCCATTCCGATAATTGCCCAGACAGCGAAGGAAATGGGCATTCTTACCGTAGCAGTGGTCACCAAGCCCTTTATGTTTGAGGGAGCCAGGAGGATGCGATACGCAGAAGAGGGTATAGCCAAACTCCGCAAGTGTGTCGACGCACTCATAGTAGTGCCCAACGACAGGCTTCTCCAGATCTGCCGTAAAGAGACTCCGCTGAGCGAATCCTTCTCCATGGTAGACGAAGTTCTGAGACAGGCGGTGCAGGGTGTCACAGACCTTGTTACAAGGCCAGGGATGGTCAATGTGGATTTTGCAGACCTAAAGGCCGTAATGAAGCACGCCGGCATAGCCGTTATGGGTGTGGGGTGTGCGAAGGGCGAAAACAGGATCGAAAACGCCCTCAGGGAAGCCCTGGAGAGCCCGTTGATGGAATGCTCGATGCATGGAGCCAAGGGGGTACTTATGAACATCACATGCGGCGAGGATCTTGGGATATTCGAAATCCAGCAGGCTGCCGCATATATCGAAGAGATCATCTCCGAAGATGCTACCTTTGTCTGGGGATGCGCTGAGGACAGCGACATGGAGGGCAGCGTGGAGATAGTCATCGTTGCAACAGGCTTTGAAGAAGACCACTTTGAAAACAGCAGCTCCCGCGGCGGATCACACTCAACATCCCAGAGACCCATCTTCAAAAATGAACAGCAAAGGCCTGTCCGGCAAGGATCCGTTACAAATGCTGCAGAAGAAAAAAAAGAAACTGAAACAGCTCCAGCGGCTGAGATAAGAAGAGGCCCCTCATGGCTGGAACAGAAGGAAGATGTGGTGCAGGAAACAGAAGCTTTTTCCAGGGCAGCCGCGGATGAGCTCGACGAACCTACCTTCCTGAGGAAGGGTAAGGCTCAAAGCAGGCCTGACACAGACTGAACCTTATTGTCTGCTGCATAAGGAAAGATGCGCGGGACGCTTACCCCTTACGGAGGTAAGCGCCCCGTTCTTTTTGCGGGCTGATTTTTCAGAAGTTATAAATGGGAGACGACAGGATCCTTAAGCCTTGCAAAAGATCCCGAAAATATTATAGGTCAAATTTAGTCAATTACTTAAAACACATTTTTAATACAAATCAATTCCAAAATCGGCTTTTTTAGGATGATCTTAAATTATCAGGTGATATAATTTGACGGGTTTTATTTTTTCAGCCGGACTATGGTCCGATACAGGAGGAGTTTAAATGACGGAAAAAGCCGGTCCAGAGTTTGATTACGAAATATGCAACAACAGGATCAGACCTATAGCAGAAGCTCTCATAGCAAAATATGAGGAATTGCGCCATATAGATCCGGATAAGATACTTTTCTTAGTGAACCACAAAAGCTCGGGGAGCAAAAAGCAAATGGTCCTTGCCAGGACCGGCAGGATATCGCCAAAGTGGACGGAGATACTTTACCAGCTTGGAGCATGCTCGTACTTCTATACGATCGAGTTCTACGCCAAGACGACTGCCGCGATGGATGAAAGCCAAATAGTGGCGCTTGTCTACCGTGAACTGAGAAGGATAGGGCCTGAAGGAGAGATCCTGATACCCGATGTGCACGACTGGTGGCAGATCCTTATGGGACTGGGCAGGAAATGGTTTTACCCGGACAGCACATGTCCGAACCTGCTCGACGAAGACGTTGACTGGAAAAAGCTGATGGGGCAGTACTATGAAAAAGCCGGATCCGCAGAGTAAGGACCCGGTATGTGTCTTTCTGATCTGCAAATGAAGAAAGATGAAGCCCCGCGCCGCGGGGCTTTTTTGCTATCAGGCACCGAGTTTTATTCGCTCGTAAGCCGGTTCTCCATTATTCTTGTGAGTTATCTCAAATATCTCAAGTATCGGGAGTTTTTTCCATATCCTCTCTTTGCCCGAGGAGTATATTATCTTAATGTCCGTTAGTCCGAGGATATTCTCTCTTCTGATGTAAAGGCTCGTATCTTCTCCGTTTTTGAGAGGAGTATCCTTCAGGAGATTTTGGGACCAGGCATTTCTTGCGGTTTCAGATATGAAGATCTCTTTTATCTCAGCCCCTGAGTTGTTTCTGAATTCAAGGGGAATGCCATTTTCCTCCTTCTGCTCTTCTGCCGGAGGTGTGGCGGCGCAGACCTCCGCAAAAGCCGGCAGGGCAAGAAAAAGCGATATGATCACCGCAATGGCCGGTATCTTTTTCATGTGATCACTCCTTTCATCATTATCAGTTATTCTGTTATCCGGAACGCTCGGTTTCAATGGTAAAATTGCCTGTTTAAGTAGAAAGTTTTTTGATCCAGACTATTTTGGATTTGTTTAATAAATATACGGCAGAGGCTTAAAATGCTGCGAGGTAGAGGTCGGAAAGGACATATTCTTCTTTTTGGGATCGCACTGCTTCAATTGTTCAGTTTCTGATCTTATCAGCAGGTTAGATATCTCGTCATACTCTGGGCCGTGGAAAGGGCGCTTTTCCCCACTCAAGCTTCTGAAGCAGGCCCCTTGAAAGCATCTCTTCAAGAGAGGGTGCGATATCTGCTTTCGATGAGCATGGAACATAGAGGCTCATTTCAACATTTTCCCCGTACAGGGCAGAGACCCGGTCTTCCCCAAAACCCCATTTCTTCAGTGATGAGATGAGAGTTTTTGAGTGTTCATAGGTGCAGGAAAGGTCAAGCGAAAGACTGAATTCCATCTCAACGGTTCCGGCCTCTTTTATCGCAAGTTCGGCAGTCTCTCCGTAAGCGTCGATCAGTCCCCTCACCCCGAGTTTGACCCCCCCGAAGTATCGGGTCACAACAAGCAAGGTATTCCGGAGAGAATGTCTCTTTAACATGCCTAAAATCGGGCGCCCCGCAGTGCCGGCAGGTTCTCCTGCATCCGAGCAGTGTTCCAGGATGTTTTCTGTCCCGATCCTGTAAGCCCAGCAATGGTGGTTTGCCCTGGGAAATATTTCCGGAAATCTCTTTATCATTTCTGAAGCCCCGTCCGGGTCTAAAGCGATACGCACAGATCCGATAAAACGGGATCTTTTGACCGTCATCTCAACGTCGACCTCCTTTGCGGGAGCTACGAAGATGAGGTTCTGATCTACTTCGGCCACTTTTCCTTCAGCCTTTTCCATGTTGAGTTGAGAGCCTCGGATACGACCCTGACTTCTCCAAGTACGGGCATGAAGTTGGTGTCGCCGTTCCAGCGGGGCACGACATGCATGTGAAGGTGCTGATCTATCCCGGCACCAGCAACTTTTCCGAGGTTCATACCAAGGTTGAACCCATGAGGATTCATCACCTCTGTCAGTACTCTGTGCGATGTCTGGCAAAGCGACATCATCTCTGCCAGTTCGATTGCTGTCAGGCCCGGCATGTCTGCGGTGTGGCGGTAGGGTACGACCATCAAGTGTCCCGGGTTGTAGGGGAAGGCATTCAATATGACAAAACATTCTTTTCCACGGTGGATGATAAGGTTCTTTTCGTCGTCGTTCATTCTTGGAAATTCACAGAAGATGCATCCGGGTTCCTTTTGTTCGTTGTCGTCCGAGTTTGAGAGGATATATGCCATCCTCCAGGGAGCGAATATCTTGTTCTCCATAATTGAGCCACCGCCTTGTCTCCGCTGATCTTCTCATATTATAGTGCTTTTTACATAGCAAATGCCATTACTTGTGGTATAAAAGTAAGTGTCTCTATGGAAAACTATGAACAGGGGGAATATATATGGTGAAAATTCCAAGATCTCAAATGGTTATACTTATCCTGGCAGCAGCAGTCATCTTTTCTTCAGGCATATCCGCCTTTGCGGAAGAGAAAGCCCATGAGAGAAGGATCAGGCTCTCTGCCGAACTTGTGCGGGAGATGACGGCGCAGGATGACTCATCCAGCATGGCAGATGTGATCAAATCAGGAAAGGGTGTCGCCATTTTCCCTGCCGTCACAAAGGCTGGCCTCATGATAGGCGGTCAGGTGGGGGAGGGCCTGGTCCTTCTCAGGAACCCAAACGGCACCTGGAACGGACCCTCCTTCATGAGTCTGTCGGGCGCATCGATAGGTATACAGATCGGTGCACAGTCTGTAGGCCTTGTTCTTGTCATAACCAATGAGGATGGCCTCAGGGCTTTCACAGGGGGAAACAGCTTCAAACTTGGAGCTGACGTTGCGATAGCCGCAGGCCCTGTCGGGAGGGATGCATCCGCTGCTACAGACACGCGTGCCAAAGCCTCGATCTACAGCTACTCGATGTCCAAGGGGCTCTTTGCCGGAATGTCGTTTGAGGGATCCGTTCTCAACCAGAACAGGGATGCCAACAGGGCATACTGGGGCAGGGATATGTCTGCGGCATCGGCACTTAAGAAACCGGCTAATGATAAGAGGATAAAAAACCTTATTGACAGCCTTAATGCTTTGGTCAAGAAGGCTCCCAAGTAGCGGCAATTGGGATTTATAGCAGCGCTAACTTAGCAA